>JADFNR010000077.1 GCA_022563275.1 Chloroflexota bacterium | reverse complement strand
AGGGTTTCAGCGAGCCCAACGTTGGGTCGGACCTGGCGTCTCTGGAACTGCGGGCGGAGCGTGACGGCGACGAGTACGTGTTGAACGGCTCCAAGATGTTCACCAGCTACGCCTACCACGCCGACTACATGTACCTGCTGGCCCGCACCGACCCCCAGGCCCAGAAGCACCGCGGCATCAGCCTGTTCATCGCCGACCTCAAGACACCGGGGATCAGCCTGCAGCCCCTGCCCTACATCAATGGAGAGATGGCCGCCCAGACCTTTTTCGATAATGTCCGGCTGCCGCTATCGTGCCTGATCGGCGAGGAGAACCGTGGCTGGTACCACGCCATGACTACGTTGGATTACGAACGGTCCGGCCTGTGGCGGTACGCCAACGTGCGGCGGGTGTTCGACGATTTCGCCGAGTTCTGCCAAGGGTCCGCCCCCGATGGAGGACAGCCCCTGGCCGAGCACCCCATGGTGCGCCATCAACTGGCCCAACGCCGGCTTGGCATGGAGACTTGGAAGCTGCTCTGCTGGAACGTGGCCTGGATGCAGAGTTCGGGGGCGGTGCCCAACGCCGAGGCTTCGGTGGCATTCCTGTACGGCAGTGAAGAACGCTTGCGTTTCGCCGAGATGGCCATGGAGGCGCTTGGCCCCTACGCCACTCTGCGCCACGGCTCCCCATTGGCCCCGCTCCTGGGCAATATCGAAGGGATCCACCGCGAGGCGATGCATCTGCACGGAGCGGGCACCAATGAGATCCACCGGAATATCATCGCCCAACGCGGGCTAGGCATGCCCCGGTGACGCCCCGTTAAGGAAACCTGAATATGGACTTCGCCCTGACACAAGAACAGGTGATCCTGCGCCGTTCCGCCCGTGAATTCCTTGAGGCTGAGTGCCCGGCTTCGTTGGTCCGGGCGGTGGAGGAATCGGGTGACGGCCATGCGCCGGACCTGTGGCGGAAGATGGCCGGTCTGGGCTGGCTGGGGATATCCCTGCCGGAGCAATACGGCGGGACCGGCGGCTCCCTCACCGATCAGACCGTGCTGTTTGAAGAGATCGGCCGCACCCTGACGCCGGGCCCGCTGCTCACATCATCCGTCCTGGCGGCCCAGATAGTGCTGAACGCCGGTGGCGACCGTCAGAAGGACGATCTGCTTCCCGGCGTTGTCAGCGGCGAAGTTATATTGACCCTGGCCAGAGGAGAAAAACTAGAGACCGCATCCCGGGATGGCGGCCTGACCCTCAGCGGCGAAAGTCTCTTCGTTCCACACGCCGGGTTGGCCAGTCACATCATCTGCGCGACGCGTCCCGCCATCGGGGCCTGGCCGGATACAACCCTGGTCTTGGTGGATGCTCAGGCCGGCGGCGTGATCAAGACCGCCATGGAGTCCATCGCCAACTATCCGCAGTTCCTGGTTGAGTTCGACGACGTGCCGCTGCCCGGTGACGCGGTGCTGGGCGAGATCGCCCAAGGACGGCCGGCTTTGGACCGGGCGGTGCAGCGGGCCACCGTGGCCCAATGCGCCGAGACGTTGGGCCGGGCCCAAATGGTGTTGGAGATGGTGGTGGAATACGCCGGCAACCGGGTCCAATTCGGACGTCCCATCGGAACGTTCCAGGCCGTTCAGCACCGCTGCGCCGACCTCAAAGTCGCCGTGGACGGAGTCCGGATGCTGACCTATCAGGCGGCTTGGAGATTGGACCAGGGTCTGCCGGCCGGCCAAGAGGTATCCATGGCGAAGGCCCAGGCCGGGACATTGAGCCGGATGGCCACCGAGGCCGGACATTCCATCTTCGCCGGAATCTCGTTCACCGTCGAACACGACATGCAGCTATATTCCGCCCGGGCCAAGATCGCCGAGGCGAACCTGGGCGACACCGGATACCACCTGGACCAACTGGTGATTTAGGTGGACTCCTGATCGAGCGAACCAAACAGAATCCCCACCCCCTCGCAAGGGGGAAGGTTAGGTCCCCCGATATATCGGGGAGACTCTCGACTTGTCGGAGATGGGGGCTCACCACGAACGTAAAAAAGGGGCTTCACCGTTCGTCCTGAGCCCGTCGAAGGACCTGACTGCAACCAACCCAACAAAAAAGGGGGCCAACAATGCCCGACGCCAAACCAATCTCCAGCGAGACTCTGGAGGTGCTCCGGACCATCCCGACCCAGACGCTGATCGACGGCCTCTGGGTGATGGGCTGGCCCATGAGCTTCATCCACGGGGCCAAGCCGCTCCAACCTGGACAACACATGGCCGGCCGGGCGGTCACCCTACGGTTCGTGCCCCACCGGCCCGACCTGGCTGGAGACAAGCCCAAGGGAGACCAATCGGCCGAATATGTGGCCATCGAACTGTGCGGGCCCGAGGAGGTCTTGGTCATCGACGCCATGGGCTGGGAATACAGTTCCATCGGTGGCGACATCAAATTCCTGCGCATGATGCAACTGAAGGCCGGCGGACTGGTTACCGACGGCGCCGCCCGGGACAGCAACACCCTCAAGGGTTACGGCTTCCCGGTGTATGCTGCCAACACCACCGCCAAACAGGGTCCCGCCGAGTTCTGGCCCTGGCAGGTCAACGACGCCATCCAGTGCGGCCGGGTCTTGGTGCGGCCCGGCGACGCCGTGGTGGGCGATGATGACGGCGTCGTGGTGGTGCCAGCCTCGGTGGTGGACGAGGTTATCCGCATCGCCCACGAACGTGAAGAGGTGGAAGAGGTGATCAAAGCCCAATTGGAGATCGAG
Source organism: Chloroflexota bacterium (assembly GCA_022563275.1). The sequence goes on along the minus strand of JADFNR010000077.1, from coordinate 13,373 downwards.
CAGTGCTCGCCTGGAAAATACTACCCGTTCAACGATCTCACCTGGCAACTGTTCGAGGAGAAAACGGGCAAGAAACGCACGGGCTAAAACCGCTGGTCAGATGTCGAAGAGACCGGTGGTTCTATTTCTATCGAAATCCAGGGCGTGATTAATAGACGTATATTTCGTATATTGGAACTTGGCAAAATGACCAACAGGGGCCTGCACCAGAAAGAATGAAACGCCTAAAGATGACTGGTAGGAAGAGCCTTAAGACCTGGCTGCTCCCGGGAGCGCTGGGGTTGATGTTATTTATCATCGCGGCCTGCGGCGGCAACGCCACCGCCACTCCTGAAACCACCACTGAAACCAACCGGGCCTCGACCTCGGGGGCGGAGTCGACCCAGCCCAGCCTGCCGGTGATAGCCGGGGACAACGCAGCCGATGCTTTGGTCGCAGCCCAAGAATCGGTCATGATTCGGATCTATCTGAAGGCGCTGCCTTCAGTGGTCAACATCCAGGTCATTCAGGCGCGTGACGGGAATGACGGAAGCGGCCAGTTCCCCAACATCCCCGGAGTACCCGATGATTTCTTGGAGCGGGGCGAGGGTTCCGGATTCGTGTGGGACACCAAAGGCCGTATCGTCACCAACCAGCACGTGGTGGACGGGGCCGAGACGGTCACCGTCATATTCGCGGACCGGACCCAGGTGCTGGCCAAGGTGCTGGGCGGAGACGTTGATTCAGACCTGGCGGTCCTGGAATTGTTGGAAGTGAAAGAAGGTCTCATCCCCATCGAACTCGGCGACAGCGACGACGTTCGAGTGGGCCAGTTAGCCGTGGCCATCGGCGCGCCCTTCGGACAATCGTTCACCATGACCAGCGGGATCGTCAGCGCAGTGGGCCGCACGCTCCGCAGCGGTTCCAGCCAGTTCACCGTTCCCGAGGTGATCCAGACCGATGCCCCCATCAACCCCGGCAACTCCGGTGGCCCCCTGCTGGACCGGCGCGGCCGGGTGGTGGGCATCAATACTCAGATAATCAGCCGCTCCGGCAGCAACGCCGGCGTTGGCCTGGCCGTGCCCATCAACATCGCCAAGATGGTGGTGCCCGCCCTGATCAAATACGGGAAGTATGAGTATTCCTGGCTCGGCATCTCTGGTGCGCCGGTGGGGCCCGATGTCGCCCAGTTGATGGAACTGCCCAAGGGCACTCAGGGGGCGCTGGTGATCAGCGTGAGCCGAAACAGCCCGGCGGACGACGGCGGCCTCACCGGGAGCGACCGGACCGAGGTTGTCAACGGGATCCAATACTCCTTGGGCGGCGACACCATAACGGGCATCAACGGGTCCAAGATAAGGGACATGACTGATCTCATCGTCTACCTGACCAAACACACCAGACCAGGCGATGAGATCGTGCTGGACGTGATCCATAAAGACGGGACATCGGAGCAACTGCCCATCGTGCTGGGCACGCGCCCCGGCTAAGGCTGAGCAGCCATTCCGAAATGTGGTTCGACAAGTCCGATTCCACCGGGACCCTCGAGTCCGGCCGGAGTTCACCACGAACGGAAGCGGGGTGGCTCCCCCGCTCGTCCTGAGCCCGTCGAAGGACGCTGGCGCAATCATGGTTCGACGGAGCTCACCACGAACGGTTGGTGGCGCGGACGAACGGTTGAGAACATTGGCGAACGGTTGGGGTAGGACTCAGGTTCTAGGATAGCCGTCGCGGTTTTCCGTTCGTCCTGAGCCCGTCGAAGGGCCCGTCGGCAAACCAGCAAGGATTTTGAGATAGCCTCTAAGAAAGACAGTAAAACCGGCCATCGATAGAGAGGGTTTCCATTGCATACGGTCGCCGCGATCTTCACCTCGCCCGTGAAATCCCTTTCTCTGGCACGGCCCCATTCGGTGACCGTCGGATATTCCGGCATCGTGGAGGACCGCAGGTTTCATCTGGTTGACGGTGGGGGGCGGTTGCTGACCCAACGCCAACTGGGCCGCCTGGTCTTGGTCCAAGCCCAATACTCCGCCGAGACTGAAGTCCTGACACTCCAGTTCCCTGACGGACAACACGTGGACGGACCAACCGAGTTGGGCGATGCGGTGAACACCGTGATCTGGGGCCGCCAGGTTTCCGGCCGGGAGGTCACGGGGCCGTGGAGTGAGGCGCTTGCTTCCTTCTGCGGATCGCCGGTGCGCCTGATCAAGACCGACAATCCCGGCGAAAGCTACGATGAGTATCCAGTCTCGCTGCTATCCCAGGCTTCCATAGATCACCTGAACGGTCAGGCCAGCGGCGGACCGAAGTTCGAGGGCCGGCGGTTCCGTCCCAACTTCCTCATCGACGGCTGCACTCCCCATGAAGAAGACACCTGGCTGGGCGGTCTGGTCCAGATCGGACCCCAATTGCGGTTGAGGCTGGTGGCCCCGGACCCGCGCTGCGCCGTCACCACCCTGGACCCCGAGACCGGAGAGCGGGACTTCGACGTGCCCAGGTTGCTGCTCAGCTACCGGCCCAGCGCCCGCGCTCCCTACTTCGGCGTCTATGGCGCGGTCGACACCCCCGGCACGGTATCGGTGGGTGACGCCGTGGAGTTGGTCCAAGAGCCGGCCCCCTGAAAACCCCGTTGAAAACCCGGCTGACATCCCCGGCGACGACCCCCAATAGCCGCCCAAGGCGGTTGATGGCTGGTCCTGGCATGAAAAAGACCTGTCGCTGGTTTCCTCGAAAGGCGTTAATCCGTAGGTGGAAGCCGCAGAGCCAAAACGTTATACTGCGTCATAGGCTCCGGCGGGAGATATCCAGTTTGTCGTACCAGCCGCCGGAGCCTGCCTAATGCCACCGGAGATTGAAACCATCAGTATAGAAAATGCGATTGGGTCCGCGGTCGGCGTCGCGCCTAGTCCCAGCGCCGCCATCGATTTAGCGGAACCCATTACCAAACGAGAACGGGACCGGGATTACCTCGATCTGAAGCGCAGGGTGACGCAGGCGGGACTGCTGGAGCGGCAATATCTCTACTATGCCTGGAAGGTTCCAAGCGTGGTGGCCATGGTCGCAACCTGTGTCGCTGTGTTGGTGTTTTTCAACGAAATACTCTGGCTCCAGATGCTGAACGCCGTTTACCTGGCCTTCGTGTTCACCAACCTGGGGTTCCTGGGACACGACTCGGGACACCGCCAGATGTTCAAGAAGGCCAGGCACAATGATTGGGTGCTGCTGACTGTGGGGTTCCTGACCGGGATGACGCCCAGTTGGTGGCAGGACAAGCATAATACCCACCACCGGGCGCCCAACACCAATGATGTTGACCAAGATATCGAGGTCTCTCTGCTGGCCTTCACCCAAGAACAAGCCATGGCCATGAGGGGCATCGGCAGGTTCACGGTAAGGCACCAGGCGGTCCTGTTTTACCCGATGCTGATGTTGACCTCATTCAGCATGCTATTTGGCGGCATCGTCTACCAGATGCGCCAAGGGCGGATGCGGTACCCGATCACAGAACCGGTCCTCGTCGCTGCCGGGCTGACCGCCTATTTAGGTTTGATATTTTTCTTCCTTGGTCCCTGGCACGGCGCGCTGTTCATCGCCGTGCACCGGGCGTTGGGAGGGCTCTATATGGGTTCGGTCTTCGCTCCCAACCACAAGGGAATGCCAGTCTTGGACGAAGATAACGACTTGGATTTCTTGCATCAGCAGGTACTCACCGCCCGGAACGTGAAGGGCAGCCCATTGGCCGACTTCTGGTACGGTGGGCTGAATTACCAGATCGAGCATCACCTGTTCCCCAATATGCCCCGCAACAACCTCAAAAAGGCCCAACTGATCGTGCGGTCATTCTGCAAGGAGAAAGGGATCTCCTACCATGAGACCAGCGTCTGGCAGTCGCACAAAGAGATACTGGGATTTCTTCATGAAGTAAGCGCCCCGTTGCGGCAAAAGAAATCGTGAGCCCTAGGTAACGGATGATGTAAACAAAAAGGCCGCCCATCTTAGGGCGGCCTTTTTATAATCCGATGCGTTTCTCGGTCATCGTTTCGCTTTATCCAGGTATTTTATGACCAACGTAGCCGCCCTGTAGCCTTCACCGGCTGCGTCTTCAGCGTCGTGAACGCTGCGGGAGCGGGCGTGCCCGGCGGCGAACACCCCGGCCAATTTGGTCTGCATGCCCCGGTTGGTCTTGATGAACCCTCTTTGGTCTACGTCCACCGACGACTTAAAAGCGGTGGTGTCCGGCTCAAGGCCGGTGGTTATGAATGCGGCGGCCGCATAAAGTTCCTCGAATGCTCCGGTCGTGGCGTCTTCCACGAGCACTGAACTCAGCCTCTGGTTACCTTTGAACTCTCGAACGATGCAATTCAGTTTGAAAGTAATGTTGGGCTGTGTTTTGGCCTGCCGGTAGAGGACCCGGCCGCACGATGCCCTGGCGCCTTGTTCCACCACCGTGACGCTCTTGGCGAAGGCGGCTAGAAATAATGCCTGCTCGATCCCCGAATTGCCGGCGCCGACCACCACCAGGTCCTTCCCGGCGTAGGCCCGTCCCTCGCAGTTGGCGCAGGTATGAACTCCAACGCCGATGAGCGCTTTCTCGCCCGGCACGTTGAGGTGGCGGCGGCGCAGGCCCGGCGCCAAGATAATTGACTTTGCTCCGATCCGATGTCCCTGGTTGGTTTCCACTTGCCAGTGGCCGCCATCCGGCTTGATTCCGGTGACCGCCGAGTCCGGCTGCACGTGCAGAAGAAATCGCCGGCCCCCCGCCTCGGTCAAATCAGACCAACCCGCCATGGTGATTCCCGGGGGATTAGCCGAACAATCGTGGATGCACTCGATGAGATTGGCTCCGCCTTCGGCCTGTCCGGCTTCGATTATCAGGGTGTTTACACCTTCACTCGCCGCACAGATCGCCGCGGAGGTACCCGCGGGGCCAGCCCCAACGACGATCAAGTCGTAGGACCGGTGCTGTTTGGCGGACACGGGAACCAGACCGTCAACCATGATGTCCATCAGACCGGTAATGATCGACAGCAGTTTCTTCGGAGCAGAGTGCGATTCTCGTTCTTCCGGCTGAGCTATGACCACGTTGCCGGAAGCAGAATCAGAGGCCCTGAGCCGATGTGTTGTATTCGTTGTGGCCATCGCCAACTCCAACTGGGCGCTCAATGTCAGCCGGGCAGGGCTTGGTGCTTCGACCGGCCGCCATGCCAGTTTTTAATCCCCGCTCACCAGTTCTACGGCAGGAGATGACACCGCCTCAGCTATCGCCTGGTTCCCCTCGATCATGACCATGCGGCGTGCTTCAACGAATCCCACTATCGTGGAGAAGAAGCGGCCCACAGAGAATAGGATTATGCCCATGCCGAACAACATCCAGGGCGTTAGGGAGGCCCCGAAGAGGTTGTTTGCCAGGAAACTGGACTCGTAGAGGTCCGAAGTTGCGCCGGCGGCACCGGAGCCTGCGAATTGCTCTCCCAGCATCCGGTTGATGCTCCACCCATAGAACACCACCACCGGTAAAGTGCCGGAAATCACGATCAAGAGTCCTAGGAAAAGTGGGCGGAACAGATTCCAAGGAGCCAGTTCCATCAGATCGTATTGCCCCATCTCATCTTCGTCATCGTCATCGTCCGCCGGCCCACCGCCGGCTACACCGATGAGCTTGGAAAACGCCTGGGGTAGGGCCAAAGCGGTTGCCCGCAGGTTGACCACGATCGCTACCAGGGCCAGGCCGATCGCCATGAACAGGGAGGCGATTCCGATGAAGCGCGTGGCCCCGATCACGGGACCCAGTATCCGGTCCAGCCGCACCGCGCTCTGGTAGGCGCCGCTAACGGTGTCTCCGGAGAACTGCAGACTGAGAAGATGGTTGAAATTAAGATCTCGCACTCCGGTCATCGTGAAGAAGAAGAACCCGATCACGAAGATTCCGAAGATGGCGAAGGGGGTTACCCACCGGGCGGGCCATAGCTGGGGCTCCGTGCCGGGGTGCGGGATGGGCGCTCCGGAAACTTCGGCTGACAGATTCCCATAGGCCCGGCGTTGCTCGCCCAGCCACCGGATGATGACCAGAAGGAGCAGGGCGATTGTGAAAAACAGGATGCCTAACCCCAGGTTGGTCAATGGGTCGATGGTCCGGCTTAGGATCCCGTCCAGCCGCAATGCGGTCTCGCTGATTCCACCCTCAAACTGTCTGCCCAATGCCCATCCGATGAAGCCTGAGCGTATCAAAGCCAACGGGAACGCCAGCGCCAGCACTACGAATCCCAGCGTGCCCAGTTTCACCAGAGCAGAGGGCGCAACGGGACCGTCCAAAGGGGCGCCTCGATTGGGGTTATCCTCATTCATCGCCCGGCGCGCCAGCTCTGGAAGGTTTCTCGCCTGCCGGCTCAGGTTCCAGATGATGGTCGCCAGTCCGGTCAGGATTCCAAAGATTAGGAGCGCCTCGCCCAGGAACTTGCCTCCGAAGATGACGGCGCCCAGCACCCGTTCAATCATTAGATATGCTTCATAGGCGAACCCACTGGTGCGGCCGTCGAACTCCGCATCCTTCAAAAACACCAGGTTTACATCCCACCAAAGCGTCAGCAAGAAGAAGAACCCTAGGACCAGGATTCCGGAGAAGAGGAACCTAGTGAACCACCTGCCGAACCAGGGCTCTTCAAATAGGTCTAATTCCCGCTGGGCTTCGTCCAAACCCGCCGAAGCATAGGAACTCAGGCTCAACCGCCCGGTTAATCTTAGGTTTTGCACGATGGTGGCGATGGCAAAGCCGATCCCCAGCTTGATGAAACTCAAACCAAGGAAGAACCATATCGTCAAAGTGTGGCCGATGACCTGTTCCGCCGTTTGGGCCGCCTTGAAGAGACCGTCATCCGTGTTTCCATCAAAGAGTTTGTCAACCCAGATGGAGATCAGAATGTCCCGGCCGGCCAACAGAACGAACAATCCGGACACCACGATCAATAGACCGATGGTCAAGAGTGCTGGGTAGTTGGGGATCAATCTATTGATCAATGTCATCCTCGTCATGCTTGCGGTCCGGGGTTGTCTTAGTCCCCCGGCCTTGGACCAGGGGAAGGCCCATGAGGGGCCTTACCCTGGCCGAAGAAACTTTTCAGGTGGGCAGTCAGGCGTTATTCGCCGTGGACCTGGTCCCATGTGGCCTTGAACTTCTCCCGCGTGGACTTGGAGAGCTTGGAGAGGACCTTCTTTTGGACCTCCCGGTCTTGCTGGTCCAGTTCCGGTGCGACCTTCAAGGCCTCGCTGCGGGATGAGATGATGGTGTGGCGCTTCTCATCTGAAAGCTCCCCGACGATCTCGACCCGGGTGGCGACCAGGCTCTCGCGGGCCTTGGACTTGACCTTGGAGCTGTGGAAGGCCCCGATCATGTCTCTGATCGAATCCTGCCGCTGCTCTTCCGTCAATGATAGGAGCTGATTGATCCGCCCTTTCATCATGGGTTTCCGCATCATGTGGGGCATACCCGCCAGCATCTTCATCATTCCGACGTTGTCGCTGCCCCATTCCCCCGTGGCTGCGTCAAAACCACCTTCTTTCTTACCAAACATTCCAAACATTCCCATAGTGGACCTCCATCTGTGTCCTGCGATCTGAAGGGCGTAACGTCTTGTTATTTGCCCTTTCATAAATTCTGATGCCCCATAAACTCAGATGATTCTTGTGAATTATTATTCAAACTATTGATACAAAATTCACAATGTGATATTCAGGCGTAAAGAGAATATTGGCTAACGACTGGAGAGATTGGTTGAAAATCAGATAAAAACTCGATAAAACTAAGGGTAATCCCATAGATATTACGAATTTCGTTTCGATCTAACCCCGTTATTCTGCGGCGGAAGCCGAGGATTCTCGTTGCCGCTGGGACAGCTTTGGACAAAGACAAAGAGACCCTTCGCTTTGCCCGGGGTCACAAGCGGTGGAGGTTGGGTGAGCAATGGGAAAGAGGCCCCAAAGAGGAAGGGCGTCCCGATTCATCGGAACGCCCCCAAGATGCGATTGCCCGGAACCCTTTAGCCGGGGTCCATATCAGCAAAACGGGGCATCACTTCCTTGGCCAGCAGCTTCATGGACTTCTCCCAGCCCTTCTGGTTGTCCATGTTGTCATAGACCAGGGACAATAGGGTCCCGAATCCGCCGCACATCTCGTATAGGCTGAGTATCTTCTTCTCGACGGTGTCGGGCGAACCGATGAGCCACACGTGCTCGGCCATATACTCCGGCGTGACTGACGAGTCTGGGATGCTGGAGTCGTGTTTGATGACATGGAGCAATGAGAACTGGTCGAAGAGGGGCAGCAGGTATTCCCCCCAGACCCGTCCCAGCATGCCGTTGATCGCTTTGTCGTAGGCCTCGTCGTCGGAGTCGGCCACCCAGACATCCCTGGTGATCCGCCAGTCCTTTCTGCTGGGAGTCCTGCCGCTCCTCTTGGCGCCCTCCAAGACCGCCTCCCAGTGGCTGATAACGTAGTCCTGGTTGAATGCCAGGCTCATGGGGATGAAGCCGCGCTCGCCGGCGATCTTGAGGGTTTCCGAGGCTGGGCTGACCGAGGCGACGCCGATGGGCGGATGGGGCTTCTGGAACGGCTTGATGTGGTGCCGCAGCGTGCCGAATTGAGGCTCTGGCAGGTTGACGGTCCAGAACTCACCCTTGTATTCAAAGGGCTCGTCTTCAGCCCAAAGCCTCAAGATTATGTCGATCGCCTCCCGGGTCATCTCACGGTGCTGGCCGTTCATTCCGTCCACGTCGAACATGGTGTAGTCGGTGGGCAGTCCCCCTGAGCCGATCCCAAACATGAAACGGCCCTGGGCCATGTGGTCCAGGTAGGCCACACGGCAGGCCAGCTCGGCCGGATGGTGGTAGGGCAGCAGGTGCACGCCTGTGCAAAGCTTGATGTTCTTGGTCAGCATCAGGGCCTGGGCGATCATCAGGTCCGGCGATGGGAGAGGTTCCCAAGGCGCGGTGTAGTGTTCGCCGATCCAGGCCTCGGAAAACCCCAGTTTATCGGCCAGGACCAGGCAGTCCAGGTCCCACTGGTGGGCTTGAAAGACTTCCCGCTCCGGCGGATGGGAGGGCATCATAAATACACCGTATTCCATGACTACTCCAAGAACGACGTTTTCGCCGGCGTCCGGCGAGAGAGCCCCATTCTAGCGTCCAACGGCCGAATGGCATAGAGGGTATCCGGCTTGGACTAGCAGGCTGTCTATCCGCCGGCCAACGGTACGTGCCGAATCGTCCACGTTGTAATAACAAGGGTGCTATCGTATTCTTTAACACGATGAAAGAGAGCGATACCCGGCCCTGTACTGACTCGCCGTGTAGGCCCATCACCCAGGCCGGACCGGCGTTCTTTGTTTAGTCGTCCGAGTGTGGGCGATCCATCCGCCAAGGCCCGGGGCGCCTTCCACGGTTGGTGGATGGTGGCCGTTGGCGGCTTCATCATGGTCATCACCTCCGTGCCGGTGTTCCAGGCCACGGCGGTCTGGGCCGTGGCGTTGGAGTCCCAGTTCGGTTGGAGCCGGACCCAGTTGGGCCTGGCCCTCAGTTTCACCCGCGTCGAAGGCAGCCTCACCGGTCCCATCGCCGGATACCTGGTCGACCGTATGGGCACCCGGTTCATGGTGTTCACCGGGCTGTTGGTCCTTGCCGCGGGGTTCTTTCTGTTCAGCCGGGTGGAGAACCTGTGGATGTTCTACCTGGCCTATTTCATCATGTCCGTCGGACAGGGCCAGGCCGGCTGGCTCACGGTCATGACCCTGCTGAACCACTGGTTCGTGCGGCGCCGGGGAATGGCCATGGGTCTGGCCATGGTGGGCATGGGCATCGGCGCTTTGGTGTTGGTGCCGGTGATCGCCTGGCTGATCAACCCCGACGCCGACCGGCTGGGTTGGCGGCGCACCGTGGAGATACTGGCGGTGGTTGCGCTGGTCTCGGCGTTCGTCCTGCCCAAGTTGATCCGGAACAAGCCTGAGGACATCGGTGAATATCCCGACGGAGATCTCCGGCCGGGTGTCGAGAGTCTCGATGAAATCGGACCTCCGGTGGCCGCCTCGTCCCCGGCGGGAAACACCCAGCCCGAACTGGAACTGACCATCGGCCAGGCCCTGCGCACCCAGGCGTTCTGGTGCATATCCTTCGGCCACGGGTTCGGTTCAATGGTCGTGCTGGCCATCATGTCCCACCTGGGGTTGCTGTTGCGGGATATGGGTTACGGCGTGCAGACCACCGGCTGGATCATCATGGTCCAGACCGCGGTGGCCATCATTTTCCAGTTCCTGGGCGGCTGGATCGGCGACCGGATGCCCAAGAACGTGGCCCTGTTCATCTTTACCACCATCCAGGGCCTTGGGGTGGTGTTCCTGACATTGGGCCCAGACCTGATCTATTTTTATGCCTTCGCGGTGCTGTTCGGAATCGGGTTCGGCGGCCGCACCCCCTTGACCACCGCCATCAGGGGCGATTACTTCGGGCGCGCGTCCTTCGGGAAGATACTGGGCATCTCCACCGTGCCCATGAACGTCTTACTGCTCATCGCCGCGCCCTTGGCCGGGTTCATGCGCGACGAGTTGGGCGATTACGACATGGCCTTCCTGCTGCTGGCGGGGCTAAACATGTTGGGCGCGGTCCTTTTCCTGGTCGCCCGGAAGCCCAGATTGCCGGGTGTGGCCGGGGCCGAAGGGGCAGCCGGTCCGCGAGTGTCTTAACCGGTATTTACCATGGACATGCGGGTTGGAAACCCGCGCCTACGGACGTGATGGCGCCACGCGTGGTTGATCGGAGACCTTGCCAACATGGATTCCGGCCGTCGCCGGAATGACGAAAGAGGCTCTGCCGATGTTCGATGGCAGAGCCTCTTTTTAAGATACGACCGGGAAAGGGCCGGTTTCCTAAGCGATGCTTTTGGTGAGCAGTTCCTTAAGTTCCACCACCGTGGCGGCGATCCAATCGTCGGCCTTGGCGGCGGTGCGGGCCCGGCGCTCCCGGCCGAAAGCCTGGTCGTCGATGCCAGGGTTCTCGTCCCGGATCGCTTGCTCGATCTCGTGGTGCTCTTTCTCCGCAATCTCAGGCCGCTCGATCCAATGGCAGATGTAGCGATGGTCGGCGGTGTAGAACACGGCCACCGGGATGGACATGTATTTCCCCTCTTTCAGGAACTCGTCCATGATGTCGGTGTGGGTGTCTCTGGGGAAGATGCTGATGGGGATACCGGCGGCCTCGGCGATGCGGGCCAACACCGGCAGGCCCCGGATCACGTCGCCGCACCAGTCCTCGCCGATGACCAGCATCTTGGCCGGGCCGCCGGGGCGCTGGGCCAACTCTTTGAAAGCCGCCGCGTCTTCAGAGCTCAGTGTCAGGCCGTTGTAGAACCCTTCGAACCGCGCCTTGTTTACCTTGATCTGGTCCATGTAGCTGGGATAGTCGAACCCCTGGGAGAACCGTTCGGGAGTGACAACGCTGGTTTCTCTGACCATGGCTCCTCCGTATCGATCTAGTTTTGAATCAGGACTGCCTGCGCGGGGAACGGCTGTAAATCTGGGACGGGCCGCCGGCCCGTCAGCCGATCTCTCAACCGTGCATCCCGTCGAAGCCCACCTCCACCCGGCCGTCGGGATAGATGATGATGGGGACGGTGTCGGCGTAATCCAGGGCCGCGTCCAGGTCGTCCTGGCTCTGGTCCACCCGGATCTCTTGATACTCGATGCCGTCACGCTTCCAAGCGGCGCGCAGGGCGTCGCAGGCGGGGCAGACGGTCAGCGTGTAAACCACTGGGATGTCGGCCATGAATAAGGCTCCCTAATCATTGATAAGTGCCTGAGACGCCATTCTACAACGGGCGTCCAGCGGTGTCATCCAGACCGGTCGCGTCTTCTTGTCCGGTGATACTCCCGTGGCTATAATGGCGCAGTTAAGAAATAGGTCCCACGATCAAATCAGGGGAGAAGTTATGTTTGCGCTATTTGTAACGATCAAGATCAAGCCGGGTCACCGCGACGAGTTCATCGAGGCCACCATGGGCGACGCCATCGGGTCCAATAACGACGAGCCGGGCTGCCTGCGGTTCGACGTTCATGCCAGCGATGAGGACCCCAACACCGTCTATCTGTATGAGGTCTACAAAGACCGCGATGCCTGGCAGGTCGCCCACCGCTCGGCCCCTCACTACACCAAATGGCGCGAGACCGTCTCCGACTGGTTCGACGGCGGCCCCCAGATCGTTGAACTCAACCCGCTCTATTCGAAAGAGGTGGGGAAGATCTAGCCCTCCGGATTCGGACGGGGCTAATTAATAAGACCGGCTATTAGGTCTGCCCCTGCCTTTTTGTTCGCTGTTCTCTCCCTCGCGACGGGGGAGAGTTAGAGAGGGGGCTGAATCCCCGAGCGGAGTCTGGTTTCAGTCCTCGAGCCTGTCTGGCCCTATTATCAGCCGCCCCGGAACGACGGCATGATCTTCTCGCTGAGCAGCCTCAATGACTTGACGGTCTTTTCCTGAGACACAAGGCCCCGGTTGGTCAGCATCAGGTTCCTGACGCCAAGCTCTTGCATCCATGCCACCTGCTCGGCCACCCGCCTGGGCCCGCCGATCATCGATTCCGGCGCGTCCGGGTCCGGGGTCTCTCCGTAGTCCGAACGGCCCAACGGCGCCCTCTGGATAGAGATCTCCATCTCAGGCGGGTTCCATTCCGCGCGTACCTCTTCCAGATGCACGTAGGCAGCGTGATGGGCGGGGAGAAACTCGCCCATGGCCTGGTCGTCGGTCTCGGCGATGTGCATCTCGCGCCAGACCCAGAGCTGGTCCAGGCTCTTCTCCACCGCCTCCTCGCTGAAGCCGGCCCCGGACATGGTGTCCCGGTACAGCTTGATCTTCTCTCCCGTGGCGTTGGACGAAGCGCCTCTGATCAGGACCGGCCGGCCGATCTTGGCCATCTCCACCAGCGAGGCGTCTCCGGTGCAGGCCCGGGCCAGGGGTGGATGGGGTTTCTGGTATGGCCTGGGCCGGACCGATGGGAACGACACCTGCCAGTACTTCCCTTCGAATCTCACGTTGTCTTCGGTCCAGGCTTTGACCAGGAGTTCCTCGGCCTCATCCAACTGAGCGGCCCCCAGGCCGGGTGTGGTGCCGAACCCTGTGTACTCGTAGGCGTTGTAGTTGGAGCCCCGGCCCGTCCCGACCACCAGACGCCCCTGGCACAGGTTATCCAGCAGGGCCGTCTGGATGGCCACGCGCACCGGGTTGTGCAGCGGCAGCTCCAGGATGCCGAAGCCCAGCATGATCTTCTTGGTCTTAACGGCCACCGCGCTGGCGAACACCAACGGGTCCCCGTACACGCACTCGCCGGTGAAGTAGTGCTCGGCGAACCAGATGGCGTCCA
>JADFNR010000076.1:10342-16127 GCA_022563275.1 Chloroflexota bacterium | reverse complement strand
GCGCCCCTGTGGAACATCATGGGCAACAAAGCATGGGAGACGAACACCAACTTCATCCTGATCGCCATCCCGCTCTTCCTCATGATGGGGGAGTTCATGCTCCGGAGCGGCATGGGTGAGAAGATGTACAGCGCGGTCTCACGCTGGATAGCTTTTATGCCCGGCGGGTTGATCCACACCAATATCGCCTCCTGCGCCATCTTCGCCGCCTGCTCCGGGTCCAGCGTGGCCACATCGGCGACCATCAGCCGTGTGGCTCTGCCGGTCTTCCGGCAGCGGGGGTACAGCGAACGGTTGGTGATCGGCTCGCTGGCCGCCGGGGGCACCTTGGGCATCCTGATCCCTCCCAGCATCGGCCTGATCGTATACGGTGTGCTCGTAGAAGAGTCCATCGGAAGGCTATATCTGGCGGGGTTCATCCCCGGGTTCATGTTGGCCGCCATGATGATGGCCATGATCGTCGGCGCGTCAATAGTGTTCCCATCCATCGCGCCCAAGGAGCCGAGAGTAAGTTGGCGCCTCAAGTTTATCGGCCTGATTTCCATGATTCCCATCGCATTGATAATCATGGTGGTTTTGGGGTCGATCTACGCCGGCTGGGCCACCCCCACCGAGGCGGCGGCATTCGGTGTTACTGGAGCCTTTGTATTGGCGGTGATCAACAATTCGGGACCGGCAATCACAGGATGGGTAGTGCAGAAATTCGGCGGTTCCGTCCCCCAGACCGGATTGATGGGCAGAATACAAGAGCGGTACCCATTGGTTGAAGGACAGTTGCGCCAATCCATGACCGTCAATTGGGACATGCTTAAAGACGCGATCCTGTCCACGGTCAGGACATCGTCGATGATCATGTTGATCGTCGTCTCCGCCTTCACGCTTAGTTTCGCCTTCGCCCGGCTGGGAATCTCCCATGACATCTCCCAGTGGATCATCGGCATGGACTTGAGCGGTACTCAGTTGGTGATCGTGCTGGTGATCTTCTACCTGCTGCTGGGCACCTTCATGGAGAGTTTCGCCATGTTGGTAACCACGGTGCCCATCCTGGCGCCGGCCCTGGTGGCGACTGGGGTGGACCTGGTGTGGTTCGGGATCATCATGGTGATCTTGGTGGAGGCCGCGCTCATCAGTCCGCCCGAGGGCATCAACCTGTACGTGCTCCATGGAGTGCGGAGGGATGTCCAAGCGGAGATGGCGGAAGCGTCCGGCCTGTCGGAGCAGGTAGGCACCATCACGGATGTGTACATCGGCGTGCTGCCCTTCATGGCGGTGATGGCGGCCATGATTGTCATGTTGATCATCTTCCCCGATATCGCCTTATGGCTTCCAAACCTAGTTAAGGGCGCCCGGTAAGATACTCGTCTATTTCTGGGCAATCCCCAGTAGTTCATAGCACGTTATAAAGGGCCTGTCCTTCCGCGGAAGGACAGGCCCTTTATCTTGATGCGACGTCTTGATCTCGCGGGTTGGCCTACATCACCGACCGGACCACGCCCCCGTCCACCAAGATCGTCGTACCGGTGGTATAGCTATTCTTCTCGGAGGACAGAAACGCCACCAGGTCTCCCAGTTCCTCGGGACGTCCCAACCGGCCCACCGGGATGGTGGAGGAATGGGCCTTAAGCAAGTCCTCCACATTCGCTCCCGTGTCGTTGGAACGGGTCTCGAAGATATGCATCATCCGGCCGGTCAACAGATACCCGGGGGCCACGTTGTTCACCAGGATGTTGTCCCGGCCTACTTCGTCGGCCAGGCTCTTGGCGAAGGCCACCGCTCCCATGCGGGTAACGCCGGATGTGACCAGATTATCGATGGGCTGATAGACCGAACTGGCCAAGATGTTGACTATTCGTCCCCAACGCCCATTTTTCATGTGTGGGACGGATTCGCGGCTCATGCGGATGAAAAATAAGAGAGCCATGTCGATGGCTTCATGCCAGACCTCTTCAGTGGTGTCCGCCGCCCGGCCCGCGGGCGGGCCCCCAGAGTTGTTGACCAAAACGTCCAGACGCCCGAAGTGGCCGACCGTTCTCTGCACCAAGTTCTGGATATCCGCCAAGCGGGTGAGGTCCCCAGCCACCGCCAAGACCTCAACCCCCGCCGCGGCGCTGATCTGCCCGGCGGCCCGGTCTAGCTCCTCCGCGTTGCGGCTGCAGATAACCAGATTCGCGCCCTCTTGGGCCAGGGAATCGGCACAGGCCCGGCCCAACCCCTTGCTGCCGCCGCCGATTATGGCCACCCTGCCTTTAAGCCCCAGGTCCATCACCGCCTCCTGGCCGAGAGTGACAACATGCTACCAACCGGGCCCGCCTGAGGCAACCGGTGGCGGAAGGGGCGGAACGCCTGGCCGCGGGAATTCCCTTGACACCTGTACACGCCTGATTTATGCTGGCGCCAGCCTCGAATCGGGCTCGTCGGCGCCCTCTTGCGGACCCCATGATCGACGCCTGTCCGTCTTTCTTTTAGCCCCGATTTCAACAACATGGTGACAGTTTGAGCAACATAGACCGAATACTGGAAGGCGCCCTGGATATACACGTGCACTTCGGCCCCGACCCCAAAGTCGAACGCCGGGCCGGCGCGGTGGAGATCGCCTTGCAGGCCCGGGATATGGGGATGCAGGGGATCGTGCTTAAGAGCCACGAATACCCCACCCATCCCGTGGCGGCCACCACCAGTGACCTGGTGCCCGATGTTACCGTGCTGGGAGGCATCGCCCTCGACGTGGAAGTGGGCGGACTCAACGTCCACGCCGTGAAAGCCACGGCCGACATGGGAGGCCGCATCGTCTGGATGCCCACCTATTCAGCCAAGGCGGACCGGGAAGCAAAGGGCCTGGACGGCGGCATCTCCCTCCTGGACAATTCCGGGACCCTGGTGCCCGAGGTCCATGACATCCTCGAATTGATCAAGTCCCACGACATGGTGCTGGCGACGGGCCACATCTCCACCGCCGAGAGCATGGCCCTGGTGGCGGAGGCGCGCAACATGGGGATCCAGAGGGTTGTGGTCACCCACGGCACCACCATGTCGTTCTGGACCGGAATGACCCTAGAAGACATGAAAACCCTGGCCGGCATGGGGGCGTTCATCGAGCACTGCTTGCACGTGGTGATGCCGACCACCCACCGGCTGGACCCCAAGGACCTGGCCCAGACGATCTTGGCCATCGGCCCGGAGAAATGCATACTGAGCACCGACTTCGGACAGGATTTCCATCCGATGCCGGCCGAGGGGATGCGCATGGGCATCGCCACTATGCTCCGATCCGGCTTGGAAGAGGTGGAAGTGGGCATGCTGGTGAAGGACAATCCTTCCCGCCTCATGGGCACCTAACGGCCGGCTAGACCTTTGGCTAAATGGTCTGGCCCCGGTCCTGGCTGAACCGCACCCAGAGCACTTGTTCACTGGCATCCGGGGTCACTTTGGCCCAGTGAGCGATGCGGTGGCCCACCACCCAGGCGATCCCCCTCTCACTTTCAAATAAGGGCACTCTTTCCCGCCAGGGACGGGGCACCCGCAGGTCGGTAAAAAGGTCCTGTAGTTTCTTCCGCCCCCGCATCCCCAAGGGTTGTATCCGGTCGCCGGGCCGCCACGCCCGCACGGTTGCACTGCTCCCGATAGCCCTCCGGTCCAAGCAGGCCGTCCATTCGTCCCCGTCATCACCGGCCCAATCAGGCCGCTCCGCCGCCGTCCCTCCCTGCATCGTGACGAGCCAGGGACCGGCCATCGCTGTGATCTCCACTCCGTCTTCGGCAGGGAACACGACTTGATATTCGCTGTCGAGCTCCGGGTACGGGCACCCTTCTTCTGAGTTCCGGGTCAACACCAACTCCCCGTATCCTTGCCGGAGTATCACCCCTCCCGGCAGGTCCAGGGAGCGCCCACCGCGTTCGCCCAGCGCCAGGTCCACCATGGACACAAGGTGACTTTCCCTTAACCGCGTGGCGTCTCCGCTCACCGAGATATAGCCGCGCCGAAGGGCCAGCCGTTGCAGCGTGGGATGAAGCTCACGAAGAGCGCTCCGGGAGAACCGCACCTCGCCATCCGTTTCGACCGCCAAAGAGGGCCAGGCGCGGTCCAGTTCTCCCTCGACGAAGTCCAGTTCTGCGGCGGCGGTGCGGGCCAGCCGGACCAAAGCGCTTCTCACCTGAGGGTTGTACTCTTCCGCCAGTTTGGGCATCAGGTCATGGCGTAACTTGTTACGGGTGAACCGCCACATGTAGTTGCCGCTGTCCTCCCGGTAAGTGCGCCCAATCTCACGGCAGTATTCCGCGGTCTGGTCCTTGGTTACGTCCAGCAACGGTCTAAAAAGCTGTAATCCAGCGGCATCGGCCGGCCAGGGCCATTCCGAGACCTCGCCCATGCCGCGGAGGCCGTGCAGGCCGGAGCCGCGCAGCACATGGAGCATCACCGTCTCCGCCAGGTCATCGGCCGTGTGGCCCACCGTCACCGCCCTGGCGCCGGCTTCACCGGCCACCCGGGCCATGAAGGCGTACCGCATCTCGCGGGCCCCTTGTTCAAAAGAAGAGATGCCGCGCTTCCTCTGGTACTCGTGGGGGTCCTCTTTGACCACGGTCACCGGAAGCCCCAATTCCTTGGCGATCTCAGCCACGAATGCGGCGTCGTCCTCGGCTTCTTGGCCCCTGAAGTTGTGGTTCAGGTGGGCGACGTGGAGGGAAAGCCCGTGGGCCTCTCTGAGCCGGTCCAGGGCGTAAAGCAGGGCAGAGGAATCCGGGCCTCCGGACGCGCCGACGACCAGGGTTACGCCGTTGTTGGAGTAGCCAGCCCGGCGTAGGGCGGCCGCTACTTTCCGTTCCAATCGGGCGCGTCCCAGTCCGGCGGCGTTGGCCACGATAGTCTCCGGCTACCGGTTTTCGGGGGACAGGTGGCCGGTGGAGTTATACCCAGTGAGCCGGCGGCCCCGCTCATCACTATCGAAGGTGCATACCGAGGCCAGATTCAACGACATTCGGTGGAAGTGCTCCAGCGGCACTCCCAGCAGCTCGCCAACGATGGACCGGATGGCGAAGTTGTGGGAGACGACCACCACCGCCTCGTCGCCGGAATGTTTCTTCTCGATGTCCAAGATCACCTGCCAGGCCCGCTCACGAAGTTGGGCCAGTGATTCTCCGTTGGGCATGGAGATCTTCTCCGGCCCCGACCGCCAGGCGGCGAACACCTCGGGCCATCCATCCCGCATCTCTTCCCCGGTAACCCCTTCCAGGTCACCCAGACTGAGCTCTTTCAGGCCCGGTTGTTTGGACACCGGCATCGGAGTGACCTTGGCGATCTCCTCGGCCACCTGGACGGTCCGGATCAGGGGGCTTGAGTAGATGGCGCAGTGGCCCCATTCGGCGGCGGCTTTGGCCGTCTCCCTGGCCTGGGCCAGGCCACGCTCGTTCAGACTGATGTCCTGGTGGCCCTGGAACCTGCCCAGCTTATTCCACTCGGTCTCGCCGTGGCGCACTAGAATGAACTTCACTGGTCCGCCTCGTTCCGGCCAGCGCTCGAACCAGGACCAGACCCGGCGTTCAGGCGCCGTAGCTCCACTTCGTCGATCCTGACCCGTTCCATCGCCTTGATGGTGATGCGCAGGTCGCCGAATTCCATGACATCCCCTACCTCGGGGATGCTGCCAAGCCGGTCCAGGATGAATCCGGCCAGGGTCTGGTAGTCTCCCTCAGGGATCCCCAGTCCCAACTCTTCGTTGATGTCGGATATGGCCAGTCCGGCGTCCATGCGGAAAGCGTCGCGGCCAAGGGCCGTTACCGGTTCTTCCGGT
>JADFNR010000076.1:0-10243 GCA_022563275.1 Chloroflexota bacterium | reverse complement strand
ATCCGGCCAGGGTCTGGTAGTCTCCCTCAGGGATCCCCAGTCCCAACTCTTCGTTGATGTCGGATATGGCCAGTCCGGCGTCCATGCGGAAAGCGTCGCGGCCAAGGGCCGTTACCGGTTCTTCCGGCGCTGAACCTTCCTCCCCCAGCTGACCTACGATCACCGCCATCATCTGTTTCAATGTGGCCAGCCCAGCGATGCCGCCGAACTCGTCCACAGTGAGCACCACGCTGTGCCCGCCTTCCCGCATCACGTTGAAGGTATCGCTGACGCTCTTCGTCTCCGGAACGAAGAGAGCCGGCCTTAGTTGTCCGGTCACGCTATCGCCGAGACCGGCCGGTCCCTTCATCGCGGAGAGGATGTCCTTCACCGAGAGGACGCCAAGCACATTCTCCATGGACCCGTCATACACCGGGAACCTGGTGTGTGAGTGTTCGGAGTAGACGGCCAGGAATTCTTCCAGGCTGGCGCCCTGCTCGATCCAGACGATCTCAGGCCGGGGCGTCATGATCTCCCGCATCTGGCGGTCGCCAAAGCGGAAAACCTTTTCCAATAATGCGGCTTCCCCGGCATCCACGGCGCCGGTCTGGGCCCCGGCGGCAATCATGGTGCGTATCTCTTCCTCGCCGATCTGGGGCGCGACCGATGAGATGCCAAGCGCCCGGTTGGTCATGGTGCTGAAAAGCTGGAGCAGGCTAACCACCGGATAAAGGGCCAATTCCACCAGCCTGACGGGTCTAGAAACAGCGAACGCAACCCGTTCGGAGCGGCGCCAGGCGATGTTCTTGGGTACGGTCTCGCCGAATAAAAGTAGGAATGTAGTCACGCCGGCGGTTGCGGCCAAGACCGACAGGGTCTGGTTGGAGATCAGGTTCAACGCGATTACCGTGGCCAGGGCCGCGGCCGCGGTGTTCACCAGGTTATTGCCCAAAAGCACGGTGGCCAGGAACCGCTCCGGGCGTTGGATGATGTGGGAGACCCGGTCGGCGCCGGGCCGGCCGCTGCGGACCAAGTGCATGAGGCGCGCCCTGGGCAGGGCGATGAAAGCCGTTTCAGACGCTGAAAAGAACCCCGATAGACCGAGACAAAGAACCAACAATGCTAATCGCCATGAATCTGCGGCATCCATACCGGAAGCCACCTCCAAAGGCCACGAAAAGTTGCCCCTTGGCAATATCGGGCCTGTTCAGGATGATAGCATCGGGCGTAAATTAGTGTAAAGTTGGGCCGAGACCGTCCACCGGAAATCGTCTCAAGCACCGAAAATAGCCTGGCCGAACAATCCTAAAGGGACCATCGAGACGGCAAAGACACGAAAAACGTGGCATGTCAATAAAGATTCTTGGCATAGAAACCTCATGTGACGAGACTGCGGCGGGAGTGGTCGAGAACGGCCGCACCCTCCTCTCCAACGTCATCTCATCCCAGGCGGACCTGCACTCGCCGTACGGCGGCGTCGTGCCCGAGGTTGCGTCCCGGCAGCATGTCCGGGACTTGGTCCCGGTGTTGGAGCAGGCCGCGGCCGATTCGGGACTGGGCCTTGAAGACATGGACGCGATAGCCGTTACCTTCGGGCCGGGGCTGGCCGGGTCTTTGATCACCGGTGTGAACGCCGCCAAAGCCATTGCCTACTCCCTGGGGATCCCGTTGATCGGCGTGAACCACCTGGAAGGGCACATCTACGCGTCCTGGCTCGCCAAGGAAGACCTGGAGAACGACCCCGGCTTCCCGTTGGCCTGCCTGGTGGCTTCGGGAGGCCACACCGACCTCCTGTTGATGGAGGGGCATGGCAGATACAAGTTGGTGGGCCGCACCCGGGACGACGCCGCCGGCGAAGCCTTCGATAAAGCCGCCCGCATCCTGGGGTTGGGCTTTCCGGGCGGACCGGAGATACAGCGGGTCTCCGCAGGGGCCACGGGCGAAGAGATATTGCCCAGGGCCTGGATGAAAGACACCCTGGACTTCAGTTTCAGCGGCCTCAAGACCGCCCTGCTGCACCTGGCCCAAGACCGGGGGATCTATCCCTCGATAGAAGAAGGCCTGGACCAAGCGCGCCAAACGTACTTAGTCCGCGAGTTGGCGTCGGCGTTCCAGGAATCGGTGGTGGACGTTATTTCGGCCAAGCTGGTGGATATGGCTGACAAATACCGGGTCAAAGGCTTGGTGCTGGGCGGCGGCGTAACGGCAAATGCGCGCCTGCGTGAGGAGATCATCAAACGCTCCCCCCTGCCGGTGATCATTCCGCCGCCGGTCCTATGCACCGATAATGGCGCCATGATCGCGGCCTGCGGTTACTTCCAGTACCAACGGGGAGAGGAGTCGGCTTTGGACATCGACGTGGACCCTAGTTTGCCACTGGGGTAAGGTGTTGGGTGGGGGAGAGAACTGATCCGTTCCCCCGTTTGGGGGAAGGTTAGGTCCGACGGTGTCGAGACTCTCGACAAGTCGGAGATGGGGGCGCTGATTCGCGATTCGGTCTAGAATCACCCATGATCGATTGCCGGGCGGCGAATGCGGCGTTGACCAAAAGGTATATCTCGTCTTCGGCCGTCTCGCCCTTGAATGGGAAAGTAACCTTTACCCCGTCTCCTTGGAACGTCACCTCGCCGTCGGGCTTCCCGAAGTAGACCTGGGCCAACATTGCGACCCCCGTCAGGATGGCCAGGAATACCACGAAGGCCACCAGGTCCATGCGGATGATGGGGACAGTTGGCCCGTCTATCCGTCCGGTCAGCCAATAGGCCAGCAACACATAAAAAAAGACGGCGGCCACAATCATCAGCCCGCCCTGAATCAACGTGCCCTTGCTGCGCTGTCCCGCGTGGACGGCCACCGCTTTGACCTCTTCAACCGGCATCAGGACGGTCTCCCTCATGCCGTCATTCCGCCCGAACGCCATGATCCGTTGGTTGGTCAACACCAGCATCCGGCCCTTTTCCAGGGGATGGGGAACCAGGCCCTCCTCGGGGCAAAAAGTATGGCTAACCGACTCCCCGGAAAGCAGACCAACTTTGCGAATCACAACTCCGGAAAGAAGTGTTCCGGATGCAGGAGCTCCGACGTCGCCGAGAGAAGGTCTGCGGACACTTGCCGGGCGGCCAGCAACTTCCTGAGGCGCCGCTGTGGCCCCCTGATACAGGCCAGCGTACAAGCCTTTCCGCAGGCTTTGGTTCAAGCTACGAGAGAGGGCCACCGGCGTGCCAGGCCGTGTTATTGCTGGGACTCCGGTCTTGTTTGGGGCTTTTTTCGGTCGCCGCCCAACGGGCGGAAGCTTGGACGGATTACCGTACAAAAGTCGCTCCTTCAAAAAGCCATACTATCATAGCCAAATGGGCCAAACGGGACAGATGGAGCCGGATGCCCCTTAAGTTGTAAAAAAAACCCCGTTGGAAGCCTGCGTGACCCATGTCTTACCCGGGCGTGCAGGTCAAGCTATAAGGCGAAGCTAGGCACGATATATTGACACTGCGGGAGCCATTTGGTAATCTTTTAGTTCAAAGGCTATGATGGAGACGAGTAGGCAGGGTTAGGCGCCTAGCGAGCCTGGTACGGTGAAAGCAGGCGCGCCGAAGCTGACTGAAAATCCCTCCGGAGCCGCCAGTTGAAACCCCTCTGAAGATGAGAGAGGGCCAGTAGACCAGGCCGGGGTTCGTTCCCCCGTTATAAAAGACGGGACATGTTGGTGTCCTGCTAGAGAGGTCCCGATTGACTCGGGATAATTAGGGTGGTACCGCGGGAATGTAACGTCCCGTCCCTATGTGGGATGGGGCTTTTTTATTGCCCGGCCGCGCTCCCGGCGCCTTTCTCTGCAGGAGAAAGTCCTACCATTGATGGAGGCTGCCGAAACGCTATGAAACTAAAGGGTGCGGAAATAATGTGCGAAAGCCTGCTCCGGGAGGGAGTCGAAGTAATCTTCGGCCATCCCGGCGGGGCTATCCTTCCCTTCTACGACGCTCTCTGGTCCTACCCTCAACTGCGTCATATCCTGGTGCGGCACGAACAGGCCGCCGCCCACGCCGCCGACGGCTACTCCAGGGTCACCGGCAAGGTCGGCGTTTGTGTCGCCACCTCCGGACCCGGCGCAACCAACCTGGTCACCGGCATCATGGGGGCCAAGGCCGATTCGGTGCCCATGGTCGCCATCACCGGCCAGGTCTCCCGCGCGTCGTTGGGGACGGAGGCGTTTCAGGAGTGCGACATCTGCTCCATCGCCGCGTCCTGCACCAAGAAGGCGTTCATGGTGATGAATCCCGCGGACTTGGCCGACACGGTCCGGGAGGCTTTCTACATCGCCCAGGAAGGCCGTCCGGGTCCGGTGCTGATCGACGTTCCCAGAGACGTGCAGCTTGAACTCACCGAAGCCGTGTTCCCCGAGGTGACCGCCGTCCCGGTGCCGGAGGTCTCCCAGGAGGCCCTGGAGAGGATCAAAGAAGCGGCCCGGCTGATCAACGAAGCCGAACGGCCCGTGATCATCAGCGGCCACGGCGTAATGACCTCAGGGGCCAATCAAGAACTCAAATCCTTGGCGGAACAATCCGGCATCCCGGTGATCACCACTCTGCTGGGACTGGGGAGTTTCCCCGGCGGCCATCCCCTGAGCATGGGCATGCTAGGGATGCACGGCATGTACTGGTCCAACATTTCGGTGGACCAAGCCGACCTGATCATCGGCGTGGGCATGCGGTTCGACGACCGGGTAACCGGCAAGGTGGACACCTTCGCCCCCCACGCGCGAATCATCCACATGGACATCGACCCCACCCAGATCGGACGCAACGTGCCGGTGGAGGTGGCGATAGTCGGCGACGCCAAAGCCCTGCTCCAAAAGCTGGTGCCACTGGTGAGCAACACACCGCGGCCCGATTGGATGCAGTACATCGAGGACCTGAAGCGGGACCACCCATCATTGGCCATTCCACCCAGCGACACACTGCTGCCGCAACACGTGATGAGCAACCTGGATACGTTGCTTCAAGAAGACCCGGAGACCATCGTGGTCACGGGGGTGGGCCAGCACCAGATGTGGGCCGCCCAATTCCTGTCATTCAACCAGTCCAATTCATTCGTCTCCTCCGGCGGACTGGGGGCCATGGGTTTCGAGCTGCCGGCGTCGCTCGGCGCCCAGGTGGGCAGACCAGGCGCCCCGGTCTGGACCATCGCCGGAGACGGCGGCTTCCAGATGACGCTGCAAGAATTGGTGACAATCTCGGAAGAGAAACTTCCGGTGAAGATCGCCCTGATCAACAATGGGCACCTGGGAATGGTGCGGCAGTGGCAGGAGATGTACTTCGAGAACCACCTGAAGGCGGTGCCGGTGCCCGGCCCCGACTTCATCAAGCTGGCCGAGGCCTACGGAGTGGGCGCGGTCCGGGTCACGGAGCAGGAAGACGTTATGCCCGCCCTGCGCCAAGCCCAGGCCCACGACGGGCCGTTCCTGATCGAGTTCGTGGTAGACTCGACCACGAACGTCTATCCCATGGTCCCACCCGGCGGCTCCCTGGCCGACACCATTGAAGACCCGGCCATGGCCAGAAACCCCGTGATCTGACGTCGCTGGGAATCGGCTTCGCCCTGACCAGTATCTGACCCGCGTTTGGATAGATCAATCGGAGTCCGTGTGGAAAAACTAACGATCCAAGATGCTTCCCGCCGTCTGAATATCTCCCAGCGCGATATCCGGGAATATATCAGGAGCGGCGAACTGAAGGCCGAGCGAGACGCGGGCTCGGAGAATGGCCGTTGGCTTGTGGAGATGCCCGAGGACGGCTGGCAAGACAAGTTCAAGACCTACCTGGACGACCTGGACAAAAGCATCACCCGCTGGTGGTGGGCGAACGAGAGAAAGACCGGGTCTGTCCACTATCTGGCGAACACGGGAATCGAAAACGTCGAGCCCGACTATCTCTGCGGACGCCGGTCGGAGAACCTCTGGTCCTCTGTGGGCCATGCCGAGGCTGACCGTTGCCTTGAATGCCTGATGAAAGCCACGGAACAGGGCCTGCCCCTGTTCTAAGAAGACCTGAAACAGGGTGAGTAGAGACTAGCCCCCGCCCCCGGCGCCTCCGGCCCCGATGCCCGGCTCGGTCATATTCTCCAGGTTGAGCAGTTCGTCCAATTCAGCATCGGAAAGATCGGTCTTCTCTTTGGCCATCTCTCTGATGGTCGTGCCTTTGGCCGATGCTTCCTTGGCGATGGCCGCCGCCGCGTCGTAGCCGATGGCCGGGGCCAGGGCCGTTCCCAGCATCAACCCTTTCTCCACCATGTCCGGCCCCACGCTGGTGGCCGTGATCCCCTTGACGCACTGATCGGCGAAGTTGTGGGCCGAGGCGGCCAAAAGCGCGATCGACTGCAGGATGTTGTAGGCCGCCACCGGCATCATGGTGTTCAACTCGAAGTAACCACCCTGGCCGGCAAGCGCCACCGTGGCGTCGTTGCCCACCACCTGGGCCACCACCTGGATCACCGATTCCGAGATCACCGGGTTTATCTTGCCCGGCATGATGGAACTGCCCGGCTGCACCTCCGGCAGAGCGATCTCCCCCAGTCCCGCCCGAGGCCCCGAGGCGATGAACCGGATGTCGTTGGCGATCTTGTGCAGGCTGATGGCGACGGTTTTGAGCACTCCGCTGGCCTCAACCAGCGCGTCCAGCGTGGACTGGGCCTGGAAGTGGTTGGCCGTTTCCTTGATCAGCACTCCGGAAGCCTCAGAGACGGTCTTGCAGGTCCGGGCGGAGAATTCCACATGGGTGTTCACGCCGGTGCCCACCGCGGTGCCGCCCAGGGCAACCTCGGCCAGCGCCTCTTGGGCCCGGTGCAGCCGCTGCACGCTGTATTCGGCCTGCCCGGCGAATCCCTTGAACTCCTGCCCCAACCGGACCGGCGTTGCGTCCTGCAGGTGGGTGCGGCCGGTTTTGACGATGGGCCAGAACTCGTCCGATTTCTTGTTCAGTTCATCGGCCAGAAATTCCAGGGCCGGAATCAGGTCCTCTTTGATGGAGAGCAGCGCCGCCAGGTGGATGGACGTGGGTATGACGTCGTTGGAGGACTGGCCCATGTTCACATGGTCGTTGGGGTGGACCAGTTTGGAGCCCAGGTCTCCGCCCAGGATCTGGCTGGCCCGGT
Source organism: Chloroflexota bacterium (assembly GCA_022563275.1). Next base: position 3,121 of record JADFNR010000076.1, on the reverse strand, counting down.
TGGCGATGACCTCGTTGGCGTTGGTGTTGGTGGAGGTGCCGGAGCCGGTCTGGAAGATGTCCAGAACGAACTGCTCGTCCAGCGTGCCGTCGATGACCTCTTGCGCGGCCGATACCACGGCGTTTCCAGTCTTCTCATCCAGCAGGCCCAGGGCCATGTTGGTCTTGGCCGCGGCCTGTTTCACCAGGCCCAGGGCCCGGATGAACGAACGGGGGAAGACCAGGCCGCTGATGGGGAAGTTCAACACCGCCCGCATGGTTGACGCTCCGTACAGGGCGTCGGCTGGGACTTCCATCTCACCCATGGAGTCCCGTTCGATCCTCATATTGGGAGGCGTGGACATGTTGTACCGTCCTGGTTTCTAGTGCGCCGTGGGAATTTGGCTGTACCAACCTGATTCTAGCCGCTGCTGCGGCGGTTGGGTAGTACGAGGTCATTCCGGCGAGGGCGCGAACGGCGGTGCCTGCGGCGTAGGGGCACGGTCCCGATGGCATCAGGATGCCCCTACACCGGTCGTGCGCGATTGACGATGGCGCCACCGCCTACGACGGCGAGTTTATTTGCCCTCTTTGATCCAATCTGAAACCCGTTCGGCGATCATTATTGTGGTGGCGTTGGTGTTGGCCCGGATCACGTCGGGCATGACCGATGCGTCAACGACCCGCAACCCTTCCAGTCCGTGAACGTGGCCGTACTGATCGACGACGGCCATCGGGTCGGAGCTTGGCCCCATCTTGCAAGTGCCCGAGATATGGTGCTGCGTGTAGCAATTGGTCATGATCCAATCGTCCAATGCGGCGTCGTCGGCCAGTACCTCTTTGGTGGGGTTTACCTGTTCGACTACATGGGCCGCGAAGGCCGGGTGTTCGGCTACCTCCCCCGCTTTGCGCAGCGCGCCGCGCATCCGCTCCCGGTCGGACGAATCCGAGAAAAGGTCGTAGTTCAAGTAGGGTTGCTCGTGGGGGTCGGTGGAGTTGAGGTAAAGCTCGCCGGCTGACCTGGCGTTCTGCAAGCCGACACTGATCCCAAAATGGAAGGTATCTCCCTCATAGGTCACGCTGGCGGGGCGGTGCTCACTGCTCATCAACGTGGGCGTCATCTGGAAATCGCCACGGGTGGGCGAGCCGGGAAGGCTGAATCGCAGGCCCACTTGCAGGCTTGGAGTGTCGATGTCCGGGGACTCGCCTTCTCCCTTGAACAGCATGTAGGCCGCCGGGTGGTCCCGCAGGTTCTTGCCCACGCCGGGCAGGTCCCGCACCACGTTGATGCCCAAGCGCTCCAGCTCCTTAGCCGGGCCCACGCCCGAGAGCAGCAGGACCTGTGGTGAGCCGATGGCGCCTCCGGAGAGGATTATCTCGCTCCCTTCAACGTTGAACACTTCGCCGCCGCTCTCAGCTTCGACGCCGACAGCACGGTTGCCCTGGAACAGGACCCGTCTGATGGCGACACCGCCGCGGATGGTGATGTTGAGCCGGTGCCGGGCCAGGTTCAGATAGGTCAGGGCGGTGCTCATGCGGACACCGTCGATGTTGTTCAGAGGACGGGCCGCCACGCCGGTGGAGTCGGGGTTATTCTGGTCGGGGTCCTCGGGGAAGCCCACGCCCACACAGGCCTGATAGAACCCTTCAGCGATGGGGATCCATTCCTCACGTTTGAAACGTCTCACGGGCAGAGGGCCATCGTTGCCGTGAAAGTCGTCGCCGGGGAAGTCCCAGTCGTTCTCCATCTTGCGGAAGTAGGGCAGAATCTTGGTGTAGGCCCATTCGTCGTTGCCCCACTCGGCCCACTGGTCGTAGTCCTCGGGCAGGCCTCGGAACACCACCTGGCCGTTGATGGCGCTGGAGCCGCCGGTGGCCTTGCCCCTGGGGATGATGATGGGTTCTGGCTGCTGCGGGGTGGCGGTGGCGCGGTAGTCCCAGCTATGGGGTCCGTAGGCCGACCGCCAGACGTTGTAGCCCTTCTTGAGGTCATCGGGCAGGTGCTCGAAGTCAGGGTAGTCCGGACCCGCCTCCAACAGCAGAATTGTCTTGTCCGGGTCTTCGGAAAGCCTGGTGGCCACCACGCTGCCGGCCGAGCCGGCGCCAACAATGATGTAGTCGTATTTCATCCTGCCTCCCTGGAATTTTGTATTTGGATTCGGGTCGCCGGGGTTTTGGGCCGGCAAGCCCAACCCGTAAATTTACACCGGCAAATAATCATTTGGCCGGAGGATCCCGTTACCTAACCGTGTTCAGGATGCCCTTCAACTCGTCCACGTTCTGAATCTTGCGGACGTTGCGGTGGAGCCCGAAATCGGTCATGGCGTCCTCGGCGATGAGGCCGATGCCGTCTGCGGCGACGCCCACCTCGCTCAGCCTAACCGGCAGGCCCAGACCCTTGAATAGCGACTCGATGGCGTCGGCGGCTGCCGCCGCGGCTTGCCGGTCGTCCATCCCCTCTTTCCGGACCCCCATGGCCTGGGCGAACCGGGCCTGTCCGGCGGCGTTGGACTCCAGGTTAAAACGCATGCCGGGGGCGGTCAGGATGGAGTAGGCGTCCCCGTGGCCGCATTCAGGGTATCGGGTGTCCAGCGAGTGGGCCAGGGCGGTGACCACTCCCAGTGCGCTGCCTCCGGCCCCGGCGTCGGTGGCGCGGTTGTAGAGAAAAGCCGCGGCGCAAAGATTGATGCGCACCGCCGGGTTATCAGGATCGGAGTTGACCAGGGGGAGATTGTCCAGCAGCAGCCGCAGGGCCTCCAGCAGGTCACTTTCCGCCAGGGGATTCAGGCCCGTGCGTTGCAGAGCAGAAGCCACTCCGGTGAAGCACGACGCGGTGGCGTTGAGGCAGAGCCAGGGCGAGGCCGTCAGCAGGGCCTGGTCGTCCCAGATCACGGCGGCCGGGCGGGTTTTGGGGTCGAACAACTCCAGCCGGTGGCCCGATTCCGGGTCGATGAGTGCGGTTCCGGCGCGGGTGGCCGCGGTGGTGGCGGTTGTGAGGACGATGAAGTTGGGAATCTTGGGCGCCATCAACCGGGGGCTGACCGGGGGCTTTCCCTCGGGGTATTGGGTGCACAGTTCCTGGGCCGTGGCTTTCTCGGCCAGCAGGATGTGGATGCCCCGGGCGGTGACCACGGCGCTGCCGC
>JADFNR010000075.1 GCA_022563275.1 Chloroflexota bacterium | reverse complement strand
CCAAATACGCCGAACAGTGCGCCCAGTCGGTGATCGACGGTGGGCGGCGGGCCATCGCCATCGCCTGCGATGTGACCGACGAAGCCCAGGTGACCGCGGCCCTAGATGAGGCCAAGGAAACTTTTGGAGGAGTGGATATCCTGGTCAACGGCGCAACGGTGTTCAACTGGAAGGGCGTTTTGGACATGCCCGTGGATGAATGGAGGCGGCAGACAGACGTCATGCTCACCGGCGCCTTTCTGTTCACCAAGTTCTCCGCCAAACAGATGATCGGCCTTGGCCGGAAGGGCAATATGATCAACATCATTTCCACGGCGGGCCACCAGGGTGAGCCCGGTAACATCGGCTACGGCACTTCCAAGGGTGGGCTGCTGAATTTCACCCGCTCGGTCGCCATGGAGTTGGCCGAATACGGGATCAGGGTTAACAGCCTCACCCCCACCGCCACCGACCGGACGGAAGGCTTGGCGCGGGCCAAGCGTTGGGGCGTAGAGTGGCCTGGGCCCAGGTTGGGACAGCGTTCGGGTGGTTGGCCGGCCGACCCGAGCACATTGTCGCCGCTTCAGAAGCTGCCCAGCCCCAGCCATTACGCCAAGGCGGCGGCGTTCTTGGCCTCTGACGAAGCCGAAATGATCACCGGTTTCGACCTGCGGGTCGATGCCGGGGCTATCTCAAAATACTGGATCTGGGACCCCGGCGCCGCAGCATCTCAGGGCTGATTCCCGGCACGCCGCATGGGCTATAATGCCCAAGTCATATGGATACACCCAGGAGCCAACCCCTCGAGAGGTGAAAAGATGGCGGAGATCTTTGGCGCAGGCTTAACCCACTACCCGGCGCTGATCGCCCACGACGAAGACAAGTTGTATCCCCTCCTCAGGACGTTGAAGCAAGACGAGCGCCTGCCCGAGAAGCTCAAAGACCCCATGAACTGGCCCGAAGCCATGCGGGCGGAGTTTGGCGATGATGAAGGCTTGGCAGCGGCCCAGAGGCACCGGGAACGCTTGGTGGGCGGGTTTCGCAAAGTCAGAAAAGAGATTCAGGCCTTCAACCCGGATTTCGTGATCATCTTTGGTGATGACCAGTACGAGAATTTCCGGGAGGATGTCATCACTCCGTTCTGTGTACTGGCTTACGAGGAATTCAATTGTTCACCCTTCACCCGGGCTGACGGGTCGGCCAGGCGTAATGTTTGGGACGAACCCGCGGACAAGGTTTTCCATTACAAAGGACATCCGGAGGCGGCCAGATTGCTGACCTCCGGACTCATCAACCAGGGTGTGGACATGGCCTATGCCTACAAGCCGCTGCACGAGCCGGGCTTGGCCCATGCTTTCATCAACACTCTGTTGTACCTGGATTATGACCGCGAAGGGTTCGGCATCCCGGTGGTGCCCATCGCCGTTAACTGCTATGGCCGCGGAGTCGTAAGCCAACGGGGAGGCGCGCTGCCCGTTAAGGTGAACGGTGTCGCTCTCGAGCCAGACCCGCCCGGCCCCACCCCCAAGCGTTGCATGCAAGTGGGAGCGGCCCTGGCCCGCGTGCTCAAAGAGAGCCCCTACCGGGTGGCGCTGGTGGCCTCGTCAAGCTGGTCACATGCGTTCCTGACCGCCAAGAACAATTACCTTTGGCCCGATACCCCGTCCGACCGGGAGATGTTGTCCGATCTTAAAAAGGGCAACTACGCGGCCTGGAGCGAACGCACCACCGCTCAATTGGAAGACGCAGGCCAGCATGAGTTGCTCAACTGGGCCTGTCTGCTGGGGGCCATGGAGGAGTTGGATGCCAAGCCCGATTACGTGGAATGGGTGGAGACTGACGTTCTAACCTCCAACAAGTGCTTCGCCACGTTTAAGACTTAAATGGGATTCTGGAAGATCGACCCGTGATCGATCACCCTAATCGATGAAAAAAGAGGTATGAGATGCCCTTAGACCCACAGGTAAAACAAGTCATGGAGAGCGTGGCTGCCCTGGGGCTGCCAGCAGCCCATACCGTCAGTCCCGAGGAAGCCAGGGCTAACGCCAAGGTGCGGCCCCGCGCTCCGGGACCGGAAGTGGCCAAGGTGGAAGACCGGACGATTCCCGGCCCCGATGGCGGTCTTCCGGTGCGTATCTATACGCCTGAGGGCGCCGGCCCCTTCCCCATCCTGGCCTGGTACCACGGTGGCGGCTGGGTCGTCGGCGACCTGGAATCCGCTGACGCATCCGCCCGTAACCTGTGTGTGGGCGGGAACTGCGTGGTCGTCTCGGTGGACTACCGTTTGGCGCCGGAGACCAAGTTTCCCGGCCCCGCCGAAGACTGCTGGGCCGCAACCACCTGGGCGGTCAAGAATGCCGCCAGCATCAACGGAGACGCTTCCAGGCTGGCCGTCGGCGGCGACAGCGCCGGTGGCAACCTGGCCGCGGCCATATCTCTGATGGCGGCGGACCGGGGCGGTCTGGAGATCGCATTGCAACTCCTGGTGTATCCCGTAACCGATGCTGACTTCGACACCGTCTCCTACGGTGAAAATGGCGATGGCTACTCCCTGACCAAGGCCACCATGCAGTGGTACTGGGACCATTACCTGAGCAGCAGCGAGGACGCCTCCAACCCCTACGCGGCCCCGCTCCGGGCCAAGAGCCTGGCCGGGCAACCGCCGGCCCTGGTGATCACGGCTGAATACGACCCCCTGCGTGACGAGGGCGAGGCCTACGCCAAGCGCCTCCGGGAAGCCGGCGTCGCGGCCACCGCCACCCGGTACGACGGTATGATCCACGGCTTCTTCAACATGGGAGCGGTGGTGGATAAAGGCCGGCAGGCGGTGGAAGAGGCATCCGCGGCCCTGCGGAACGCCTTCGCCCGGTCCGGAGCCCCCAGCGCCGCGGACTGACCAGCCCCGTCACCGATACCAGCCAAAGAAACGGCCGCCGCGAGATATGCGGCGGCCGTTTCTTGCTCTTAGGTCCTTAACCCCGCGCCCAACCTAGATCATGCGTGAGCCTCCGTCGACCACCATGGTCTGGCCGGTCATGAAATCGCTGTCCGACGAGCTGAGAAATATCATGGAACCAACCAGGTCGCTGGGGAGTTCGTCTCTTTTGATCGACCGGAGTTGGATCCGCTGAGCGTTGGTCTGGATGACCTGCTCCGGCGGGTTTTCCAGGCTTAGGGTAAGTCCGGGAGCGATGGCATTGACGTTGATTCCGTGGCTGCCGAGCTCCCGGGCAAGGGCCCTGGTAAGTCCAATGACCCCAGCCTTGGAGGTGACATAGTGGGCCGCTACATTCCCCCCGTAGTAGATGGTGGAAGAGGAGATGTTCACGATCTTACCCGCCCGTTGGAGCTTCATGAAGGGCACCACGGACCGGCAACAAAGAAAGGCACCCCGTAGATTGACCGACATCATGCGGTCCCACTCGGCCAAGGGTATCTGCTCAAATGGAACTCGGGCCATGGCGACGGGCCGTTGGAAAAAGGCGGCATTGTTGATCAGCACGTCTATGCGGCCGAACCTTTCCGCCGTTTCCCGCGCCAGCCTTTCTACGTCGGCCAATTCGGAAACGTCGGTGGTCATCGCGAATGCTTGAGTCCCGTTGGCAACGAGCGAACTTGCTAATTCCTGCCCGGCGGATTCGTCGATGTCCGCGATCACCAGTTGCGCCCCCTCCTGCGCCAGTGATTCGACGTAGGCGCGCCCGATACCGTTGGCGCCGCCCGTTACGATGATTACTTTGCCAGTTAGCCGGTCCATGGTTCCGTCCTTCCGGTTGATCGAATCGAAGGAACGCTCTCATGCGGCCCATCGGCCGCGCGAGTCCTAGCTAAACACCCGATGGGTGAAAAGACCGACGGTTGCTATTTAAAGACGAGATTCTCCTATTGATTAGCCTGACTATATGCTATTGAACCCCACAGATTATAGCAAGCCGAAGAACGGTAAAGAACGGTTTATCGCCGGTTGATTCGCGGGTTCTCAACAGCGGCCCCAGATAGCCTGGGGGCCGCGCTTCAGATGGGGGCGCGATCGAGCGTGCTACAATACCCCGAAATTGTTCCCGTTATGGATTTTCCACCTTTAACCTACGAGGTACGCCATGACTACATCCACTGCCGTCAGCGTCACCATTTGGTACGACTACACTTGACCCTATTGTTACGTCGGCCTGGGCAGGCTCGACATATTGTCCAAGGAACTGTCGTTTCAGGTGGACCGTAAACCGTATCTTCGGGCGCCGGACCACCCTCCGGAAGGCGCGCCGCGCCGTCTATTCGATGGAGAGACCGAAACGGAACTTAATCCGGAGATGCAGGAACGGGCGAGGGGCGTGGACCTGGTCATGCGCCGCCCTCAGTGGTCCCCTAATCCCATGCGGGTCCACGAGGCCACCGTCTACTCCAAGGAAAAGGGAAAGGACGGGGAATTCCACCACCTGGCGGCCCAGGCTTACTGGGAATCTGGCGCCGACCTCAACGACCTGGATGTGTTGAAAGGCATCGTGGAAGCCGCCGGCATGGACTGGGGAGACCTGGGCCCCCGGATCGAGTCCGGTGAGTTCCGGGAGACCGTTATGCGTGAATACGAAGCGGCCAAAGAGAAAGGCGTGACCGGCACTCCCACCTACATGATCGGCGGCGAACTCCACCGGGGCGACGTGAGCATCGACGAGCTGCGTGAAGCCATCAAGTCCGCCGCGGCCCGATGAACTACCTGATCGACTTGCCCCACGTCCGGCCGCAACGGCGAATCGCGGTGACCTGTGCCGTCTGACGGCACAGTGTTGGTCATCGGGGCGGGCATCTTCGGGTTGACTGCCGCGTTGGAGCTACAGCAACGCGGGCACCAAGTTACCGTCGCCGACCCCGGCCCGGTCCCCCATCCCCTGGCGACCTCCAACGATCTCAGCCGCATGGTACGGGCCGATTACGGCTCCGATGGTCTGTATTCAACGTTGTGCGCCGATGCGATAGAGGGATGGCGCCGCTGGAACGCCGGCTGGGGGCGGGACCTGTTCCACGAAGACGGCATGTTGCTCTTGACCAGCGCGCCGATGATCGCCGGAGAGTTCGAGTTGGACTCCTACGAACTCTTGACCGGCCGCGGCTTTCCCCTGGAACGCCTGGCTCCCGGCGACTTGGCCCGGCGTTTTCCCCACTGGAACTCCGAGTATTACGTTGACGGGTACTTCAACCCCACGGCTGGCTGGGCCGAGGCCGGTGAGATAATAGCTAGCTTGGTCCAAGACGTGGCCAACGCCGGGGTCTCCGTGGTGACTGGGTTCGAGGCGACCCGGTTGTTGGAAGATGGTAACCGGGTCTCCGGAGCCTCCACGGCGGACGGGACCGAACTGCGGGCCGATTGGGTTGTGGTGGCGGCTGGGGTCTGGACGACCGTCCTGCTGCCGGAATTGGCCGACCGGATGTGGCCGGTGGGTCAGCCGGTCTTCTATTTCAAGCCTGAAGACCCAGAGAACTACCGCCCGCCGTCCTTCCCGCCCTGGGCCGCGGACACCCCCCGCAGCGGCTGGTACGGCTTCCCAGCCAACGAAGAGGGCGTGGTCAAGATGGCCAACCACGGGCCGGGCAGGCGGGTCCACCCGGACGCGGAAAGGGTGATACTGGCCGAGGAGGAAGCCCTCTGCCGCGCATTCTTGGCCCAGTCGCTGCCGTCCTTGGCGTCTGTCCCACTAACCGAGAGCAAGATGTGTCTCTACTGCGACACCTGGGACGGGGATTTCTGGATCGGACGCGACCCGGAGCGGCAGGGGTTGGTGGTCGCAACCGGCGGGAGCGGGCACGCATTCAAGTTCGGTCCGGTCTTGGGCGGGTTGGCGGCGGACGCCGTGGAAGGGATCGAGAATCCTTACAGCAGCCGGTTCGATTGGCGCCCCCTGGGCGAATTCAACAAAGAGGAGATGCGCAACACCGGCCAGTAGATCATGCCGCAACGGGCACTTCTTTCAAACGCGGCAGCACTTCTTTGGCGAAGAGCCTCATGCTCTTTTCAACCTCGTCGTAGGGCATGCCGCCGTAGCTGAAGGCGGCCAAGAATGATTCGCTGCCGGTGCGGCTGCGGGTGCTCATGATCTTCTCGTAACACTGGTCCGGAGTGCCCCATACCTGCAGGTTGAGGAAGAAATCGCTCACGTCCTGATCGCCGTATTGTTCGATCTTCTCGGTGAACTTGCCGTAGTACTCGTAGCCCTTGGTCGTCTTCAGGTGGTCGCTGTGGAACTCGTAATGGTCCATTATCGATTCCCAGTAGTTGCCGATGTACTCTTTGGCCATCTCCAAGGCCCGGTCTTCGTCCTCGTGGCAGAAGGTGAAACCCACTACGATGGGCGGCGGCGCCGGTGCACCGTTGATCTCTTGGAAGATCTCCCGGTAGGCCTTTAACTCGGCTTCAACCTCGCTCCAGGGTTTCTGGGGGATTATCAACATTCCCAAGCCCAACTGGGCCAGCGCCAGCGAGGATTCCGGTGAGACCGCGGCGGCGTAGGTCCGCCCCTGGAAACTCTTGAAAGGCTTGGGCCTGACGTCCACTCTGGGCTGCTTGATCAATTCCCCGTCGAACTCGGCGACTCCATTTTCCAATGCATCCACCAACAGCCGGGTGCTCTCGGCAAACCTGGTGCGGGACTCGGTCATGTCCAACTTGAAGCCCTCGAACTCCACTCTGGCCAGGCCCCGGCCCACGCCGACCACGGCCCGGCCGCCGCTGAGGTGGTCCAGCATGGAGAACTGCTCCGCGACTCTCAGTGGGTCGTGCCACGGCAGGACCACCACCATGCTGCCAAGTTGTATCGTTTCGGTCCGTCCCGCCATGTAAGAAAGGAACTGCAGCACGTCAGGGCACATGGTGTAGTCGGTGAAATGGTGTTCTATGCCCCAGATCGAGTCGTACCCCAATGGTTCGCAGAGGTCGGCCAGGCGCAGTTCGTTCTGGTATACCTCCAGGTCCGTCCGGGCCCGGCGAAAGTTTTGGAAAAAGGTTGACGATCCGACATGCATCGTTTCACTCCGAGGGCTGTTTCCGAGGCCAAGGGTTTCTCAAAGGAAGTCTACAATCCAGCGGCGTGACTCGTCCAGCGGCGTGTCCCGTCCAATGGCGAGGCGCCCATCGATGTTGTTGGCAGCCTAACTGCTGGATTCCGGCGAAGGCCGGAATGTCGTAGGGGCATCCCGATTTACCGGGATGCCCCTACGTGTCGGTGACCCCATGGATGTCGAACTAGGGTGTCGCTGAGAATCCGCCGGCATTGATGCCTGCCCGGCTGCAGTCTTCGTCCTCTTGGGCCGTGCCGCCGCTGCCGCCGACCGCTCCGACAATCTCGCCGTTCTTGAAGACGGGCAATGCGCCCTGGCCTGGAATCATGTGGCCGCCTTCCATGGCCATGAAGGCGCGGAAGATGGGAGCCTGGGCGTTATCGGTCAACTCGCCGCTGGCCTTCTCAAAGCTGGCCGCCGCCACCGCTTTACCCCGGGATACCGCGGGGGTCCGCCAGGGAGCCCCATCCATCTTACACATCGTGATCAGGTCTCCGCGTGGGTCAACCACCGAGATACTCATCTTGACGCCTAGCTCCATCATCTTCGCTTTGGCCCCAGCCAGTATTGTTTCAGCTTCCGAAAGTGTCAAACTAGCCAAAATGTCCCCTCCATAATTACGCGCTTGCACGTGAGTGCCGGGCAACATTGTAGGCGAGATTAGGGGTTGTGGAAAGAGGGCGAAAATCAGCGGGGAGACGCAAGACCCACCGGCGCCACCCCGCTATGGTTCTGGGCCGCGATGGCCTGTTGGCCTTCGGAATTATTGGAATGTCACTATGGGAGACAGGGGAGTCAGGCCGGACCCGCTGTACTCACCCGGCGTGGTCCCGGTGACGATGTCCACCAGCGTGTTTGCGTCGAATGCGGCGACGCTCTCCAGGGTCAGAGGCATGGTGCCGCCCACGAGGCCCCGCACTCTGAACGTCACCACCGCCACCGGCCCGCTTCCGTTCATGCCGTTGATATCGATGATACCGGTCCAGAGCCGGCCCGGTCCCGGAGAACTGGAGTCGATCAGCGCGTTCCCTGACAACAAGCCTCTTTCCACTTGGGCCAATTCCAGCTTGGCCGGGTCATAAACCAGGACAAACTCCAAACTGCCCACGTTTTTGGCCCGTGTCGCCAAGATGGGCACGGAGATAAACATGGGCGCCGGGACCGCGGTGGGCTCAGGAGTAGCTGCCGGCCCCACCACCAGCGTGGGGGCAGGGGTTGCGGCCGCCGCCGGCGTGGGCGTGGGCGTGGGAGAAACGGCCACCGCAGGCGGTTCCGTGGTCCCTTCGCCGCCGCCGCCGCCCAGTACCCCGACGCCGAACAGGATGCCCACCAGCGCGCCGACAACAGCAGCCGAACCCAGCAGCCATTTCCAACTGGTGGCTATTCCGATATACGCGACTTCCAACATCCAGCGCATGATCTACTCCCTTAACTCGGCCGGGCCATGTTCAGAATAATTCGTGCGTCGTCGATGGTTATCTTGCCGTCGTTGTTGACGTCCAAGGAAAGGTCTATCTTCTGGAGGTTAGACGCCATCCTGAGGGCCAGCAGGGCGTCCAACGCCGTTACCCGGCTGTCGCCATCGGCGTCACCCAGCAGCTTTGCTCCCACCTTGAAGTCGGCGCCCACCAGCTCCACGGCGATCGGGCCGTCAGCACGGTGGTTGACCAGTGCATCGGACAGGGTGATGGGACTCACGGAGCCGGTGGTTCCAACGACCTGGAACTCGACCACCGCGGCGGTCCCTCCGGAGCCGGAGCCTCTGAGCACGGCGAATCCGAACCTTATCTTACCCAGAGTATCCGTATTGAAAATGAAGGAATCCTCCGTTAGCCTGGACCCTCGTTTCACGGTGAGCACCCGGAGGGATTCTGGGTCGTAGTTCAAAGTGAATCCCAGGCTGGTGATGCCTTCGGCTTTGCTCAATTTCACGGGCACTCGGACGATGCTTCCCAGGGGCGAGATCCGAGACTCGAGTATCATGGCCGTTCCGGTGGGCACGGTGACCCGGGGCAGCGGCACGTTGGCCGGCTCCGGAGGCGGCTCGATGACCTTGGGCAATTCGGGACGAACGTCGCTCTGCCGGTTGATCGTGATCAGGTAAGTGCCGATGGGATTGCCCACCCGTCCCGATGCGGATACGGCCAGGGTGTACCAACCGGTTTCCGGAGCTTCCCACTCCAAGGACTGGTCCAGCCCGAAATTGGAGGCAGAGAATCCGGCCGCTTGGTTTTCCACCGAGAAGCGGACTCCGTCCACGGTCCCCGGTCTCACCTCGACCGTATAAGTGATTCCCTTCTCCGCCGAGAACCGGAAGTAGTCGTAGTCATCGGCAGGGCTGATGGCGCCGGCGATGGCGTTGCCAAACCCGATGCGGGTGCCGCCGGCGGGGGTATCGCTGTGCCGGTCTTCCAAGGTTGTGTCAGGCGTGACTTTCAGCGAGTAGGTCCCCGTGGGCTCCGCCGCGTTGGGAGAGGCCGAAATCTTGACGAAATAGGTCGCCGAATCCGGGGCGGTCCAACGAACGATGTTGCTCTCTCCGAAGTTGCGCGCGCCTGTGTCGGCGCTGCCACCCACGCTGTTGACTTCCAAGGAGACCGCCGACGCCGACCCATAGGTCAGGTCCAGTAAGTACTCCACCCCGCGTTTGGCCGGGAATGTGAAGAAATCCAGGTCGGATTTAGGACTGATCGCCCCTTGGTAGACGGTGCCAAAGCTGAGTGGGGTGCCGGTTGAGGCTGTGTCTAGGTGACGGTCCTCCAGGCTGGTGTTCGCTGACACGGTGAGGGCGTAAGAGCCGATTCCCTCAGTGGCCTGCGGCGAGTAGGACACCACAACGTAGAAGGTGCCGGTGCTGGCCGCGGTCCAGCCCAGGCCGGTGCCCAGGCCATTGGTGCTGCTCAGCGTGTCTCCGGCGGAATCTTCGATCGATATGACTGCACCGGTCGCAGTTATCAGTTCCAAGGACAATGAATAATTTACGCCCCGTTCGGCCAGGAATGAGAAATAGTCCCGGTCGGTCTCCGGGCTGATGGCGCCGGGATGGGCATTGCCGAAGCTGAGCACCGAGGCGGCCCCAGGGAAATCACCGTGGTGGTCCTGTAGCGTGTTGTCGCTGCTCAGGTTCAGTGAATAGGTGCCGATGACGTTTGGAACCTGAGGAGACGCCGAGACCACCGCCAGGTAAGTCCCATTGGCCGGGGCCAGCCACTCAAGGCTCGTTCCCACGCCTCCGTTGGAAGCCAGGCTGGTCCCGCTGGCGTCGATCACCGTCAGCGCCACTCCGTCCGCGCTGCCCAATGAGACGTCCAGCATATATTTGACGCCGCGCAGGGCTGGGAAGGAGAAATAATCCTGGTCATCCGCGGGGCTGATGGACCCCTGGTGGGCGTTGCCGAAGCTGATCACGGTTGCTCCGGCGACCGTCCCAGAGTGCTGGTCGAGAAGGGCCGTCTCGGCGTTCAGTTTGATGGCGTAGGTGCCCATGGAGTCGCGAACCCTGGTGGTGCCGGAGACCGCGATATAGTAGGTGCTGTTTCGGGGGGATATCCAACTCAGCGTGTTGCCGATGCCGTCGCTGGTCTTTTCCACCCCCGCGAAGGCGGTCTGAATGGCGATCTCCACACCTTCGGAAGTCCCCAGGTCCACCTCAACGGTGTATTTCACTCCCCGCTGTGCCTGGAAGGAGAAAAAGTCGTAGTCGTCTCCGCCGTCAACGGTGTTGGTCAGATTGGGCTGATTGCTCCAGGGACTGATCGCGCCCTGGTATACGTTTCCAGCGGATATCTGAGTGGCGCCGCTGCTTTCGTCGGAGTGGCGGTCCAGGAATCGGGTGTCCTCGAATCCACTGAGGGTGTAACTGCCCAGATAGAAAGAACCGTCGAAGCTATTGATGGTGCCCGACACTTCCACATAATAGGTGTCGGTGGTCCGGGCAACCCAGGTGACGGTCTTCTGGCCGCCGGTCACGGTGAGTTCTTGCTCGGGTGAGCTAGAGTTGCCGCGCGAGAGGGAGTTGATTATTGAGATGTTGGCGTCCACCACCGTGATCTCATCCAGCACGAAGGTGTACTCGACCCCCCTGAGAGCCTGAAAGGAGAAATAGTCGACATCGAACAGGATGTCGGAGAGGTTGATGACACCGGCGATCGCCCCCGCACCGATGTTCAGGTTGGTGGAAGTGAAACGGTAATCACCATGGTCGTCTTCCGCATAGATGGGATATTGATTGGAGAAGAAAGCTACCGCGGCCAACGCCAGAAACATCAGCGTGACCGGAAGCAGCGATGTTGATTTCCGCATACCCATCCTCCATTCCTCCGCCGCGACTTGTGCGGCACAGGGCCGGGGCCACGGTCCTTTCTGGGACTCTTTAGACCCCGTTCACCAGGCGTCCGCATTTGGCCGGTCTTGCCGGCTGTGGGCGGAATTCCTGCTTTTAGCTTTGAATATTATTTATATTTTAAAATTAATTTTAAATTTGTGTCAATTAAATACGCAACCAGATAGCGGATAAATGGCGTATGGCACGCGTACGGCAAGGTGCCGGGGAGACGGGGCGGTGCCGAGGTTAAGGGGAGTAGATGTCTGTGTGGGGGTAAAATGCGTACCAGCCGAACCAATAGGAGTCGCGGCTGGACAGCCGTTCCAATGTCAGGCCCCGGCCGTCCAGGCTCACCAAAGCGTCGTCTCCGGCCTGCCAGTCAACGCCATTCTCGTCGGTGAGTACGATTCCCTGGCCGGTGTCCGAATCCGGTTCGGATATCTCGAATTCATGGTTGGCACGGTCGTAAGCCCGGACTCCGGCGCCGGAGGCGGCCGCGAAGATCACCACGTTCCGGTCCGCCAGCGTGTCGTTGATCAGAGTCCGCTCCTCAAAGAGCGAGAGCGGATATGCCCTGGCCGCGTCACCGAAAACCAGTCCAAACACCTGCTCTTTGGTGCCCAGGTCTGAACTCCGCTCCGGCACCGGGAACAGGGTCCTTTCCTGGTTACGGTAGGCGAAATAGGCGGAATCGTTCCGTTTCTCCGGGGCGTAATCCTCTCCGGGATAAACCCCGGTTTCAACGTCAAGGACGGTGGTGCCGGGGTGATCGGCCACCCAGTCGGACCATAGCGTGAGTGTCATGGGCAATACCTCAAGCTCCATGCCGCTGCCAACCAGCGGGCCCACGGCCGGCACGCCGCGGAATTGGTGCCAGAGGGTCCCGGTTTTGCGGTCGTACATCAGCTTATTGCTGCGGTAGAGGAAACCGGAGGTGCCGAACTCCACCCTTTCGCCGTCGATCTCCGTGGAATACACGATTCCAGAGCCACAGAGGGTTCAATAGGCCAGGGCGAAGGGCACCCCACCGAGGATGTCGTTGGCCATCTCGTGGCGGTTCATGATTCGGAGAGGATAGGCCCGGTGCTGGCCGTTTATGGACACGCCGAAGACCCGGTCGTCGGGCAGCAGGTAACCGGCTTCCCCCGCTGAAAGGACCGGAGGGTCGATCAGATCGGGGATCCCGTCCTTGGCCACGCCGCCCCAGACAACCTCTTCCAACCTTATATCCGTCTTAACCCCGTCGTAGAGAAACGCGCCCAGGCCGGGGTCCAAAAGGGAATAGAGTTGGCCCTTCCAACCGGCGAACCCCTTGGGGGGCTGGACCTGGGGATTGTTTCCCAACCACTCGATCCACCAGTTCCAATCGTTCTGCTCCGGCGGGAATAACATCAATTCTTCGGGCGGCACGTTGTCTTTGAGACGGGAGAGGAAGGAGGTCATGTTGGTTACGGGTTCGGGTTGGACCTGAAAACGGAGGAATTCCAACAACACCGGTATGTAGGTCTGATTTCCCGAGTAGGCCATCTTCCGGGCCACCCGGTCCAGGACCTCGGTAAAGGTGGCCATCATCAGTTCCGTGGGGTCGTCGGGCAAGTCGCTCAGGTCCAACTCCCCGCTCATTGCGTTGAGGGGCTCTACAACGATAGCGGTTGGAGGCGGGGCCTCTGGAGTGGTGGTTGCGGAACCGTCACCGGACGAACAGGCCGCCGCCAGCAGGACCAGGAGCGAAACCCCAGGCCAGACGAGTCCGGCGCGCCGGACTCGGTACATCATTTTCAAAGAGTTTCACCCGAAAAGTCTTGAATCATGGGCAGTCGTTAACCATACCTACGACCTACTGCTCGTCGCGGATGGGATGCAGGTGGTTTGATGCGGGACCCGGACGTGACGATGCGGGCCGGGTTACTGGGATTCTTGGAACAGCTCCCGGCCGATGAGCATGCGGCGTATCTCGCTGGTCCCGGCGCCGATCTCGTAGAGCTTGGCGTCCCGCAGGAGCCGGCCGGTGGGGAAATCGTTGATGTAGCCGTTGCCGCCCAGGGTCTGCACGGCTTGCAGGGCGGCCTGAGTGGCCTTTTCGGCGGCGAACAGCAGGCATCCGGCGGCGTCTTTGCGGCTGCTCTCGCCCCGGTCGGCGGCCCGCGCCACGGCGTACACGTAAGACTGAGAGGCCGAAAGAGAGGTGTACATATCGGCCAATTTGGCTTGGATCAGTTGAAACTCTCCGATGGGCTGGCCGAACTGCTCCCGCTGGTGGACGTAGGGCATCACCACGTCCAAACACGATTGCATGATGCCCAGGGGACCGCCGGCCAGCACCAGGCGCTCAAAGTCCAATCCGCTCATCAGCACCTGGACTCCGTGGCCAACTTCGCCAAGCACGTTCTCCTCGGGCACCTCGCAGTCCTGGAAGACCAACTCTGAGGTGCTGGAGCCGCGCATGCCCAGCTTGTTCAGCTTGGGCGATGCCTGGAACCCATTAAAATCCTTTTCGACCAGAAAAGCGGTGATGCCGTGGGAGCCCGCCTCAGGGTCGGTCTTGCCGTAGACCACCAGGGTGTCGGCGTCGGGGCCGTTGGTGATCCACATCTTGCTGCCATTCAATACGTAGCGGTCTCCCTGCTTCTCGGCCCGGAGGGTCATGCTCACCACGTCGGAACCGGCCTCGGCTTCGCTCATCGCCAACGCTCCGACGTGCTCCCCGTTGATCAGCTTGGGCAGATAGCGCCGTTTCTGGTCATCGTTGCCGTTCCGGAAGATCTGGTTGACGCAGAGGTTGGAGTGGGCGCCGTAGCTGAGGCCGACGCTGGCGGAGCCTCGGGATATCTCCTCCATGGTGACGGCGTGAGCGAGGTAGCCAAGACCGGCGCCGCCGTACTCCTCGGAGACGGTGATGCCCAGAAGCCCCAGGTCGCCCAGCCTGGGCCACAGGTCCCTGGGGAACTCGTCGGTCTGGTCGATCTCCTCAGCCCGGGGAGCGATCTCCTGGGACGAGAACTGCCGCACCGTGTCCCTGATGAGGTCGATGGTCTCACCCAGGGAATGGTCCAATGAAGTGTAAGTGGGCCTTCTGGATGTCATAACTCTATCCCCCGTCTCTATCCCAGTGGAAAAGAACTCAGGGCTTGCGGAGGTCGATCACGCGGCGGGCCTTGAACTGGGTCCGCTCGAACTCGCCCTGGGGTTTCAGTTCCACGGTCACGCTGACGCCGATGGCCCGGCGCAGTTCGGCCGTGAACCGCTCCCGCACCGGCTCCAACGCCGCCGGGTCGAACTCCCGGGATGCGAACGCGCTGGCCAGGACTTCGGCTTGCACCGTCAAACGGTCCATCTGTCCCGGTTCACGTTCCAGCACCAAACGGAACTCGCCGCCGAACTCGTCCATGCTCCGGAGCACGTCCTCGATGCGTGAAGGGAACACGTTCTGACCCCGGACGATGATCATGTCGTCCACCCGGCCATAGATGCCGGCAACCAGGGTGGGATAGGTGCGGCCACAGGGGCAGTCCACCATGTCCCAGCGGGCGATATCCCCCGACCAGTAACGGATCATGGGCTGGGAGGTCCGCTCGGTATGGGAGTAGACGGGCACCCCTTCCTCGCCCAGGGGCAGGTTCAGCTTGGTCTGGGGATCGACCATCTCGGTGTAGACGATGTCCTGCCACAGGTGCATGCCGCCGTCCAGGTGACGGCAGCCCGAAGCGCTCATCCAGGGCGTCATCTCCGCCATGGTGCCCTGGTCGACTATATAGCAGCCGAATGTTTCCTCGATCAAGCGGCGGGTGGCGGGTACGCTGGCCCCAGGCTCTCCGGAGAAGAACATGAACCGGAAACCGAAGTCTTCCTTGGGGTCGAAGCCCATCTGCCGGGCGGTCTCCGCCAGATACAGGGCGTAGGACGGCGTGCCGTAGAGCACGGAGGGCTTCACCATGGTGGCCCACTCCACCGCCCGCTCGGTCTGGCCCGGAGCGCCGCTTCCGAAGGGAAAACAGGTTGCCCCCAAACGTTCGGCCCCAACCAGGGCGCCCCAGCTGCCCACGTACAGACTGAAGACGGCGGCGACCATGACCGTGTCGTCGCGCCGCAGCTCGCCCAAGACACCGAGCACACGCATCAAAAGCGTCAGCAACGGAACGTGGGCGACCTCGTCCTCCCGCTTGGGACCATCCCACAACCACAGCAGCGCTTCATCGCATTTCAACGGCGTCGCCAGAATCTTCTTGACCAGCGGATCAAACTGCTCGAGCGAAAAACCATCCTCCAGCAGATGTTGCGCCAGGTGATCGCACACCTCCAGCGGAGCGTAAGGCAAGGCCTCAATGAAGGCGGCGCGCCAATCGTCAGGCCTGGAACGTTTCAGACAGTCATAAGCGAAGTTTGTCAAGGGCAAGTTAGGAGTGTTCTCGGTAAAAGAGCCATCTTTTTCCCTGCTGAAGTCAAGCATTACTTTTTTCAAATTAGCCCCTTCATGTATTTTTAGATATCCATATGCCGGAATACTCTCTTCATGTTTCAGAAGGTATTGTCCAGAATAATATCCATCCAAGGTCAGTTCAGGGTGGCCTCCAAAAAGTGCTAATCCCATTGTTGCATGTACCGACAAACTCGCGTTGATCATTGGCATGCTAATTTGTGGCGCGTAAGAAGGAGAGGTAAAGGATATGCTGGTCCCGCCATTAACTCCCTTGGTTTTCGATTTCTTCTTACCACTTCGCTTCCCATCTTTACCCTTTGGGGCTTTACCAGTAAAGTTTCTGGATACACTGGTAGAAATTGACAATTGACCTAAACCAGCCCTGGAATTAAAGGACAAGCCTACTTTGCCGCTCAACTTGTTTTGCCTATTATTTTTGTCCTTGACATTCTTAGTCAAACTGACACTGGGACTGATGCCCACACCTGATTGAGAACCGGCCGATAAACCTAAGCTCGCCGTCATCTCCCCTTTTCCAGATGATCCAAAGCTAATGGAAGGATTAGCAGACATGTCAAATCCAACACCCGGATAGTTGTTGAAAGAAAGCCCCAATCCAAATC
>JADFNR010000005.1 GCA_022563275.1 Chloroflexota bacterium | reverse complement strand
TACAGGAGACTAATCCTATGTACGTCTCCCGGGCTCACATTATCGATGCGCAGAAGGAACGGGATCGCTTGACCCTCGTGGTAGCCGGATCCTCCGGCGGAGAGTTCGCCGAACTGCCACTGGCGGCGGACGTCTGACCATACGGAGAGGCGGAAGCGAGGGCCGCTGCTCACCGGCGTAGCGGTCTCTACGCTGCCGGGAGTGGCTGTTGGTGTAGTCACAATCGCGGGTGCAGGCGCAGATTCGGGAACCGGCACGGCCACCGGTGGATCGCCGTTGGAGTTAAGGAGGACGAACAGGGCCAGGGCCCCTGTCGCCAGGAGGGCCAGCCACACTGGCCCAAGACGACTGGGGCCGGTCAGTCCGGCCTCCGATCCTTGCTTCCCTCGTGCCCACTCGCGGCCGCTGCCACCGAGCCGATTTGCAGCCGGATACGTACCTCCGCGTATCCGGCGGGGGCGGCGGCCCAGATGATCGACCGGCGCATAATGCGCAAGCCGTTGCCGGTCAACGCGCTGAAGTCGAAGGTGTTGCCTCCCCATGGCAGTTTCACTCTGCGCCCTTTGGCCACCGCCCCGCCGCGTAGCGTGTCGCCGGCGTCGATGGCCAACCGAACGCTCCGGGCGGGCTTGATGCGTTCCTGGATCGCCGCCAGATACGGCGTAACGATATCCACCGCCTCCAACAGCCCCGTGCCGGTGGCAAAATCACCGGATTCGATCAGTTTCCGAAAGTCCTGGATTTGTTCGCCGTACAGCGTCTCAAGTTCCTCGCCGATCCTTGCATGCATCCTGACCTTGCGGCTGGTCGACAATCCGTCGAGCAAGGTTTTTTGCATCAGAGCATGCATGAACTGGTACCGGTCTCTCTGACCGGACACTTCTTGAATCACGCGGGCTTCCTGTGCTTCGTCCACCAGATCTAAGAGCCGAATTCCTGAAAGTTCCTCATTCAGCAGTTCCAGCAGCTTGAAGTCGAACTGCCGCCCGGCCACCGCTATGTTCGTCAGGGCATCGTTGCATTCGGTAGAGAGCCGGTCTAACCGCTGACGGACCACCTCCAGGACTCCTTGTGGTATCCCCAGTGTTACCGGCCCAGTGCTCCTGGAGGCCTCTTCCAGTTCGCCCCTTACAACCAACAGTCTGATCACTTCCGCTATGAAGAAGGGGTTTCCTTCGGTGTGCGTGTAGATGGCGTCGATCAACTCTTGAGACGCCTCGCCGCCACCGGCTTCCTGGATAAAACTCCTAATCTGCCCGGATTCCAGTCCCTCTAAAACCCGACTCAGGAACATTGGGCTCCGTCGGAACTGCACTAGGGATTCGAACAGAGGGGTTCCCTGGGTCGCCTCAGCGTCGCGGTAGGTGCCCAGCACCAGCAAGCGGCTTTCCGGCAACCGCCTGGTCAAGAACTCTAAGAGCAACAATGAAGGCTTGTCGGCCCATTGCAGGTCGTCCAATACCAACATCAACGGCTGAATCTGGGCTGCGTTGACGAAAAAGTTGGCGAAGGAGTCAAAAAGGCGGAATCGCGCTTGGTCTGGGTCCAGGGCCGGCGGTGGTTCCAACTCCGGCAACTTGTCTTTGAGTTCGGGGATGACTTCGCAGATGTCCGCGGCCCCCGAGCCCATCAATGAACGCAGCTGGTCGGCGTCTGTGAGATTGATGTAAGAGCGGACCGAGTCCACCCACGGCCAGTAGGGCGGGGCGCCCGCCTGCTCGTAGCACCAACCCCAAAGGACCTGAGCCCCTTGCCTTTCAGCATGGGAGGCTAGTTCCTGGGCCATCCTAGTCTTGCCTATGCCCGGCTCCCCGGCAAGCATCGCTAATCTGCCATGGCCAGCCAGAGCACCTTCCAACGCAGTCCTAAATTCGAGAAACTCCCTTTCACGACCGAAGAAAGCGGTGCCTTCTGCCGGTTCGGGACCGGGAGCTTCCAGGGCTTCGATCAAACTTTGTGCGTCGGAGTTGAAGCTACGATCACTTATCTCCTGGGCGTTGCGGTAGGCCAGTTCTTTGAGGCTTTCTGGAAAGTCGGTCGCCGCTGGCATCGGGGCGCCTTGCACCAGAACTGGGATCACTCGAATTCCCCGTTCTAACGCGGTGGCGATCTCCAGACTCACGATGTCTTCGGGGTCGTCCAATCGCCGAGTTCCAGAGATATCGGAGATTGTGAGCCATTCCCGTCCGATGATCGCGACCAGCCCATCACAGCTACCGACAGCTTGCGTTACCGCGTCCACAAAGTTTTGGCCCGGTTTGATCGTATCGACGTCCATGAAGACTTGATCCGGGCCAAAGTGGTCGCTAAGCCTATCGTAGAGCCGGCCGGCATATCCAGCGCTGTCGTCGCGCCGGTAACTGATGAAGATACCCGCCAAAATGACCGTACCTTTTCGTGATACCTCAAGGAACGTTCGAAAGTTCGGCGAGCTCACGATATTGGCTGACTAATGGGTGCACGTTTCCCGGTATTCTACACGCAAGGCGAAAGGGCTTAAAGGTGTGCTTAACTTGTGTTGAGATGGCTGACGATAGTTCTACGGGACCGAGGTCCCGTTGTATTCCCCACGGACGATGATGGCGTTCAGATTATCCTAAGGGCCGCCGGCGGTTCACCCACCATCCACAGTTAACGGGCCACTGATTGCTGCAATGAGAGATTCGAAGAATCTAGGCGTTAAATATCCTAATCGGAACGGCTCGTGGTTTATCACAGAAAAACATACATCCCGATGTTTGTTCAGTGGTGATAAATTTTTTGCGATAAGTGACCGCACAAGGCCTTGTTGCTAGCCCTGAGTAAAAATCGCAATCGATCGCGAATTACATCGAATGTAACTTCAGGAGCCGCTCTGGGGGCCAGACACAATCGCAAGAGCCAGAGCCGGTAATTCCATTCCAAAGCACGATCGACGATTTGAGTGACTGGATTCTTTGGGCCAGAATTGACAGCTACAAGGGTCCAGTGACTTAGTGATATCGGACCGCACGGCCTTTATCCAAACCACCTTTTGAGGGCATGGCCGGAGGTTACCCCCTCGCTTGATTACATGTTCCCTTTACACTACAATCTCGTCGCACGATTTCGAGGGCCGGATAGCTACGCGATTTGCATCCGTAGGATTAATCCGGCCAAATATTCATGGAGGTTGTCGATGCACCGATTTCTGGCGGTCAGTCTAGGAGCTCGAGGGAGGCTATTACCAGGCCTATTCATCTCATTAATCGCGCTTTTAATCTTGGGAGCTTGCGGCGGCGATGCTACCGCGACGCCGCAGCCAACTGACACACCTGCGCCACCTCCGGTGGCCCAAAACACCGTAGCATTCCAGGACTTTGGTTGGGATCCAGATACTGCGGGGGCTTCAGGTAGTATCACCTACGAGGGGATCAAAGGATCCTTTCAGGCGACCGTAAAGGTCAACGGCCTAAAACCGTCAAATGACTACGCGGTCTACCTTATGGACGTTTCTTTAACGGGAGCCACCAACCTGGACTCAACCACCTACAATTTCACCACCGATGGCGGAGGGGCAGCCACATTGGAAGTCTCGGAGATTTTCTCGGGTCACGATGGGGCTCCACTACCGGCATACCAAGTCCATTTACTGATCGTGGATCAGGCCGTCGAATTGGCCGATCCTCTGCCCAACCCGCTGGGCATCAACCATCCCATCGCCCTGGCATGCTCCTTCCCTCTAGGATTTCTCCAAATGGATGTGCCCGGGACTCCGGACGTGCGTCTTACGGGGGACTCTGTGCCGTTGTTCAACTACGGTTGGGCGCCAGGGTTCGAGAGTGGGTCTGGTTCCATCGATTACAAAGGACAGAACGGAATCTTCGATGCTACGGTCGATGTCGAAGGCCTCATGCCCAGCCACCAATACACCGTTAGGATCATGGGAGCGGCGCTCAACGGGGAGATTACTTCGGCCGATTTTGACCTTACCACCGATTCTGGGGGCGCCGGTTCAATAGCCATCAAACACGAGTTTCCGGTTCCAGACGGCGTGCCTTTGCCGGCGTACCAGGTCCATTTTCTTATAATAGACCCGTCTGAATCCCTGTCAGCGCCGCTCCCGAACCCTTTGGGGGTGGAGAACCCCATCGTCTTGGCCTGCTTGTTCCCCTTGGGTTTTATTCAGCTGGGGTAAGGTTGCCCAAGCCTTCAGTGCCGAGGTAGAGCGGGAAAAGATCGTGGAGCGGACCATGCGCGGCAAGAAGGAGCGGGCGAGGTCCGGGCCGGCTGCCACAGGGAACGGGCCGTGGCCTATACGGTTACCGCTGCAACTCCGCGTTAGGTGTTCGAGAGATCGACGAGTACCAGGCAACCATGGTGAAACGGATCCATCGGCGCTACGCCGAGATCCACAGTTTCTCGATGGTTTCCGGCGAGCTCAACGAGGACGAGATTCCGTCCCAAAGTGGCGGCCGCTGGTACCCTCTGACCATTCCCCGAGTGCTGATCAATGAGTGCTACACAGGCCGGACGTATTATCGCCGCACCAAGCGGGTCATGTCCCACAATGGCCGTAATGGGAATGGACCCAGGAGCCAGGTGGCCCTGCGGCCGAAAGAGGAGTGGATCGAGGTAGAAGGTTGTACCCCACGGATCATCGATGAAGTAACCTGGCGGCGAGTTCAAGACATCCTAGACGACCCGGAGCGGATCAGCCGCCGTTCGACCGGGCGAGCCTACGCCCTGGGCAGCAGGACGTAGTGCGGTCTCTGCGGCTCGGCCATGGTGGGCCGGACGTTGGCGGCGAAGGGAAAGCCATACCGGTACCACCGGTGCAGACATGTCTATGACAAGAACACCGGCCAAAGTTGCTCTGCCCGGTACATCAGATGTGACCGCTTGGAGGATACGGTCTGGAAGGAGGTTGAGCGAGTGCTGACCAACCCTGATGTCGTCCTCCACGAGCTCCACGAGCAGATGGATGCATCCGAGGTGGGACGGCTTAAGAGTGCGCTGACCGGTCTCAAGGAGCAGGGGAGCCGCCTTGCAAAACAGGGTTAACATTAAAGATGTTTATTACAGAGAGACATACATCCCGATGTTTGTTCAGTGGTGATAAACATCTGAGGCAACCCGGAAATCGCGAACGACCCAGCCAGATAAGCCGGGTCGTTTTTTTGCCCAGCTTAGTCACGATTCCATTCGGCGCACCGCCTTACTGAACCGTGTCATAATACCGGCAACTTTATAGGCGGATACCGCATGAACGACCAGCGAAAAACCAAGAAGCAGCTGATCGACGAGCTAGAGCAACTTCGGGGAAGCAAAGATGCTTTCAAGGATATCGCCGAGCAGTCGCCAGATTGCATAGTCACGACGGACCTCTCCGGGCGGGTAACCTACTGGAGCCCAGGGGCCGAAAAGATGACAGGTTACTCAGCAGAGGAAGTACTGGGAACCCGTGTTGCGGAGAACTACAAGGGAGGCTACGAAGAGGCTAGTTCGATCATGGAGCTGCTCCAACGAGACGGACAGGTCGTCAACTACGAGATAACCCTCCGCAAGAAGGATGGTGGATTGATTGAGTGCAACACTTCCATTTCCTTCCTCCGCGACGACAGCGGCACGGTCATTGGCACAAGCGGCATAGTGAAAGACCTCACCGAGCAGAAACGTGCAGAAGAGGCTTTGCGGAGGAGCGAGGAACGTTCCGAAGCCCTTTACCGGGTCTCCAACATGTTGGCTGGAGCCCACGACACCGATGAAGTGCTGGAACTTATCGTAAACGAGGCCGCCCGGCTCGTCGGTGTGGACCTAGCCTATCTCCGGCTGTTAGATGGTGACATTATGGTGCCCGGGGCTGCCACCCCATCCGGGAAGGTTTTCCTAGGCAACTCAACATACAGCGTCAATGTTGGAGAAGGCGGCGGGTTTGCGGCGCATGTGATTGCCAGTGGAGAGCCCTTGGTCTTGGATGAAATGGCTGAAGACCCACGCATGTTTCCACCTTCCCGGCAGAAAGCGCGGGACCTCGGCATACAATCAGCCGTTTTAATCCCGATGAAGGCGCATGGCCAAACAATCGGCGTCCTTTATATCATGGATAACCGGAAACGGGATTTCCCCCAAGAGGAAATATCCCTCCTGATGGCTTTCGCCGACCAAGCCTCGCTGGCCCTGGAGAAAGCCCGGCTTTTGAACGAAGCTGAGACAGAGAAGGGACGTGCAGAGACTGAGCGGGATCGTGCGGACTCACTTTACCGTGTCTCTAACCTACTTGCTGGTGCACACCAGACGGACAAAGTTCTGGACCTCATTGTCAATGAGGCCGCCCGCCTGTTGGGTGCGGGCTTTTCCGCCTTGTGGTTGTTGCAAGGTGATGCGGTGGTGCACGCTGCGGAGACGAAGTCGGCCGCCGGTTATCTCGCCCGACTAGCTGAGCTTCAACCAGGCCATCCTTATCCAGTCGAGGAAGGCAAAAGCGTCGTGGGCCATGTAATCGACACGAAGAAAGCAGCAGTATTGCAGGATATCTCTGAGGACGAGTTCCTAACCGAATCAGGGCGCGCCTTGAACAAAGAATTTGGGTTCCGAGGAGCCGCGGCCGTTCCCCTGTTGGTCGATGACCTGTGCATCGGAGTCCTCAGCGTCACGGACCATCGGGTGCGTCAGTTCACCGAGGACGAAGTATCCCTTCTTTCCGCCTTCGCCGACCAGGCAGCCCTCGCCTTGGAGAAAACCCGGCTGTTGAATGAGGCTGAGACCGAGAGGGAGCGCTCGGATGCCCTTTACCGAGTCTCCAACCTGCTTGCGGGTGCACATGACACGGACGAAGTGCTGGACCTGATAGTGAATGAGGCTGTGCGGCTTGTCGGCGCGACAGGCGCCTATATCCGGCTGTTGCAGGTAGATGAGTTGGCTTCCAGCGCCACCACCGATTCGGTAGCTGACTTCGTCGCCGAGAACGTCCCGACCGTCGTCGTAGGACAAAATATGAACATGCTGGCCTATGTGATGGAATCTAAGAAACCCTGGATCACGGAGGACGCCGTACAGGACGAGCAACGATCTCCGGAAGGGCGGTCGCTGTGTGAAAAATACGACATCCACGGGTCCGCTACGATTCCTCTGCTGGCCAATAACCGCTCTATAGGCGTTCTAAGTCTGCTGGACAGGCGTATCCGCCTTTTCACTGAAGATGAAGTCTCCCTATTACAAGCCTTTGCCGACCAGGCCTCGCTGGCCCTGGAGAAAGCCCGGCTCTTGAACGAAGCGGAGGCCCGAGAACGGCAGGCCACCCAACTCTATGAGGTAACCACCCAACTGGCCTCCAACCATGATTTGGACAGCGTGTTGGACCTGATAGCGCAACAAGCCGCGGAACTCACCGGAGGAATTGGCTCGGCCATTTTTCAATACGATGCAGTGAGAGACGGGCTTGTTGTTGTCAACTTATACCTGTCTGAAGGTGAAATACCTCCCGAGACGTGGAACATGTTCGTTCGTCCGGGCGAAGGCAACGCCGGTCGCGCCTATGTGGAACGGCGGGCGGTCTGGTCCAATGACTATACATCGGTCAAATATTCCGATGATGCCACAGACAAGTTGATCGGGCAGCAAGCTACAGAACTGGGGGCTAGGGCGGTGGTTGCCGCGCCAATCATGATTCAGGACGAAGTTTATGCGATTCTGAATGTGGTCTATAACACAAACCGGGCGTTCACTGACGAAGAGGTGCAACTGGTCCAGAACCTAGCCGACAGCGCCGCCGTGGCAATCAACAATGCCCGGTTCATCGAGGAGACTGAGCGGGCTCGAGACGAAGCCACTCAGTTGTACGAGATCACGGAGCAGCTGGCATCCAGTCCGGACATGGATAGCGTGCTGGATTTGATCACTACTAAGGCGGTGGAGCTTATAGGGAGCGAGGCGTCAGCTCTCTGGAAATACGACGAGATCCAAGGTGCACTGGTAGTTGTCAGCGGTCATAACGTCCCACCAGATTGGGCAGAGAGCATGTTCGTTGAGCCAGGTGATGGCGTCACAGGCCGGGCCTTCCAAGAGGGAGTTCCCGTCTGGAGCCAAGATGTCTCTTCGGATCCGACTTGGGCGGTGTCACCCGCGACTGAACGTGCTATGAGATCCACATCTATTGCAGGTGTGCTGGCAGTTCCAATCATGATCCGTGAAGAGGCGTACGGCGCCCTGAACACTTTTTTCTATGTGCCCCATGACTTCACTGACGGCGAGATTCGACTCCTCCAAACCCTGGCCGACAGCGCCGCGGTGGCCATCGGCAATGCCCGGTTCATCGAAGAGACCCAACACGCCCGAGAAGATGCCGAAGAAGCCAACCGCACCAAGAGCCAATTCCTGGCCAACATGAGCCACGAACTCCGCACCCCTCTGAACGCTATCATCGGCTACAGCGAGATGCTGCAAGAAGAAGCGGCAGATTTAGAAAACGAGGAATTTGAAGAAGACCTTGAGCGCATCAACGGCGCGGGCAAACACCTGCTGGGCCTGATCAATGACGTCTTGGACATCTCCAAGATCGAGGCCGGGGCCATGGACATCTATCTGGAGACTTTCCCGGTAGAGCCGATGGTTCAAGACGTGGCCACCACCATGCAGCCCTTGGTGGGGAAGAACTCCAACACCCTGGAGATCGATTGCCCCGAATCGGTGGGGTCCATTCACGCCGATACCACCAAGATCAGGCAATGCCTGTTCAACCTGCTCAGCAACGCCAGCAAGTTCACCGAGCAGGGGACCATCTCATTGACCGTCAGCCGACATACCGAAGACGGTCAAGAGTGGATCAACTTCGCCGTGGCTGACACCGGCATCGGCATGACCGAAGAACAGATGGGACGGCTCTTTGAAGCGTTCGCACAGGCCGAAGCCTCGACCAGGCGCAACTATGGCGGCACGGGGCTAGGGTTGGCAATCACCCGCCATTTCTGCGAGATGATGGGCGGCACGGTACTGGTGGAAAGCGAAGCCGGCAAAGGATCGACGTTCACCATGAAACTGCCGGCGGTTGTGGATGCTTCACTGGGAACGCAGGTTGCTCAGTAATACCGCCGGGGCACCCATTTCCACGACCGTTACTCTACATTATCCGGTCTTTTTACCCCGCCGCAGTGGGGCAATTATCCTAAACGGAACCGCTTGCCGGTTTTGGTCACGGTTGAACATAAATCCCTGAGTCTATGCAATGGTGATAAAGTCCTAGCTGCCGGTTTACAGTTTGAAGCTACCGTCACGCTCTGATGCAATGGGCAAGCGTTCCAGCTCGACGGAATTTCGCCCCGGTCGTCCACTTCACTTCTTAAACACTTGCTTCATATAATCAAGGTCCAACAGGACCGTGGCCGGCGCCGGGTATGAATTCTGCACTGCGGAGGCAGTATTCGTGGGTCCGAATCCCGTCAAAGGCGTCATCTCTGGACGCAAAAAAGGTCCTGGGGAATCCTAGCTTAGAAGACGAATCATTAAGGAGTGTTCATGAAATACGACGTTGTTATCGTCGGCGGGGGAGCGGCTGGATCGGTGTTGGCCAGCAGATTGGCTGAAAACGCGAATACGTCTGTCCTGTTGCTGGAAGCCGGGCCTGATTACCCTGATCCCGCCACCCTTCCGGAAGAGATCAAGCTCGGCCACACAAGATTTGCGGAATCCCCCGACTCGGAACACAACTGGGCTCTCCAGGGAACGATCACGGAGGAGCAGGGGGAGATCCACGTGGCGCAGGGCAAAGTGATTGGGGGAGGGTCGTCGATCAACGGTCAGGCGATGCAACGGGGATTACCCGAGGATTTTGACTCCTGGTCATCCCTCGGCAACGATGAGTGGGCCTATACCAAAGTACTGCCTTACTTTCGAAAATCGGAGCACGACCTCGACATTCGAGATGATTTCCATGGAACGGAAGGACCGATTCCAGTAAGGCGCCGTCAATCAGGTCCCTGGCCCGACATCCAAAAGGCCTTCCATGCAGCCTGTTTGCAGGCGGGGTTTGGCGCCACTGAGGATACGAACGGCCCAAACCCTTCCGGCGTGGGCGTGTCCCCATCCAATAACTTGGACGGCAAGAGAATGAGCGCCGCTGTAACTTATCTCGATCCCATGCGCCACCGTCTTAATCTCACGGTGAGGGGAGGAGTTTTAGTCAGAAAGGTGTTGATCAAGGACCTAAAGGCCGTCGGGGTGGAAGTCGAAAGCGGAGGCGAGGTTTTCAACGTTGAAGCGGACCGTGTCGTGCTCAGCGCCGGGGCGATCAAATCGCCTCACCTGCTCATGCTGTCGGGAATCGGCCCCGCGGACCAACTACAAGAATTTGGGATACCGGCGGTCCATGATCTGCCCGGAGTGGGGCAGAGCCTATGGAACCACCTCAGCGCCCAGGTCACATTCAAGGTCAAAGAGGGCGTCACCCTCTCCGGTGAAACCGATGCGGTGCATTTTAGTTTGCACTACACCTCCCAAGGATCAACGGAAGTCAACGACATGCTGCTGCGGACCAACCCAGTCGTTGACGAGCGTGAGGAGCGTGTCGCTGGTGTACGCACCAAGTACCTGAACGGTGATATCCCCGCCGGCCGGGCGGCGAAAATATCGTGCACCCTCGGTCTGCCCGACGGTTCAGGATACGTCAGATTGGCATCCGCCGCCCCCGAAGTGCAGCCGTCCTTCAACTACCGTTATCTACAGGACCCGAACGACGTCCGGCGGGTGCGGGAAGGCCTGAGAATGGCGGTCGAACTTCTTGAATCCGATGCGTATAAAGACGTGGCCGATCACCGGATCCAACCTACGGACGACATTCTGGGTGACGACGACGCCCTGGACCTCTGGATACGCCAAACCGTGGGATCTGCCAGGCATGTGTCGGGGACTTGTAAGATGGGACCTGATTCAGACCCCATGGCGGTGGTTGATCAGTACTGCAAGGTCAAAGGGGTACAACGGTTGTGGGTGGTCGATGCGTCGGTGATGCCGCGAGTTCCAAGGTCCGGCGGCGCCCACGCGACGGTTCTCATGATTGCCGAACGTGTCGTCGACTGGATCATTCCGGGTTAACCCAGCATTGCCGCTGTCAAATTCCAGACCAGTTCCTTTGGAAAGTCTTGCGCATTAGCTTCGCGGATAACTTCTTCTTGGTTGTTGGGTGGTTTACGGCCCTTAGGATGGTCTCGTGTGGCGCCTAAAGTTGAATCGGTTTGATCGAATGGCTGGACGGTGCGTTGACAAAATGGCCCATTGCCGCCATATTAAAGCCGCCTTAAGTAGAGTAGGACCGAATGAAGGGATGATTTCGTCGGGGAAACGTCGAATTTTTTTATCCTTTAATTAGCGTTCTGCTGATCATGTCACTCGGACAGAGGTGGTAACATGCGAAAACTTCTCTTAATCATGGTGAGCCTATTAATGCTTGGCATGCTGGCGACAGCGTGTGGCGGGGATGACCCAACCCCCGCGGCGCCAAGCGTGACGGCGCAAGACATCCAAGATGCGGTTGACCGTGCGATAGCAGGCGCGGCGGCCGGGGATACCAGCCCAGAAGAGATTCAGTCGATGATTGAAGCGGCGGTTTCCGCCGCCGCGGCTGGCTCTCCTGAGGGTCTGACGGCATCGCAGGTTGAAGCGATAGTGGCCGCGGCCGCCTCACCTGAAGGTCTGTCGGCGTCCGAGGTGGAAGGGATAGTAACCGCGGCCTTGGCGGCGCAAGCTGCGAAGGAAACGGCTCCGACCGGTCCCTTCGTCATCGGTGTGATGGAGTCCCTCACCGGCCCCGGCGAGACCTACGGCAACGTGGCCGTCCAGGCCAAGCTTTTGGCCGTCAGCGAGATCAACGCCGCGGGCGGGATCGACGGCCGTCAACTGAAGCTGATCATCGAGGACTCGAAATGCAACGCCAGGGACTCGATCACCGCGTACACCAAGCTGACTTCGGTGGATGGGGTGAAGATCATCCTGGGCACCTCCTGTAGCGGCGCCATGCTGGGCGCCGCCCCGCTGGCCGAGAAGGATGGCGTGATAATGTTCTCCGGCCTGGCTACCAACCCGCTCGTCGCCGACGCTGGAGACTTTATCTTCCGGACCGCGATAAATGATAAATTGGTTGGTGTCGATACGGGGAATACATTGTGGTCCGACGGCATCCGCAAGTTGGCCACCATCACCGAGGCCACCGACTACGCTGAAGGGGTGCGCCGGGAAACCGCCACCAGGTTCGAGCAACTGGGCGGCGAGATCGTGGCGGCAGAGGGGTACGCTTCAGAGGAAACCGACTACCGGGCCGCCATCACAAGGATTATTGGAAAGAATCCCGACGCCATCCACATAGCCGCTCAGGCAGAGTTTGCCGGTGGCACGATCATGAAGCAGTTACGGGAATTGGGATGGGACGGACCCATATATGGTGAGATCGTAGTCATTGGATCAACAGCTCTGGACGTGGCCGGCGATGCCGCTACAGGGGTTAAGGGAATCGTCCCCGCCCTGGATCCCAGCAACACAAAGGCCATCGATTTCTTGAAGCGGTTCAGAGACCGGTACGACTACACCACTCTGGAGTGGTTCATGGGTTCGGCCTACGATGACGTATACATCACGGCGGCTTGCCTGTCGCAGACTGGCGACGACCAGGACGCCGAGGGCTTCAGGGATTGTCTCTACGCAATGGAGCCCTTTGAGGGCACCATCGGCACCTACACCTTCGATAGCGATGGTGAAGTGGTCGGCCTCTCCAACGCCGTTGCAGAGGTACTGCCGGTGGCCGAAAGGACAGCGGAGAACTCGGGTTGGAAGATACTAGGGGCAGCGCCCATTCTCCCTTAGTGCTCCCCAACGGGTTGCCGTCAACCAGGTTACTTTCTGGACTGGGGCGCATTCCAGTGCAACTATGGAGAATAGTATCAGCCCCAAGGTTATTGGGGCTGATACTATTTTCACCCCTGCGCGGATCGAAGGCGCCAACCGCAATGAAATGACTGGATCCGTAAATAATTTGAAACAGACTATCCGGTGATGCATACAAGAGAACCAACCCAGGCCTGCGGTCCAGCAAGGAGCGCTATTGCTGAAGCACCTTAGCGTTGGCGGGTTGACGCCTTGGGCTTCCAAGGCCATCACCAGGCATCCATTGACCGCGTTGCTACTGGCGGGGATGATATTCTACCTCGCATGGCTGCCCGCGCAGGGGGGCAGCCAATTCCTCCAATTTTCCATCAACGGGGTGGTGATTGGGGCTGTCTACGCCATGATGGCCATGGGATTCACCCTCGTTTACGGCACGGTCTGGTTCTTCGACCTGTCGTATGGGGCTATGGCCACCATTGGCGGCTACTCCGTTTTCTACTTCACCAGCCGCCAGGTGCAGACCATCGGGCGGGGGGAAATAAACAATCTGCCCCTGAACATCATCATGGGCGTGCTGCTTGCCGCAGTGGTTGGCTGGGCGCTATATACCTGGCTTTTCCCGGTGCTCCGGAACAGGTTGAACCGGAATATCTCGTCGGCCCTATGCCTTGTGCTAGCCGTGGCATTCGGCGTGTATATCATGTTCACCCTGGAAAATCCCGCCAATCTCCACACCTTCCTGAGCCCGGTGATAGGTCTGTTGGTGGCTGTGACGGTGGCCTGGGCCGCCTACCAAGTGGTTCTAAGTTCTGGTAGAGCGTCCGCAATATCGCGTCCTTTGGTGTTATTGGGAGTGGTGGGGGCAATCGCGCTGGGCGCCTATTGTGGATCACTGGTGGCCGGCGCGCCCGGTTCCATCTTGTACCTTAGTTGGGGTATGGGCATGATGTTGGCTGGTGCGTCGGGTCTTATGATCTACCGTGGCATTTATTTCTACCTGCGCCGGCAAGCCAGATCGCCCCTGGTGATGCTCGTTGGTTCGCTGGGCTTGTTGCTCAGCATCACCGCGTTTATCTCCATAATCTTCTCACCGGACGGCCGCCCGCTGTCGGAGCCATTTGGGTCGGTCCCCTGGTCTTTTGGCGGGGCCTACATCAAGCCCTTCCAGGTGTTCATGATTGGATTGGTCTTCGCCGTGTTCGTCGGACTGGTCCTCCTGTTGAACCGGACTTCATTCGGCAAGGCGGCGCGGGCGATCGGCGACGACGAGGAAGTCGCCCGTATCGTAGGCATCAACACACCGGTCATCATCGCGATAATATTTTTCTTGGGAGCGGCGATCTCCGCCCTTGGGGGAATCCTGTTGGGAGAAGACATCGGCATTCGCCCGCAGATGGGGTTGCTGTTGCTGTTGAAGGGGTGGATCGCATCGGTGGTTGGAGGCATCGGCAACATCCAAGGAGCCCTTTTGGGCGGCTTCGTATTGGGAATGGTTGAAAACTACGGGGTTTGGTATGTTCCGGCGCAGTGGAAAGATGCCATCGCCTTCGTACTGTTGATCTTTTTCCTGTCATTCTGGCCTAAGGGAATCTTGCCGAGGGCATAGCAAAATGCTAAACGACTTGAAAGCAAATAACGCTCTTCGCTTGCTGGCGGCTGCCCCAACCCGCGCCAGAGCCCGGCTCGGCAACAACTTGGAACTTCTGATCAATCTTCTGGTGATCACGGCAGCCTTGGTCTTCATGCTGTATCAGGGGCCCGGATTCGCCATACGCATCGCCCAACTTTTCGCGATCTTCGCCATACTGGTGGTCAGCCTGAATCTGATCATTGGCTATACCGGTCTTCTTTCGGTTGCCCACGTGGCCTTCTTTGGGATCGGGGCCTATACCGTGGCCGTATTGACCACCAACCCAGAGTACGAGCAGGTACCGGGACATATCCGCTATTTCGATTGGTCATTTTTCGCGGCGTTGCCGGTGGGAATGTTGTTAGCGGGGGTGGTGGCGCTCTTCGTGGGGGGTGTATTAAGCCGGTTCCGCGACGATTTATTCGTGCTGGTCTCCGTCGGGTTTGCGGTGATCGCCCACCGGGTTTTCCTTTTTTGGCAGCCAGTAACCAGGGGTGCGTTTGGCATCCACGCAATCGCCAAGCCTTCGATATTCGGTTTGGTCATTGACGGCAGGATGGAATTCATGTTCCTTACCTTGGGCTTCTTGGCGTTGGTGTACCTGGTTTCATGGCTGATCGTCCGCTCTTCCTTCGGACGAGTGCTGATGGCCATCCGGGAAGATGAACAGGCCATCGAGGTGTTCGGATACCGGGCCAGTATGTACAAACTTATGATCTGGGTCATCTCCGCGATGATGGCGGCGCTGGCCGGCGGCCTGGTAGCCAGCGAGCAGTCCTTCATCGACCCGAATTCCTTCTTGTTGTTGGAGTCGATCCTCCTGGTGTGC
This sequence comes from Chloroflexota bacterium, assembly GCA_022563275.1. The sequence goes on along the minus strand of JADFNR010000005.1, from coordinate 37,620 downwards.
ATCGTGATCCTTGGCGGTCTGGGAACCCTGTCGGGGTCTTTGTTGGGGGCACTGGTCTTCGTGCTGATGAATGAAGGGATGCGGTTCCTGCCCTTCCTGCCCGACGCTCTTATCGGGCAGGCGCGGCTGGCCATCTTGGGGATGTTGATAGTCGCGCTCATGCTATTTAGGCCGCAAGGTTTGGTGGGTAAATTCAAGCTATGAACAGCGAGGACCGGGCAGATAGCGGAGGGTTTGCTTTGGAGACCCGGGGTCTCGTAAAACATTTCGCCAGCGTTAAAGCCATAAATTACCTGTCGATCGCTATTCCCAAGCAAGGCATAACCAGCATCATTGGGCCCAATGGCTCGGGAAAGTCGACCTTGATCAATTGTTTGAGCGGCACATTGCCCATCGACGGTGGTATCGTGATCCTCCAGGGGACCTCCATGAGAGTGATCCTCCCGTACCGCAGCCCTTCCCATGGTGTAACACGCACTTTTCAAGAGGTCCGCCTGTTCAACCAGATGACCGTAATGGACAACATGTTGGTGGTCCTCACCGAGCGAAGCGTCTGGAAAAGCCTGATAGAGCGTAATCGCTCCGCCCACCTAGCCCGGGCGAAAGAGCTTTTGGAATCCGTTGGTCTGTGGGAGAAGCGCATGGACCATGCCGAAACATTGTCCTACGGCCAGAGAAAACTGCTGGAGGTCGGCCGGGCACTGGCGATGGACGTGAACATCTACCTTTTTGACGAGCCCTTTGCCGGCCTGTTCCCGGCCATGCTCGAGCGTGTCACTGAACTTTTGGAGGGTCTCAAGCAGCTGGGCAAATCCGTCATCTTCATCGAGCACAATATGGACTTGATCCGCCGGCTGTCCGATTACACGTTCGTTTTGGACAGCGGCGAATTATTGGCGGAAGGCCCGGTGAACGAGGTGCTAGACCGGCCGGAAGTCATCGAAGCTTATCTGGGGACCTAACGGACGGGAATAAACATGCTCTTGGAGCTTAAAAACATATCGGTCCATTACGGCGGTGTAGTGGCTTTGGATGGTGTTTCCCTGGGCATTGATGAGGGAGAGATCGTTGCGTTGATGGGTCCCAATGGAGCGGGGAAATCCACGGTTTTGAAATCCATCTTCGGGTTGGCGCCGGTGGCGTCGGGCCGGGTTTATTGGCATGAACAGCCGCTCGAGGTGGCCTCACATGAGATTGTGAAGCTCGGGCTGGCCTTCGTGCCCCAAGGACGGCGGGTGTTTACCCAGTTGACCATTGAAGAAAACCTGGAGCTGGGTTGTCTTTACTTGAAGGATAAAGTCGAGAAACGGCGCCGTTTGGAAGAGGTGATGGATCTATTTCCGGTCCTATATGAGAAGCGGCGAGACAAGGCCAGAGCTATGTCGGGAGGAGAGCAACAGATGCTGGCCATCGGTAGAGGGCTGATGGCAAACCCGACGACGCTGCTGTTGGACGAGCCAACACTGGGGCTGGCGCCAATTATAGTTAAGGAAATGTTTGCCAAGATCGTCGAGATCAACGAGAAGCGGAATACTTCAATCATGGTGGTCGAACACAATATCAGAAGCATTCTTGATGTGGCTTCACGGGTTTATGTGTTGGACAAAGGAAAGATCGCCCACGACGGAACACCAAAGACCGTTGAGGAAAGCGACATTCTCACCAAAGTGTTCTTGGGCGCGGTGGAGTGACCGGCTTCTCAGACAGTTGTCCGGTCTCGATCGTATTTTGCGTTGCTGGCGAGAACTATAATGTTTTGGCGATCGCCGGGATAGGACTCAACCATGGAATTTGATCATTTCGAATGTGTTAGCTTCGATTGCTACGGAACCTTGATTGACTGGGAGACTGGCATATCGTCCGCGTTACGGCCGGTCTTGGAAAGGCATGAAATCTCTATCGGCCATTATCCCCTGCTGGAGTTATACGGAAAGGCGGAAGCGGAGATTGAAGCAGGGTCATATCAGCCCTATCACGAGGTCCTGAAAGACGTCCTTTCCATGATCGGCGATATATTAGGGTTCGAGCCATCGCCTGACGAGTTTGAAAGCTTTTCCACCTCGGTGAGAAACTGGCCCGCCTTTACGGATTCTTCGCAGGCTTTAAGGGCGTTGGCGGCCCAGTATCGCCTGATCATCTTATCTAATATCGATGACGACCAATTCCGGTTTTCCCAGAAGATCCTGGGAGTTGAATTTGATCAAGTTTTCACGGCGCAGCAGATCGGCTCGTATAAGCCGTCACGCCAAAACTTCGAATACTTGATTCAACATGCCGGGGTCCCGCGGCACAAGATCCTGCACGTCGCGCAGAGCATTTTTCACGACATTGCTCCCGCAAAGGCGATAGGCATCGCAACGGTGTGGGTGAATCGGCGTCAGGGGCTGGGAGGCTTCGGCGCAACTCCCCCAGCCGAAGCCGTACCCGACGCAACGGTTCCTGACTTGCGCTCTCTCGCGGTTTTAACTGGCGCCATGGCATGACCGAAGCACGGTATAGTTAACGCCAACCCGCGCGGCGCCGGCGCTTTTCTTAGACCAGGCCGTGGACTGAACCAGCCGGTCGCCTCGTCCCCCCGGTACTTGAAAGACCAATATCGAATCTGGATATAGACAGCCCGTGGGACCAACTCCGTATTATCCTCAGGAGCCTCCAGGATCAATTGGTTTATCTTGGTCACTGCGTTAAAAGGGAGCGGCGCCAATCGCTCAAGGCCGAGTCCCTTGGGGCGTGGCGTAAGTGATTCCCTTCCGGAAATCCGGCGGGGAATCGGCCTGTTCTGAAGAAGTCTCTCAGGCAACACGAGAACTCAGCTAAAAGGAGAGCAGGGTTGAGCTACGTAGGCCGGCCGGTAAAAAGGTTTGAAGACGCTAAGTTGATCACCGGTAACGGTTTGTTCATCGATGACGTCAAACTCCCGGAAATGCTTTACGCCGTGATAATACGGAGCGTCCACGCCCACGCCCGCATCCGGTCGATAGACGCTGCCGCGGCCCTCAAGCTAGCGGGGATAGTGGAGGTGCTTACCGGTGCCGATGTGGCTGGAACGTTGCCGGACATACCCATCAGGCCCATGGGTGATCGTGCTATCGAGGAATTCAATGCCCCGGAACATCCTGTCTTGGCCCGCGGCAAAGTATGTTACGTAGGCCAGCCGGTGGCTGTGGTGGTGGCCAATGACCCTTACCTGGCCAGAGATGGGGCGGAATTGGTGGCCGTGGACTATGAAATCCTTTCCCCGGTGATAAACCCTGATGAAGCCAGCAGTGAAGATGCGCCGGTGATACACCCACATCTGGGAACCAATGTTGCGATGCGGTCAGTCCAAGAGGGTGGAGACATCGAACAGGCTTTTGCCCAGGCCAGCCATGTGGTCCGTCAGAAGTACCAAATACCGCGGCTCGCCCCGTCTCCTCTGGAAACGCGAGGGGTTGTCGCCGACTATCAACCCAACGAAGATTTATTGACTGTTTGGGACTCTACCCAAGCCCCCAACCAGGTCAGGAGATATCTAGCTCGACTCCTCAACCGGCCAGAGGAAGCTATTCGTGTGGTGGCGCCCGATGTGGGAGGGAGCTTCGGTATAAAGGATTGCCTTTTCCCCGAAGACGTCCTGATTCCTTTTCTAGCTCTGCGGTTACAGAAACCAGTTAAGTGGATAGAAGAGCGCCAAGAAAATCTCCTCACCTATCATGGCCGAGGCATGAGCTTGGACGTGGAGGCTGCCGTCAGTAGTGACGGCGTGCTTCTGGGCATACGGGTCAGTATCTTGGCGGACCTTGGGGCGTATTTCTATCTGACTACCCCATTTCCTCTATTCAATGCCGCCAACCGGATAACTGGGCCTTACAAGATCCCCGCCGTGAGGGCGCAGCTATTGGGAGTTATAACGAACAAAACACCCACCGGCGCCTACCGGGGCACCGGAAGCCCAGAAGCAGCATTCTGCATGGAGCGGACGCTAGACTTGATCGCGAATGACCTGGAACTGGACCCGGCAGAGGTGAGGCGCAGGAATTTCATCCCCTCCGACGCCTTCCCTTACAAAACTTGCACCGGCGTGATTTACGATTCGGGCGATTATACCCAAGCTATGGAACGCGCCCTGGACCTGGTCGAATACTCTAGCTGGCAAGAAAAGGCGCGGCAAAGAAAACCAGACGAACCATTCTTGGGTGTTGGACTGGCGACTTTTATTAAGTCTTCGGGGGCTTCGGGAGAACATCGGAAAGAAAGCGCGCGGGTGAAGATCGATCCGTCCGGCCACGTTGATGTTTACACCGGTGTGTCTCCCCACGGCCAAGGAACCGAGACATCCTTTGCGCAGATCGCGGCTGATACTCTGGGGGTGGACCCGGGGCAGGTGCGGGTGCTTCACAGTGATAGTTCCATATATCCCCATGGAATCGGCACCAGCGCCAGCAGAGGCCTTATCATCGGCGGCTCAGCCGTCCACCTGGCGCTTCAGGAAGCACGCCAGAAGTTAGCGTTCATCGCATCTAACCTGATGACTTGCCCCATCGAAGATATCATTTTCCGGGACGGGCAAGTGCTCAATCACCGCGATCCAGATAAAACAATCTCTTTTTCAAAACTAGCCGCCATGGCCCATGACCCGGAATCCGTTCCCCCGGGGACCGCCCCTGGACTGGACTTCGACTATGAGTACACCCTTCCTCAAAGCCCGGTCTCCTTTGGGGCGCATGCAGTGGTGGTTGAGGTAAACCGGGATACGCTGGCGGTGAAGATCCTGCGCTATGTGGGAGTGCACGACTGTGGGCAGATCATCAATCCCATGATCGTGGAAGGGCAGATCCACGGAGGGATAGCCCAAGGGATAGGCCAGGCGTTAACCGAACGCATCGTTTACACCGAGGAAGGGCAACTCCTGTCCGGCAGCCTGCTGGACTACGCCATGCCCCGGTCGATAGATATCCCTAACCTGATACTAGACACCATAGACACTGTCTCAACAACGAACCCGCTGGGCGCCAAAGGTATCGGCTCGGTCTCCACCGTTCCCTCTCCGGCAGCGGTGGCGAACGCGGTATTGAATGCCCTATCCGGCACAGGCATCCGTCACATCGATGCCCCATATACGCCTGAAACGATATGGCGCTCGATTCGAGATCGTGAAGTGGTTGATTGCTAGTTCTTCCGGTGCAACGAACGTGATCGGGTTGTAGCGCGGGGGTGGCGCGCGTCGTTTGGGACGACGATGCCGAAGGGTCCGCTGTTTAGGGCGCGGCTTAAGACATTCCTTTTTTTCGCTTCGAGCCGCCGGAGGCAGTGATGCACAGTATTCCGAGAGCATATCGAGGCCGTATCGATCATTTTTAGAATGATATTCACCCCCAAAAACCATATTACAAGTCGGGGGTTCTAAATCTACCTGTGTGAATTTCGTTACAAAATTCGGCAGAACATTTGCGAATCCTCGCAACGGGTTGTAACATCGAAAGGATCGTGGCGCGGCGTGCATTGATCTAGCGCCATAATTTAGAACACCGGCCCCGAGAGTAATCCCAGACTCCGGGGAAACATCGAAATGTCCACTTCCCAGCAATTAGAAACCTTGGTTGAAATCACCGAGATTTTAACCGGACCGTCGCCTTTCGTCGAAAAATGTGCGTTGGTCTTGGCGGTGCTCGCCGAATTTACGGGCTCCGAATTGGTCACGCTACGCGAACTGGACCCGGAGACCTCCACGTTACGCCTTGTCGCTTCCTACAACCGCCTGGTCCCGCCCGAAGATCTCCAGATTCGCCTGCCCTCTGATGCCTATCTGTCGGCCAAATCGATCCCTCTAGGTTCTCCAGCGGTAGAAAATGATTATTCGGTCTTAGAACCACGGCCCCCAGGATTTCTGGCCGAGGTTAATTCCGCATTGAGCCTCCCGGTGCAGATCGATGGGGAGATTTTTGGAACTTTGGGATTTGGGTCAAGGTCCAAAGGCCATTACCCAGAGGATACCGTCCGGGTTTTGTCCGCCATCGGCGCGGTTGTCGGGATGATGATAGGAAAGGCGAAGGTCCAAGAAAGTAGCCGGAGAAACAATGCCCTTCTGGAAGACGCGCCATTGGGTATCGTCGTGGTGGACGGCGACGGCGTCATAATTCAAACCAATCGCCATCTAGAAACCTTGTTCGGTTACGAACGCGGGGAGCTGATCGGAAACTCTGTAGAGACTCTCTTACCAGGATCGTTGACGGATACCGGCACCTCTCATGGCGCAGGGTTCTTCACGAATCCTGCCTCACGCCCCATGGATGAGGGACTACGATTGATAGGCCAGCGCAAAGATGGAAGCGAATTTCCAGTTGCCATCGGCCTTAGCTCCATCGATACGATGGATGGGCGCGTCACTTTGGCTCACATCTCGGATGACACTTACCGAAGCGAACTGGAGGGATTTTTAGAAGCGAGCGGAACGCAACTGGGTGACCTGCTCGAAGCCCGGGAAGCTGAGATTGAATTGATCGACCAGGTTGCCAAGATCATCACCTCCACTCTGGACATCGGCCAGGTATTCGCGAAGTTCGCCGATGGGCTAACAACCCTCGTGGAATTCGATCTTGCTACCATCAACGTCATCGACCGCGAGGCCGGCAGCTTCGTCGCCAAGCATTTTCTGTGGGCGGACTCGGTGGAAACAGAGACCCAGATGACTTTGCCCCTAGCAGGAACGCAAACTGAAAAGGCGATAACCACAGGTCAAACAATCATCCAAGACGATCTCAAGGAACTGCCCGGCTTTAGCACGGATGCGTTTTTCAACGACAGGGGCCTTCGCTCTACCATCATGACTCCGCTGATCTATAACCATCGGCCAATAGGGTCGATGTCGCTGGCCAGCAATAGACCAAATTCCTTCGGCCCCCGGGACCAACGCATCCTGGAGCGCTTGGCCAGCCAGATCGCTCCGGCGGTGGAAAACGCCCGCCTCTACGAAGACGCCGTCTCCCGGACCGCGCAGTTGGAATGTCTGCTCAACCTTGCGGAAATCCTGGGGCAGACCAGTTCATTCCCAGAGAAGGTCACCCGGTTGTTGGAGCAATTAGTGCAAGTGGCGGAGGGCTTCTCGGCCCAATTTAGAGTGCCTGACGCCACGGGCCTGGAACTGGTCCTCACCGCTTCGGCCGGCGCCCCCGACGGCCCTGGATTTTCGCGGCCAGAGAGGTTGGGAGAGGGCAGCCTTGTCTTTGAGGCGTATCAACTGGGCGAACCTTTGGTCGTTCATGATTATAAAAACGACCCCAAAGCCCTGCCTTGCTTCGCTCAAGACGGAGACCGGTCAGTTGTATTCCTGCCCATCGGAAGCGGCCCCAAACCCGCCGCTGTTGTGACGGTGGATTCCAACGAACTAGGCCACTTCACGCCTGACCGAGTGCGATTGTTGACGGCTATCGGGGAGGGCTTGGGCGCTTTGATTGAGAATGCCACCCTTCGGGAACAGGTGGAGGCCCGCGAAGTTGAGATGGCGGTGGTTGATGAAGTCGCCAAGATCATGACATCGACCCTGGACATAGACCACATATATGACCAGTTCGCTCTGGAAATCAAGAAGCTGGTGGACTTTGACCGCGCAACCTTGGTCGAAGTGGACCTCCAATCAAACAGCTACACGATAAGAAACACCTGGGGACTGGATGTTCCTTCCCTCCAAACCGGGAAGAAGATGCCCTTGGAGGGCTCGTTTATCCAGGAGTCGCTGGCCACGGGGGACTGGGTCGTTTTGGAGGAATTAGCGCCACTACCGGATTCTCCCGTACACTCGCATCTTTTAAAGGCAGGCCTGCGCTCTCACCTGCTAGCGCCTTTGGTTGCCAACGACGAGGTCATCGGCGCCATCGCGTTGATGAGCCGCGAATCGGACGCTTTCGGGCCGCGGGAGCTAGCCATCTTGGAGCGCCTGGCCGGCCAGATCGCCCCGGCCATCGAAAACGCCAGGCTTTACCGCGAGGCAAATGACCGGGCGCAGGAGATTCAACGCCTTAACGAATTCACTAATCGTATCCTCGACAGCAACCCGTCGGCCTTGGCGGTCTTACGGGGGAGCAACCGGGAGGTGGTGACGGTCAACAGCTCATTTCGCGCGGTATTCAGATTGGACGATAAAAAGATCGAGGGGCAACCGCTCTCCGAGGTTCTTGATTGGGTTGGACTGGAAGAATGCATCCGTGAGTCCCTATCGTCCCCGTCAGGTGAAGGACACAGGGAAATGAAGTACCCAGGTGATGGCGGAGACGCGCGGTGGTGTTCGGTTTTCGCGGTCCCGCTGCTCTTGGACGGTGACAAGTCCACTGAGGACGAAGCCCTCCTCGTGATCAGTGATATAACCGAGCAGAGGCACCAGCAGGAACGATTGCAAGAACAGTTCCGCTTGGCCTCCGTGGGGGAACTGGCCTCCGGTATGGCCCACGAGATCAATAACCCGCTGGCCACGATACATGGGTTATCCGAGTTGCTTCAGATGGACGGTTGGCCGGCGCAGGTCACCGAGGATGCCCGGAAGATTCAAGACGCGGCGCAGCGGGCCGCCAGAGTGGTCCAAAACCTGCTCTCCTTCGCCAGAAAGTCTGAGCCGGAAAAACGGTATCTGAACGTAGTGTCCGTCGTTGACCGGGCATTGGAGTTGAAACAACACGATTTCATTTTCGGGAACATCCGGGTAACCACTCAACATTCCCAGCGCGAATTGCCCACCATGGTGGATGAACATCAAATAACTCAGGTGATGCTCAACGTATTGACCAACGCCGAGCAGGCCATCAAAGCCCGCCACGGGCGAGGGGAGATCACGATCACCACCAGTCAGACCGAAGACACGATACGCATCAGCGTATCCGACGATGGTCTGGGAATCCCACCGGAAAATTTCGGCAGCATTTTCGACCCATTCTTTACTACCAAGGAAGTTGGGCAGGGGACCGGTTTGGGACTGAGTATCTGTTACGGTATAGTCCGTGACCATGGAGGTAAGATGTGGGCTGAGAGCTCTCCAGGAGAAGGCTCCACATTCCACATCGAGCTACCGGTCCTGCCAGAGGCAACGCCCGTGCGGGCCAACCCAACCATCAACGGTGGCGGCCAGGTTCCCGGCCGGCGCATCCTCGTGGTTGACGACGAGCCCGAAGTTAGGGATATCCTGCTCCGGGCATTGTCGGCCGACGGTCATGATGTAGCCTTGGCGCCCGACGGTGAAAGCGCCTGGAAATTGATCCAGGAAAACCAGTTCGACGTGATTTTCTTGGACCTACGGATGCCCGGGATAGATGGCCAAGAACTGCACCAACTTGTATCCGAATTCTCCCCGGACCTGGCGAGGAAAATTGTTTTCATAACCGGGGATACGGCGAACAGCGATACGAGAAAATTCCTAGATTCGACTCCTTGTCCGGTATTAAGCAAACCGTTTACGATCGAAGCTGTTCGCAGCCTGCTTTAACCTTCCGGGCGGGTGGTCGATTCAGCAACTCAGGAAGCCCCGCTGGCCAGTTCCTTTCGCAGGTTTTCGGCGAATGTCTTGGACATCTCCCCGGCTTTGTGCTTGATCATGGGATAGCCCAATGTACCCAATTTGCCCATGAGACTGAACTCTATCTCGTAGGACAACCGGGTCCGGTTCTCGCCCAAGGCTTCCAACTCCAAAACGGCCAAGGGTATCCGCAACAACGTCCCCGCGGACTCTTTCCCTTGACCGGTGGCCACCAAGCGTGTCGGCGGCGTCACTTCGCTCAGGCTCATGGTCACCTGAAACTGGACTCTGAACGGGCCCACCCGCTGTGCCACAGTGAGATCAAAAGTGGTCTCGTCGCGGACCTCGACGGACTGGACACCAGGCATGGCCCCCATGGAACGCCTCGGGTCCTCCAGCAGGTCCCACACCTGCTGGATGGGGAATTCAACTTCTAGACTGTCGGAGATCTTCACTCGTTGCCGCTTTGGCCGCCGGATGATGCCCCGGCGTCTCTCAGCGCACGCCAGACCCGCTCCGGGGTCAAGGGCAGGTCCTTGATCCTCACGCCGGTGGCCTGAAAGAGGGCGTTGGCCACTGAGGGTGCGGCCGATACGATACCCCCTTCGCCTAAGCCCTTGGCGCCGAAGGGGCCGGGCCCATCGTGGTTCTCGATCATGATAGATTCCAAGTCGCCCGGCAGATCGGCGAAAGTGGGCACCTTGTAGTCCACCAGGTTGGGATTGAGCAACTGGCCGTCTTCGTAGAGCATCTCTTCGAACAGGGTGTGGCCCAGTCCCTGCATGCAAGCGCCTTCGTCCTGGCCCTCACATTGCTGGGGATTGATCGCAACTCCCACGTCGGCCACCGAGACGTAGTGAGGTATGCGGATCGCGCCGGTTTCCGTATCCACCTCTATCTGGGCGGCGGCGATGCCCACTTCCCAGAAAGCGGGCGCCTGGCGCAGTCTGCCGTTGTCCCGGCGGGGAGTAACGTACCCCCGCCCCAGCAGTTCGCCCGCATGCATGCCGAACTCCTCTTCAATGAGAGCGCCGTAAGTGACCGAATCGCTGCCTCGCATCACCAGCCCGTCGATCACCGACAATTCTTCCGAGGAACATTCAAAGTGCAAAGCGGCCAGCTCCAGCAACTGCTCCTTCACCTCTTTGGCCGCGCCCTGCACCGCCAGTCCCATCATGGTGGTGGAGCGGCTGGAACCGGTGGACCGGTCATAGGGCACCACACCGGTGTCAGAAGAGACCACGGCTATCTGCTCCATGGGCACCTGCAGTTCCTGGGCCGCCACCTGGGCCAACACGCCTTGGGAGCCCTGCCCGATCTCGGTGGTCCCAGCGAAGACCGTGAGCGTGCCGTCCACGTGCAGCCGGACGATGGAGGTGGACGTTGGCGACGAGCCCACCCCCGATAGGTTGCAACCCAGACCTCGGCCGGTCTTGATGGGCAGCGCCGACTCCAACTCTTCCGGTTCTTTGTCCAAACTCATGCCGATTGCTTGGGCGGCCAGGCGCAGCCCTGTTGCAGGGTCGGCGTCCAGCGGGCGTCTTCCCGGCCGGAACTCCTCGCCCTTGGCCACCAGGTTCTTCAATCGTATCTCCAATGGGTCCAAGCCCAAGGCATGGGCGATGATGTCCACTTGAGACTCGCTGGCCCAAGCGGCCTGGGGAGCGCCGATGGACCGGAAGGAACCGGCCGGCGTGCTGTTGGTGTAGACCGCGTAGGAAGTGATCTTTACGTTGGCCCATCGGTACGCCCCCATGATCCGCTCGGCGGCCCGGTCCGCCACCATGGGGCCGTTGTCGGCGTAGGCGCCGGTGTCCAGATGGATCACACACTCCCGGGCCACGAATTCACCGTCGTCCATCACTCCCGTCTTGACCGTGCACCGGGCTGCGTGCCGGCGGATGGTCTTGAATGCTTCTTCAACGGTGAGAGCGATGCGGACGGGACGCCCGGCGACCTTGCTCAAGGCCACCACCAAGGGCTCCAGTTTGGTGTAGGACTTGCTGCCGAACCCGCCTCCCAGGTAGGGGACGACCACCCGCACCTGATGCAACTGAAAACCGAACATCCGGGCCAGGTCTTCCCGAACCAGGAAGGGGTGTTGGGCCGTGGACCAGACGGTGATTCCCTGGTTGGAATAGTCGGCGATGACGGCGTGGGGCTCCATGGAATAGTGGTAGACCATGGGGAAAGTGAAGGTGTCCTCGAATATGTGGTCGGCCTTGGCGAAGGCGGCTTCTACGTCTCCCCACTCGTAGCCGCTCTGGTTGCACAGGTTGGTTTCGTGGACAATTGCGCCGGCGCCGGAAAGGGCCTCCACCGTATCGGAGACCACCGGCAGCTCATCGTACTCCACCTGGATCAGCTCCATGGCTTCTTCGGCGGTGGCCAGGTCCACGGCGGCCACGGCGGCCACCGGCTCTCCCTGGTAGCGTACTTTGTCCGTGGCGATGAACGGCCGGTCCCGCACCACCGCGCCGTAATATGGGTCCAGCCCTTCCAGGTCGTCCCGGGTCAGCACCGCCACCACGCCGGGCAGCTTCAGGGCCTCGCTGGCGTCTATGCTCCGCACCACGGCGTGGGGCAGCGGACTGCGGAGTATCTTGCCGTGGAGCATGCCGGATACTTCCAGGTCGCCCACGTAAGCAGCGCGGCCGGTGACCTTGTCGATAGCGTCGATCCTGGGTACGGAGACCCCGATGATATCCATGCTGTTCCCCTAAGCCTCTGCCCCGGTCTTGCCGGCGGCATCCAGGATGGCCTCGACGATCTTCCGGTAGCCGGTGCAGCGGCAGATGTTGCCCTCCATGTATTCTTTGACTTTTTCCTCGCTGGGCTGGGGGACTTCGTCCAGCAGCGACTTGGCGGCCAGGATCATACCCGGCGTACAAAAGCCGCACTGAAATGCGCCATTGTCGATGAAAGCCTGCTGTATCGGATGGAGGCGGTTGCCGTCGGCCATGCCCTCGATCGTCAGCACCTCCGCGCCCCGCGCTTCGTAAGCCAGGTAGGTGCAGGCGCTGACCGCCGCCCCGTTCACCAAGATGGTGCAAGCGCCGCACACCTGCAGGTCGCAGGAACGTTTGGCCCCCTTGAGGCTGAGCCGGTCCCGGAGCAGGTCCAAAAGCGTCAGTTGGGGCGGGATGTCCAGGGATACCCGGCGCCCATTAACCGTTAGGTCGATGGTGACCTTGAACCCATTGGAACTGTGCCCGTTATCTTGATGGTTGCTCGACAATATACCTCTCTAGCCGTTCAGGCCGCAGACCGCTGTACCGCAGGCTCCGCCCCCACTGCTTCGGCAAGCACCCGTTCCAGGAAAACGCGGACCAGGTGCTCCTTGTAGTCGGCGGCCCCGTGCAGGTCGTCCATGGGCTGGACCGCTTGGGCCGCCATCCGGCCGGCCTCGTCCAACACCGATGCGCCCGATTTAGACGCTGCTCCCAAAAGATCGCCGACGTCTTTGCCCAGAAGCAACTCTTCAGCTTCGGGCGCCCGTACCGCCTTGGGCCCCACTGAGCCGATGGCGATGCGGGCTTCGGCAACCGACCCATTTTCCAGTCTGACGGCTACGCCCAAGCCCAGGGTTGGACGTTGGTGGTACCCGAATTTCTGGTAGGCCGCCTTCATCTCTGGGCCAAACTGGGGCACGGAAACCGAAGTGAGCATCTCACCCTCTTCCAAACAGGTCTCGTAAGGACCCAAGACCAGTTGGTCCAAGGGGATCGTCCTGCTGCCACTGGCGCTTTGGGCCTCGGCGTGGGCGTCGTAAAGGAGCAGGAACGCCGCGGGGTCGGAATGGGGTTCGGCGAAGCATAGATTGCCGCAAAGGGTGCCCACATTGCGCACCCTGACGTTGGCCACGTTGGATTCGGCCTGGGCGATAAGGGGGAACCGGGCCGCCACTTCCGGAGACTGTTCCAAGGCCCGATGAGTAACCGCCGGGCCGATCTGGAGTTCACCGGCGGACTGGTCGTAAACCAGCCGATCGGATCCCGGAACCGTTTTCAGGTTGATCAGATGCTTGTACCGCAGGAGCCCTTCTTTCATGGCCAATAGCAGTTCGGTGCCGCCTGCGTAAAGCGAAGCATCGGCGCCGTGCTGTTCCAACAGGGAAACGGCGCCGGCCACGGTCTCGGGCTCGTGCATTCTAAATGGGGGTATCAACTGGCGTTCCCGCTTGGGCAGGCTGGATGAAGAGCCACCCCGATGGCATCGGGGCGATGTCGGGGACATGATAGACCGGGCCACACGGACTGACAAGCCAGACGTTGATGCCGGTTTGATACGTCCGGAATGGTCTCCGGTCTGGGGATAGATTGCTTGCCCGCTCCAGGGGAGGCTATACTCTCCCCAAGAAACCGTCTCGGGGAAGAATCGACCAAGGAGCAGCAATATGGAACGTCCGAGGATACGCCACATCGCCCTGAACGTAAAGGACCGGGACAAGGAGGCTGAATACTACAAGCGGGTATTCGGAATGGAGGAGAAGAGCCGGGGCCCCAACGGGACGATCTATCTCTCCGACGGCCACGTCGGCGTGGCGCTGATCAGCCGCTCCGAGATGCCCTGGGGCATCAACCATTTCGGTTTCCAGGTGGAAAGCATCAACCAGATCGAAGAGATCGCCGAAACCACGGCCGTGGCCAATTCGGCGGCCGCCGTTGGTGAAAGCATGATTTATGACACCGAAGGCTACCGGGTAGACATTTCGGTGGAAGGCTGGCCGATCTAGATAACACGCTGCCCCAGTCCGTGGTCTCGCTTAAGCAAGCCTCTTTACCCAGAAAACCTCGTAACCTCCACCATCCGGAACTCCCAAGCTGGGCTAACCAGGCCCTTGCAACCCTACTTGCTTGTTAGCCGCCGCGGATGCTGGCGTGTGAGCCCGCTGGGCCTCATGGCTTTTGGGGAGGGATCCGTCCCTCTCACGTCTCTACATCTTTCTGACGACCACCAGCAGTTTTATGTTCCCCTTCGAAGCCGGACGAATTCCTGGTTAAGAACGGTACGCAAGTACGCTTCGTTTTAGCTGGACCCGTTTTCCCTTTGGCTATTTGCGGTAATACCGCACCTCGAATGTGGTGCATCCGATGGGCGATGTATACGGGCCATGGGGCATGCCCGGCGGACGGCAGGCAGACATTCCGCTACTGAATGTCTTGTTGATCGACTTGTCGTGGAGTTCACCCTCTATGATGTAGACTTCTTCCCAAAAATCATGGGTGATCACTTCGTCGGTTTCCACCCCCGGCGAGAACCGCAGCATTCTGGTGGATACTCCCGCCTCGTGGTCGAAATTCAATATCTTTTCCGTCATGCCTTCGCCCGCCGCGCCTGAGCCGTCGGCCACAGGCGTCCAAGACACGGCGTCATGGTGGAAAAACTCCCGTTCTTCTTTAGGCACAGTGGACCCTCCTCTGCTCTCAAGTTGGAATTATTTTGACATGCAAAGCAGCGCATCGTAGCGGCGCCGGCAACTGAGGAAGAATGTCCTCTTCCAGCGATTCGTTAGTTTACTACCTTTGGACCACCGGAATTGAGATTCTAATTATCGCTCCCTATATCTAACGAAGCTCAAACCTCGTCGATCCTACTACGATCAGATGAGGCGGGCAGGTCCAATCCCCGGCCACCCGTCAACTCCTCAGGGAACTTTTCCCAGCCCCTTTCCGTCTAGCTTTTTGACACCTATCTCAAGCGCGATGCCGCCGGCGTTAAAAATCCGGCACGGGAAGGAGACCCTGATGAGCTACTCTGCAACTTCACCGATCTCGCGAGGCCGGTTTTGGCCGGGTCTGGGACCAAAACTGCCTTTAAACAAAATTTCCTTACTGAGAATAGCCGCGGTGTTTGCCGTGGCGTTCGCCGTGTTCTTGACTTGGATGTTCGCGGCTGGGCCGTGGGCGGGTGGCGGCGATTCGTTCTCAACCATCGAGCCCGGCCTATTCGGGGAAGGATTCGATGACGGTTTAGTGCGGTCAATGGCGCCGGCGCCAGCCGCTGACATGGGCGGCTTCGGAGGTGACAGCCAGATGTCGGTGACCGTCACCAACGACGCCTTTAAAGGCTCACCGGAACTAGGGTATGCCAGGGCGGCCGTTGAAGAACCGGCCTTACAAACCACCGGCGGGACCAGCCTCGACGTCGCGGCAGCCATGGGTCTGCGGCAGGTCATATCCCAAGGCTCCATGTCCGTGGAAGTCCCAGATGTACCAACCGCGGCGGCACGTGTCCGGGCGATCGCCGAGGGCGCGGGCGGGTTTGTCGAACAACTCTCCAGTCACGGCGTGGATGAGTTTCAAGAGTTTACCCTGACGGTCCGGGTCCCCCAGGATGAATTTTTCTCGGTGTTCGAACAGATAAAGGCCTTGGGCAAGGTGCAGACCGAGAACGCCGGGAGCGAAGACGTAACTGAACGCTTCATCGACCTGGAAGCCCGCCTGAAGAGCGCCCAGCGACAGGAACTGAGCTTGCTCTCCCTGTTGGACCGGGCGGACAAGATCAGCGAGGTCCTGATCATCGAGCAGGAGTTGAGCCGGGTGCGCACCGAATTGGAGCGGGTCCAGGGCCAACTGAACTTTCTGGAACGGCGGGTAGACCTGGCCGCCATCACCGTATTCCTGACCCCGCCCCAGAGAGACAACGCACAAGCGCCGTCGGGTTCGCTGAGCATCGACACATCGGATGTAACCGGCAGCGTCGCCGCGGTCAAGGGCGTCGTGTCCCAAGTGAATGGGGAGGTTGACCAGGTATTCACGTCCATCCAAGACGGGCGCCAACGGGCGGTGATGACGGTCCGGGTCTTTTCCCAAGACTTCAACCTGCTGGTCGCCGCCGTGGAGGGCCAAGGCGTTCTGGTCTCCAAGGAGGTCCGCGAGGGCAAAGCCGGAGATCCCGTTGCGCCGGGAACGGAGCCCGAAGAACCCAACGCCCGTCTGGACATAATGTTTGGCGAGCAAGAGCCGTCAACCTTGGGCCGCGATCTGGCCATCTTCGCTCCCTTGGGCAGCGTGGCCCTGGTGATAGTTCTGGGGTTGCTGCTTTACGCGGCGTACCGGATGGGGCTGCGGCGCGAAGATTAGGCCGGAGGGATTTCCTTCACGGTCCCTTTCCAAGCAAGCTATAATCTAGGGCCAACCAGGCGTGTCCCGCCGGTCTCCATGTTCGGCGGGACACGCATATCGCGCCACCCATCTGTATCGAAAGCGAGGCCCAAGCATGGCGAACGCAGAGACTTCTTTCGGCTACCTGCTCCCCACCCGTGAGGTGGTCATGGCCCCCGGAAACCCCGACTTTGCGTCTATGATCGACCTGGCAGAACGGGCCGAGGGACACGGGTTTGACTCGGTCTGGTGCGGAGACAGCGTGCTGGCCCGGCCTCGTTTGGAGGCTCTCAGCACCCTGGCGGCCATCGCTGGGCGCACCAAGCGGGTAAAGTTGGGCACGGCCGTGTTTCTGCCCGCCCTGCGCAACCCGGTGGTCCTGGCCAATGAGGTCGCCAACCTGGACATCATCTCCCAGGGCCGGGTCATCCTCGGCGTGGGTATCGCCAGCAAGACGCCGGCGGTGGAGAAGGAATTCAACGCCTGTGGTGTGTCCTTCCGGCACCGGGTCAGCATCTTCGAAGAGTGCGTGACCGTCATGCGAAAGCTCTGGACCGAACCCGAGGTCACCTTCAATGGCCGCCACTTCCAGTTGGACGCTATCAGCTTGGGTCTGCGCCCGGTACAGAAAGGGGGCGTTCCCATCTGGATGGCGGCCAGCGTCGAGAAGCCCCAGCGGCGAATGCTGAAGATCGGCGACGGCTGGTTCCCCAACTCCACCTCGCCGGAGGCGTTCACCCAAGGGTGGCGGCAGATCGAAGCCCTGGCCAAGGAATCGGGCGACGACGCCGGCCGTCTGCACCGCGCCCTGTACACGACCCTGAACATCAACGAGGACAAGGCCCAGGCCGACCGGGAGATGCGGGAGTTCATCGAGGGCTACTACAGCATGCCGTTTGAGACCATGGCGCGTTCCCAGAGCGTTTTCACCGGCAATGTACAAGAGGCGATCGGTTGGTTAAAAGGTTTCATCGACGCCGGCGCCCAGACCCTGGTGATCCGCTTCGGCGGCCCGGACCAGGCCGGCCAACTGGAACTCTGCGGCAAGGAGGTACTGCCTCAGTTGCGGAGCTAGGTCTCTTACCAGAAAAACTCCCCAGGGAATCCCAGGATCCCACGATTGACTTCCACGCTCCCAGAGATATAGTGGGACGCGGAGTCTCCGGCCCATGATCCGCGTTCAGCCAGATTCACACCCAGCTAAAACCTCAGCCGGGCCCACGCCCGCCAGTATTGGAGGAATAATGACGACGACCACCGGTAGCCAACAATCCGTCCCGCAATCCGAGGAAGCCAGTCAATACGACGTTGTGGGAACCCGGCCCATCCGGCACGACGGCGTGGACAAAGTCATCGGGGCAGCGAAGTATGGCGCCGACGTCCAACTCTCGGGCATGCTGCACGGCAAGGTGCTGCGCAGCCCCCACGCACACGCCCGGATCAGGTCCATCGACACCGCCAAGGCTGAGGCCCTGACCGGTGTCACCGCGGTGGTCACGTCCAAGGACTTCCCCATCATAGCCGATAAGATGATTGACTTGGCCGAGATTCAAGGCAACGCACGCCTCATTGCGGAGAATGTCATGGCCGCCGGCAAGGCCCTCTACCAAGGACATGCCGTGGCCGCCGTTTCGGCCACCAGCCCACACATCGCAGAGCAGGCCCTGGAGTTGATCGAGATTGATTATGAAGTCCTGAAGCCGGTGCTCACTCTTGACGAGGCCATGAAAGAGGACGCTCCGCTGCTCCACGATAACCTGACCACCTATTTCAGATTAGATCGGTTCCACAAGGGCGACGACACCGGGGTGAAGAGCAACATCGCCAGCCATGTCCAACATAAATTAGGGGACGTGGAGAAGGGTTTCAAAGAAGCCGACGTGATCGTCGAACGGGAATTCACCACCCAGACGGTCCACCAGGGTTACATCGAGCCCCACGCGGCAACCGCGACCTGGGCCGGAGACGGACGCCTCACCATCTGGACCTGCACCCAGGGTTCATTCGCCGTACGGTCAGCCTGCGCCTCCATCCTGGATATCCCCGAATCGCTGATCAGGGTGGTCCCAACTGAGATCGGCGGCGGCTTCGGGGCCAAGATAATCACCTACCTGGAACCGGTGGCAGCAGTCCTTTCCAAGAAGAGCGGCCGGCCCGTGCAGGTGGTCATGTCCCGCAAAGACGTCTTTGAGGGCACCGGCCCAGCGTCGGCGTCACGAATGCGCACGAAGATCGGCGCAACCAAGGACGGCAAGATCACCGCCGCCCAACTGTGGATGGCCTTCGAGGCCGGCGCCTACCCCGGTTCCGCGGTGGGGGGAGGGACCCTGTGCGCCACCGGGGCTTACAACATCGAGAACCTTCTGATCGACGGCTATGACGTGGTCTGCAACAAACAGAAGGTCCAGGCTTATAGGGCTCCCGGCCAACCCCAGGGTGCGTTCTCCGTTGAGCCGGTCATCGACGAGTTGGCCGAAAAATTGGGCATCGACCCCATCGATTTCCGGTTGATCAACGCCGTCAAAGAAGGCGACCGGATGCCCAACGGCGTGGCACACCCCCATTTCGGCGTCCGGGAGATGGAAGAGGCGATGAAGGCCCATCCCCACTATCAGACCGCGCTCGGCGGCCCCAACCGTGGCCGGGGAGTGGCGATCGGGTACCGGTGGCAGGGCGGACAGGCATCATCGGCCACCATCAACGTCAACAGCGACGGCACCATAAACCTGATCACCGGCTCGGTGGACATCGGCGGTTCCCGGACCGCGGTCGCCATGCAGGCCGCCGAGGTCCTCGGACTGAGGGCGGAGGACGTGTCGCCGACCGTAGTGGACACCGACACCATCGGCTGGACCGGGGTCACCGGTGGCAGCCGCACCGCGTTCGACACCGGCCTCGCCGCGATCCAGGCCGCCGAAGAGATCATCCGGCTGATGAAGGCCCGGGCCGCCATCATCTGGGAGATGGAGGATGAAGACATCTCCTTTGACCACGGCACCTTCCTCTGCGCCAAGACCGAAGACACCATCAGCTTCAAAGACCTATCGGCGCGGCTGATGCGGACCGGCGGCCCGGTCACCTGTTCGGTTTCGGTCGCGTCTCCAGGGAGCGGGCCCGTCATCGCGGGCAACCTGGTGGACGTGGCGGTGGACCCCGAGACCGGTAAGGTCGACATCCTGCGATTCACCGCCTTCATGGATGTGGGCACCGCTGTTCACCCGGCCTACGTGGAAGGCCAGATCCAAGGCGGATCGGTCCAGGGGATCGGCTGGGCGCTGAACGAGGGATACGTCTACGACGAGAACGGCGCCATGCTGAACTCCAGTTTCCTGGACTACCGCATGCCCACTTCGCTGGATGTGCCCATGATCGACACGGTGATGATCGAGGTCCCGAATCCGAAGCACCCGTTTGGGTTGCGGGGCGTCGGCGAGGCGCCGATCATCCCTCCATTGCCTGCCATGGCCATCGCCGTCTCCAATGCCATCGGCGTCCCGATGCGCGACCTGCCCATGACCCCCGACGTCATCCTTGCCGCCATTGAATCCAAGGGCGGATGAGGCTTTAGGCTAGATCATTTGCTCCCATCCAGCATCCGCGTTTATCTCATCGGGCGAGCAATACCGCTCTAGCCAAGATTCAGCCCTGAGGCCCACGAATTTGCATCGGAAGTATCAACAATGACGCCGTGTGTATTCCGGGCTCGTAAGTTGTTGACCACATCGCGACGAAATAGATTGACACCAACCCTGTAAGTCCGTAAAATCTGGCTCTCAACTCGGCGGTTAGAGTTATTACCTGGAAGTATTCCGTAATGGGAGGCACAATCGATGGCTTACAATCTAGATGGAGCGCTCTTGGAAGTCTGTACCTGTAACATCCTCTGTCCATGCTGGGTGGGCGAGGACCCAGATAATGGGGATTGTCAATCCATAATGGCGTGGCATTTCGACAAGGGCACTATCGACGGTGTAGACGTGGCGGGTCTGACGTTTGCCGGAGTGATGGATATCCCGGGCAACGTACTTGCGGGAAACTGGCGCGCCATGGTGTACATCGATGACAAGAGCACGCCACAACAGGAAGAAGCTCTACTGAACCTGTTTACTGGTAAGCTGGGCGGCCCCGTGGCGGACCTGGTTAAGTTGATCGGGGAAGTTGTAGGCGTGGAGCGGGTACCTATCACCTTCGAAATTGAAGGCGTCTCGGGATCGGTCAAGATCGGAGATGCAGCTGAGGCCGAGATAGTGGCCTACAAAGGAGCCACGGGTAAGGAATCGGCCCTTTACGACACCGTATTCAGCACCATACCGGGCACGCCGGCGTATGTGGGGAAGGCCACGAGTTACCGGGCAAATGTCCCCGCGCTGAACATCAACATCGATCTGAAAGACCACAATGCCGTTTCAGGCCCATTCCACTTCGAAGACTAAGGGCAAGTGAAATCTGGTTATTCGGTTCAACGATTTTGGCGGGCCATCGGACTTGACGGTCATGGTCCGCCACCCCGATTAGGCGTTTTCTGGCAAAGCTTGCACAGGGACAGGCTGTTCCTGGTTCTTCTGGCGGCCTTGATCGCCCTGGCTTGGGTAAGTTTGTTGGCGTGGGGGCAATCCCCTTATAGCCGCTTCTTAGACCATGAGGCGCTAACCGAGGTTACCGGCGAGGACGTCCGCCTGCTGGTGTTCTTTGTGGCTGGCTGGACGCTCATGATCTTCGCCATGATGCTGCCAACGACATTGCCGCTCATACGCCTGTTTCGCAACATCACCAGTGACCGTTCCAACCACATTGTTTTGGCAGGACTCCTCTCAGCCGGATATCTAATGGTGTGGATGGCGTTCGGCGTATTGGTGCATGTGGCCGACCTGGGCGTGCACGAGTTGTCGGAGCAGATCGGGTGGCTGGACTCCAACGATTGGGTCATCGGGGCGGGTACCCTGGTCTTGGCCGGAGCCTACCAATTCACGCCGTTGAAATACCATTGCCTAGACAAGTGCCGGTCACCTTTCAGCTTCATCAACAGGCGGTGGAGCGGCGGAAATGAACTGAGCCAGTCTTTTCAAATCGGTTTCGATCACGGCATATTCTGCCTTGGTTGCTGCTGGTCATTGATGCTTCTGATGTTCGGCGTGGGCGCTGGCAACATTGGGTGGATGCTTCTGCTGGGAGGTGTGATGGGCGTCGAGAAAAACATGCCCTGGGGGCGACGATTAAGCGCCCCATTGGGATATTCTTTGATCGGGAGCGGAGCGCTGGTTACCGTGGTCCATTTCCTGTGACCGCCGGCCTGCCCCTCGGCGTACTTCGTATCTATCGCCCCTGATTTCTGAGTAGGGTTGCCCAACCCAACCCTGCCTAAAGCGCCCCCTCCGCCTCCAACGCGGTCACTTCTTCTGGAGTCATGCCGCCCAGGGAGCAAAGTATCTCCGCGGTGTGCTCGCCCAATAACGGGGCTGTCACGGCGGGAGAATCGACGCAGGCCGTGAGGCGGGCCGCGGTTTTCACCCCACGGAAGGTGCCGCCCAGGGTGTCGCCGGTTTCCACGAACATCTGGCGGGCTTCCAGGTGGGGGCAATGGGCCAGGTCGGACATGGTTTGAGTAACTCCCATGGAGAAACCGATCTCCGTCAGCGTCGCAGCCACCTGAAACTTGGGTACTCCAGTCGACCACCCCTCGATGGCCGGAATGATGTGCTCATAATAGAACTGGCCGTCCATTCCGGGCCCGGCCAGGTACCGGGCGTCGCCTTCCAACAGGTCTTCCCGGCCGACCACCTTCCACAGTTCCCGCATCCTGTCCTCAGAGCGCACGCCCGCCATCACCACGTACCCGTCCTTCGCCCGAAAGGTGATTCCGGCATTGGCCAGCCGTTCCCGGGACCGGACCGGATCGTCGCCAGTCGTCTGGAAGACGTTCATCGCGCCTTCCATGTGGGCGAACATGCAATCGTACATGGCCATGTCCACATGCTGTCCTCGTCCGGTTTTGCGCTTTGTCTCCAGGGCCAGGACGATGCCCAGCGCCGTCCAGACGCCAGGCACCGAATCGCCGATGTTGTCGCCCACGCTATGCGGCCCACCATCCTGGTCGCCGGTGATCTCCATCCACCCCGCCATGGCCTGAATGCTCATGTTGTTCGCCGGCCGGTCGGAGTAAGGCCCGTTCAAGCCTTCGCTGTCGCCATAACCCGTGATGCTGGCATAGACCAGGCCGGGATTGATCTCGCTCAGGTGGTCATAACCCAATCCCAGCCGGCGAAAAGCCCCGGGCCCCCAGTTGTCCAACAGAACGTCGGAGTTACGCACCAGTTCCTCGAAGGCCGTTTTACACCTCGGGTTTCTCAGGTCGATGGAAACACTCTTCTTGTTCCGGTTCACGCCAAGGAAGCGGGAACTCATCTCCCGGCCGTCTGAGGATTTTATGAAAGGGCCGCGGCTCCGGACCAGGTCTCCGGCGCCGGGCCGTTCGATCTTGATCACCTCCGCGCCCATATCCGCCAGGATCATGGAGCAAAACGGCCCCGCGACTATATGGGTGGCGTCCAATATTCTGATACCCTCCAAGGGCAGCGGCAGCTTATCGCCTGCTTGGGTCATCGAAACACCTCGTGCATTCTTCCGTCAGGCCTGATATGCCACGGAAGAACACAAATAGCCGTATTTGCCGGCATTTTACACCGCGATCAGCTTGTTGCACCTTCTTTTTAATCCCAAAACTGCCCGCTAGCCGGTGCGACGCCTCTGGTGCGCGCGGCCCTTTCTGTTAAATCCATCTCGATCCATTCCACTGGAGTCCAATATGAAAGCCAAAGGCGTATCCCACATCGCAATCTGCGTGGCCGACTTGGAGAAATCCCTTGAGTTCTACCGGGATATTTTAGGGCTCACGGTGAAGATGCGCACTACCCAGGAGATGGCTGGGCGGCCGGGCGCGGAGTCGGCCGAGATGTACGAGCGTCCCCGGAAGGCGAGGACGGTGGCCAACATATATTTCGACGACCCCGCATATCCTCAGCCTTTCCTGGTGCTGACCTCCCATCCAGGGGACCAGGTTGGGGGTGAGCCCATCAAACTGGACCAGAGGGGCATCAGCCATATCTCTTTTGGGGTCGAAAACGTGAAGGCCTACGCTGAAGAGTTGACCGCCAAGGGGGTTCCCCTGGCGGGGAGCACGGAGGACTTCACCGATGAGTCGGGCAACGTCCGGACCATCTTCGTCTACGATCCGGACGGGATTCTGGTCCAGTTTGATGAAGGTCCACCCGCCGGCTGATCCGAGTATCCATTACGTATGGTGGCAGGGACGGTGGGAGTAACGATGCATGGGGCGCACCTTGGACCGGGAGTGACCAAGAACGTCCGGCAGGAAGGAGAATCGATCGAACAATGTTGACCGTATTTGGTTCCATCGCCGTGACCATCATGTTTCTTTCCTACTGGACCGAGGAACGGTCCAAATGGTTGGTCCTGGTTTTCTCCCTGGGATCAGGAATGACCTCTCTGTACAGCGGTTTGGCGGGGGTATACCCCATAACCGTGATCGAAGCGTTATGGGCGCTGGTCGCCCTTCAGCGATTCGCGCAACGGCACGTCAGAGAAAGAAACTTGAGTCATCCCGGGCTCGACTCGTGAGAATACAGTGGCAGCCACTACCGTCAATTCGGCTTGGGGCGCTCCCGTCGAAGGAAGCCAATCGGGTCCAACAATGGAAAGGGCCGTCCTTCCCGGCATGTTGCCCGGAAGGACGGCCCTTGTCGCTCGGTTGGTTTAGAATGCCGGCCCGCCGCCTCCATCAGGGATTAGAAGATCCGAGGCGGCGGCCAGTCACCCTCCCACATCAATCACACCGTTGGGTAGATATCAGGGTCCGCGGGGGCGAGATAAGAATGATAAAAATAGGTGCATTGCCTCCGCAGATTACTAGCATTTGCTTGACCCGGAACAGCGGCTCCAGCCCCGGTCCGTAAGTCCGTGGACCCATCGGACATTTGGCTGTTTCAGCTTTCCGTTTCGACTACTTAGGATGTTGTTAATTGGCCTGCCGACGGTGTTAGGCCGCTTTGCGGAGGCCGGTTTTCGACCCCCCTCCGGAATTTAACCCGCCGATGAAACGGTAACCTACGCCTGGCACATTGGCGAACCACTTCGGGTCTTTTGCGTTGTCCTGGAATTTACGCCGCAAGCGCATGATGTGTTGTTTCACCGAACCGGAAGCGCCCAGCCCCGCCTTGGAGAGTTCTTTCTCGAGATCGGCCTTGGAGACCACGGCCCCATTATTCTTGACCAAGAGATACGTCAACTGGAACTCTGCCGGCGTCAGAGACACTATGTGGTCTCCCAGGTGCACCTCATGGGTTGAGGGATCGACCGTCACGTCTCCAACGATGAGCGGTTCACCGGTTTTACCTGATTTGCGACCTTCGGTGCGCCTCATCAGGCTCCAAACTTTGAAGGTCAACTCCGAAAGTTCACAGGGTAGTTGTATATATTCGTCAGCTCCCGCTTCCAGGGCGGTTACGGGTTCCAATTCATTGGTTTGGTGGTTCAACACCACTAGGGGCACATCTGAGAAGGCCCGCAATTCCCTGATTATCTCGGAAAGCGATTTGTCCGGAAAATCTGGCTTCAGAAGCACCAGGTCCGGCGATTCTTCCTTGACCAGTTCCAACCCGCCTATGGCAGTGGTGGCGTTCAATGGGATCACGTCGGGCCAGCGCAGGCAGATTCCTAATCTAACGATCTCAGCAACCTGTGGATCGGCACCGATGAATACGGCCTTTTGCATTAAGGTAGTCCTCCGACGGGGTCAAAGTGCGGCGATTGGTATGCCGCACGCCGATTATTTCTTCCGTTTGCTTGCGTCTCGACCAGGGTTGGTCCGTTTGGGACCGGCCTGGCGCGGCGCGGACTCTCGATCGATCGGTCCCACTCCGGGGTCCAGCCCCCATCCCGGGAACCGATCGAGTGCTGGAACCTCCCGTACCCACCGGGCCATGGTCCCGCTTGATATTGGTTCTCATTGAGTCGTCAAAGCGATGCGACATCAAAACGTTCCATCTTTAAGAGTGTCCCCCTCTAATACTCCCTACCCGGCAAAGTTAGGTCTTAGAGGAGGACACTGTGATTAGGGGTAGCGTCCTTTGATGATTGTTTTATCTGGGCCGCTTGGACCGCCAGGTATGAGGGAGGGATCGTGTCCACCCCCCAAAGATTGGTCAAAACGGGTGTAGTTTTGGATTCGCACGGGGTCCGGGGCTGCTTCCATGGAGTCACGTTGGAGGCCTGTGGCGATCAGAGTTATGCTGACCTCTTCACCCATGTTTTCGTCGACCCCCACGCCGATGAAGATATTGGCATCTTTTAGGACGGCGTCGGCGACAACTTGACGGGCGGCATTCACTCCGCCCAGCGTCATCCCGGCGGTACCCCCCTTGATCATGATCAACACACCAGTGGCCTTGTTGAACGACAGGTCCAAAAGTGGATTGGCAACAGCTTGACGGGCGGCTTCCTCGGGGCCGCTGCTCCCGATGCCCCGGCCAATAGACATGAATGCGCCTCCGCGGTAGTTCATCACGGAACGCACGTCGGCAAATTTCACGTTGATCTCTTGATCGGCGTTGATGCTCTCAGAAATGCCCATTATTCCTTGGGACACGACCTCATCGGCCTTCCGGAATGCCTGGGCCATATGAGCTCCACGGTCGAAGTAGTTCAATAGCCGGTCGTTGTGAATCAGAATCAGGTTGTCCACGTAGGGCCGCAACCGGTCGACTCCAGCGACGGCCAATCCCATCCGGCGGCGCCCCTCAAAGCTGAAAGGAGCGGTTACCAATCCCACGACCAGGGCGCCCTGTTCTTTGGCCAGATGCGCCACGTAGGGAGCGGCGCCGGTGCCAACGCCTCCGCCCATGCCGGCGGTTACGAAGACCAGATCAGTGTTGGAAAGGGTCCGCCGAAGCTGCTCGGATGATTCGTCTGAGCCGCCGCCGTTGGCCTGATAATCTCCGCCGGACCCCCAGGTCCGGGCTTTATTCGCGCCTATCTGGATGACATCGACCCTAGGATCACTCGTCTCCAGATCGATATTATCGGTGTTGACCATGGCAAAGGTCATGCCGGGAACAGTGTGGCGCATCATCCGCTTCACACAATTGCAACCGCCGTTGCCCACGCCGACAACCTTGATGCGCGCGGGAACCGGATCAATGGTGGCAGTCCGCACAGACGAGGTTTCCCTCGCCTGTTCACGACGCCTGTCCGTTGTGTAGTCCTGAATCGCCATCCTGTGTCCCTTCTGATACTGATTACCGGTGTTTGGCTGTCGGCTTTAACAACGCCTGGAAGATCCGGATGGCTGGAACCATTCCATTCACGTACCCAGGGTATCTCTCGAGTGTCTCCGGGTTCCCTCTGGTCACGGCGCTGTTGCTCCAGCAATCTTGCCATCCCAGCCAGCGGACACTAAGCTCCAACCGGGTCATCCTGGGTGAGGTAAACAGGGACTAGCGATGGGGTCTAGATGGGGTCGTGGTAGAGGACCATCTGGACCACATATGGTCCCCGCAGCGTCAACCGGAGATTCTACGTGATATCTAAATAGTTTGGGGATACTGATATCCGCCATCGGAATACTAATATGCAACCAGGTTTTCACTCATTGAAGACCGGTCTGGGGGCCAATGCCCTTGGGGATGGCAACCCCTGAATCGCTCCAGACACAGCCAAAACGTTGGCGGTTTCAGATCAGTCAGCAATCTACTCTTACGGTAATCGCACGACTTCCCTATTTTTAATGCCACAATGGCTGCTATGCTTGGGGCATCAAGCCGTGGGACTCGGCCTGTTGAACCGATCCGAGTTAGATAATGGAGCACTCAATTGACAACGGCAGATAGCAGCGGAACTGACCGGAACGGCAGCGCAACGGTCCTGCTGGTGGAAGACGACAGGCCGTTATTGGAGTTTTTCTCAACCGTTTTACGCCGGGAAGGGTACAACGTCCTTACAGCGGAAAACGGACCTGAAGCCCTGGAGATCGCCAAAAACCGGCCCGGCCAGCGCATCGATATCTTGCTCAGCGATGTGTCGATGCCTTATATGGGAGGAATCCAATTAGCCGAGAGTCTTTGGGAGACCCGGCCGGATATCCGGGTCCTGTTGACCTCCGGGCTGCCCGCTGAGGAGGTGTTGTTCCGGTCCGGCCCATCATTCAAGGCGGAGTTTTTGGCCAAGCCTTTTTCGGTCTCCGACCTTGCCGGGAAGATTAGGTTGCTCGCGGAGACCATCTAGCCCCACAAACATTAGCCCTGGAATACGCGCGGCAGCAGGCAAACATCGATGAGGGCTTCTATTTAGACCGCTCGACGTTTACTCCGGCAAGTCGTAGCTGTTCATGAAACGGTCCACCATATCCGTGGCTTTCCCCCAGTCATAGGTCCGGAACGAATGGTTGCGGACAGCGAACTGGGCGCCGGCGTAGAACATCTCATATTGAGTGTGCCGGGATCCGAACTCAGAGCCGATGGCGTCCCAAGCCAGCTTGAAAAGCTTGACCCGGTCTTTGGCGTTCATGACCGGCGATTGCTGGGTTTTCTCGATGTAGCCGGCGGTCTCTGGGCTGGTGAAATCAACGGCCGCCGAAGGCATCATAATCACCCCTCCGCCGGTCAACTGGCGTATGGCCTGGACAACCTCCGGGTACATCTGCTGGGCCTGCACCTGTGACGCGTACATCAGATGGCGGTCCGGAACGTAGTACTTCCCCACGTAAGTACCCTTCGCTTCCATCCCGTGGACCATCCCTTCGATCAACCCCGCCTGTCCCGCCAGACTCCCCAGGCTTTCCACGACTTGAGGGTAACTGATCACGTTGGTGGTCTCGGCGATCTTCCGGGCCATCCCCACCAGAAAGCGCAGCTTGACCATCAACCTGATCTGGGCCTGGTAGTTATGGAATACGTGGGCCGGGGTGTCATGGAACTGGGCCCAGCACATCGCCGGGTCGCGGTGGACGAAGACCCTTTCCCAGGGGACCTTCACTTCATCGAAGTAGATCACCGCGTCGTTCTCGTCGTACCGGTACGACAGCGGATTGTCGAATTCTGAAACCGCCGCAGCCTCATAGGACTTGCGGGAAAGCAACTTGACCCCCTTGGCCCCCAATGGAATGGCCGCGGAAAAAGCGTATTTCTCTTCACCTGGTTTCATGGGCTGTATCGTGCCCAACAACACCTCGTTGGCCAGGATACAGCTTGTGCCCAGCATCTTGGCCCCCTTGACCGTTATCCCTTGGCTGTCTTCGTCGCAGATACCGGCGGTCAGGAATTCGTCTGCCTGCTCTCCAACCCCCTTGGAGCGGTCGGCTTGGGGACTGACCACCACGTAGGTCACGAACTGGTCGTTATCCCGTACGTATTCAAAATAATCGCCCAAGGCCTTGGCCCGCTTTTCGCCGTGGGCTTGAAACAGGTCGAGGCGCATCACCATGCCGCACAGGGACGAGGCCACATGGTCGGGAGACCGGCCCAAAAACCCATTGGTCTGTTCCGCCCAGGCCTCCAGCGCCCGGCGGCGCTGCACCAGTTCGTCGTAGGACTCGGGCAACTGCCAGCAGCGGTTGACCCGCGCTCCCGTGGGCGACTCAAATGTCATCAGTTCCTGGTTCTCGGGGGCAGCCTGGAAGTCGTAGAGCGCCGCGGTTGATCTTATGGCGTTGCGGTAGGCAGGATGGTCTACTACGTCGCCAACCAGTTGGCCGTCAAGGTAAACGCTGCGGCCGTCCCGAAGGCTGTCCAGATGGTCTTGTCCTGTTTTGGTCATGGAAACTATGTCCTAACATGGGGCTGTCTATTGAGGCCGCCATGATAGCACAGCGCCCCTTCGTGAGATCGGAGACGGCAACCGGCGCTGACCGGTTGAACACCGTTGGTTGACTGGCAGGCGGCAAAAGATATAATCGGGCAACTGGCCAAAGGAGCGAAAATCCCCAGATGAAGCTCGGCTACTTCACTTTGACCGACAACCCGCCGGCTTACGGCGCCAGCCGTAAAGACCCCAGCCGGTTGCTGAAAGAGGTTTTGGCCCAGTGCATCCATGCCGAGAAGATCGGGTTGAACTCCGTGTGGGTGCCCGAGCACCACTTTGGCTTGTTCGGAGTCCTGCCGTCGGCGCCGGTCTTCCTGGCCAAAGAGTCATCGCCGTATTTCGATCAGCCGGATATTTATCATGTCACGTTAATGTTGCGGACCAGTATCGAGGCGGGTCCAGGCCAGTCGCCGGCCATGCTATTCCAGTCGAGTAAGTAAGGAGTCGGTCCCATGCGGGTTATATCCTGGAACGTAAACGGTCTCAGGGCAGTCCATAAGAAGGGATTCCTCGATTGGTTCAACGATGAAGACCCCGACATCCTGTGTCTTCAGGAGACCAAGGCCCACGAAGAGCAACTTCCGGAGGAGGTCAGGTCCGTTGCGGGTTACACCTCCTTCTTTTCCACTCCGGAGAAGAAGGGCTACAGCGGCGTGGGCCTCTACAGCAAGAAACCGCCCCAGAGCGTTCAGTACGGTTTCGGGGACCGGTTCGACAGCGAAGGGCGCACCATCATCGCCGACTTCGAAGAGTTCGTCCTCTTCAACATCTATTTTCCCAATGGCAAGCGGTCCGCCGAGCGTCTCCAATACAAGATGGACTTCTACGACGCTTTCTTGGAATGCGCCGAGAAGACCAAGCAAAGCGGCAAGCACGTGGTGGTCTGCGGCGACGTGAACACCGCCCACAAAGAGATAGACCTGGCACGGCCCAAAGAGAACGTCAAAGTATCGGGCTTTCTTCCCGAAGAACGGGCCTGGATGGACGAATTTCTCGCCCGCGGCTACAAGGATACCCTCAGGATATTCAACCAGGAGCCGGACAACTATTCCTATTGGGACCAGATGACACGGGCCCGGGACCGCAATGTGGGTTGGCGCATAGATTATTTCTTCGTGGACGAGGACTTTGCCCAACGCCTGACCGGGGCGTTCATCCTATCGGAGGTCATGGGGTCAGATCACTGCCCGGTAGGCATCGAGATCGCCTAGCCCGTCCCAAAGGGCGCCCCGTGACCAGGTGCTATACTAGGCACCGTTCCGCCCAATGCGTCCGCACGGAAGCATAGCTGGGCGTAGTTTCCCCGTCCGGGATCACGGGGCCAGTCGAGGTCTCGGACCAAAAAGGAAGTCGGCCAGATGTTGGTAAACGTCAAGGTACAGCAGGCAGCCCAAACCCTCGCACAACAATACAGGTCCCACCAATTGTATTTACTGGATGACCGGCTGATGCCCAGCGATCTGGAAGAGGCGTACCTGATCCAACGGGAATTTCAGACCCACATCTCTGAAGAACAGGGGTCCATCGCCGGTTACAAATTGGCCTACACAACCGCTGCTTCACAGGAGGCCAACGGAGTCAGTGAACCATGCCTGGGGATCATGCTAGAGGGAAATATCCACCCTTCTCCCAGCACCCTGACCGCCGACGATTTTATGCAACTGGGCCTGGAATGCGAAGTGGCGGTCCGCCTCGGCTCCGACCTGCCTGCATCTGGAGCGCCCTATGACCGGGGAAAAGTTTCAGAGGCGGTGGAGTCCTTAACGGCCGCCTTTGAGATAATCGATTTTCGACGCACTCCGGACCAGGACCCCAAGGTCCAGTTCATGACCGGCGTGGCCGCCAATATCTTCAATGCCGGGGTTATCATGGGAGACCCGGTACCCAGTTGGCGGGACCTGGACCTGGGGGCAGCCTACGGGTCCATGACCATCAACGGCGAGGTGGTGGGAGAGGGCCACGGTTCGGATGTGATGGGCCACCCACTGGAACCCCTGGCATGGTTGGCCAACAAACTGGCGGAACAGGGCTTTGGATTGTTAGCGGGCATGGTGATAATCACGGGTAGTATCGTGTCTCCCAAATTCGTGAAACCCGGAGACACGGCCTCCATAATGATTGAAGGTCTCGGCGGTGCGGAACTTGACGTCATATAGATCGAGCCCGACGCAGAATTCCCACAAAGACGAGGTCTGGGCGGCGGGAAACTTAACGGCGTATTGCTTAAACTCGGCTGCAAAATCTCCAGAGACCGGATACAGAGGACGTAACTGAATGGTGGTAGCCGCGGAAAGCGCTCAGATGGACCCCAAGGGACTCAGCCGTGTAGAAGAATTATTCAATCAGCAGATCGAAACTGGAGTCCACCCGGGCGCGGCGCTGACGGTCTACCGTCACGGGATGCCGGTCATTGACCTGTACGGCGGCCTGGCTGACCAGGAGACGGGCAGACCGGTAGCTGAAGACACATTGTTTGTCCTTTACTCCTCCACCAAAGCGGTGACCGCCGCCTGTCTCCACATCCTTTGGGAGCGGGGCAAATTGAGCTGGGACGACACGGTCGCCTCCCACTGGCCCGCATTCGCCCAGAACGGCAAGGAAGAGGTCACTATCCGGCACGTGCTGACCCACGAATCCGGGTTCCCCGACACCCCTAGCCACATGACCTGGGACCGGTGGCACGACTGGGAAGCGGCGGTGGAAGCCATGGAACAGATAGCCCTGGACTACAAACCGGGCCGGGTGATCGCCTATCATCCACGGAACTTCGGTTGGGTGATCGGTGAATTGGTCCGCATAATCGACGGTCGTCCCATCGACCAATTTGTCCGGGAAGAAATAACCGGCCCTCAAAAGATCGAAGAATTCCACCTGGGCATCGACCCCTCCATGGAGGAACGGGTGGCCAAATTGCACGCCATGGAGGACTGTGACCGGACCAGCCAGGTAACGATCTACAACCGGCCGGAAGTCCATACCGCCGTCCTCCCCGCCGGCGGCGGGATCGCCACGGCCAGGGGGCTGGCCCGGTTCTACGCCATGATGGCGGGGGGTGGGACATTGGACGGTGTGACCACCATGGAACCGGAGACGGTGGCGGAAGTAACCAAACAACAGTCGGAAGGCCTAGACCACAGCCTGGACCGGAACGTGAAACGCTCATTGGGTTTATCTCTGGGAGACCCTCGGTCAGCAGCCCCTGGCATGGAGGATATCCGCACCTTCGGACACGCTGGTTCGGGCACCTCCATCGGTTGGGCCAACCTGGACTCGGGACTGGCCTTTGCTTACATAACCAACGGCTTCCGCGCCGAGGCCACCAACACGCCCAGGCTGGCGGCCATATCCCAAGCGGTCCAGGACGCCGCCCTGTGACAGGCGTTTTGACGCCTAGGAGACAGCTACATGGCAAGCCCTAAACAGACGTTCGAGCTCGAATTAGGCACGGACCAGATCGCCTTCATCCGCTCCATGAAAGATAAATACGATATCGTCGACGAGGGCAAAACGTTACGGGCGGTCATCGATTATCTGATCGTCACCAAGAACGTTCATGACGATGTATTTGGGAAGCGCCGCTGTTTCAGGTGCGATTGACCTCTAGGCCATCTGTTTGACCGCTTCCAGGGCCAGCTTGTAGCCGTAGACCCCGAAGCCGTACACAGCGCCCTTGCAGACGGGCAGCACCTGTGAGACAGTTCCGCGGGCGGTGGGGTTGGATGCATGCACCTCGATGACTGGGTACTTCACCTGAGATATGGCGCCCCGGATGGGCCCGGTGGTGGTGGTGTAGCCGGCCGGATTGATCAGCGCGGCTTCAAAATCGCGGTCGTGGGCATCGTATAAGGCATTCACCACTTCGCCTTCGATGTTGGAATGGAAAATTTCAATGTCCATGCCCAAACCCTCAGCGAAACCAAGGATCTGCTCGTTGATCTCTTCCAAGGTCATGGGTCCGAACGTCTCGACCTGGACCTTGCCCCTCATGTTCATGCCCGCGCCTTGGATCACCAACACCTTACCCATGTTTCACTCTCCTGGTTTGAAAGATCGCCTGGACCGATTTTCGACCCGGTCAACACCAAACGCTACTTGACTTCAGGCATGTCCGGGGCGTCGCCCGCCGGTTCAGTCGGGACCTCGTTGATGTAGCCGGCCTGCAGAATATCTAGCTGTACCATCAGCAGCTTGTTCCAGGCCACCGAAGCCCGCTGGGCCTCATGCGGGTCGTCGATATCTTGTTGAAATATCTGGGCCAGGGCCGTCTGTATGAATGAGATGGAGCCGACCATGAACCTGCTGGGGATGGACCCCAGGTGTGCCCGGTGGGACGGAGGATGGCTGTGGACGATCCCCGTGGCCAGCAGGCGGATGGGGTAATCTTCGTCGATCTTGAAGTCGATGGAACCGGTCAGCCAGCGCAGCAGACTGTGCTTTCGGCGCTCCAGTTTTTCTTCGTCGACCTCTCCTCCCTCTTCCAGAAAGAACCGGCGGGTCTCCGGAAACTTCAAGAAATGGTCGTAGACCTCGGCGGTCAACGCCTCTCCCCTGGCCAACACCAGATCGCGGGTGGACTGGATGATCTCCAGCTCGTCCTGGCCCAGGCCCACAAACCCGGCAACCTCTTTCATCCGGGCCGGCCAATCAACGATTCGCGGCATGTCTACTCCGAGTTTAATTCTGGGTTTAATTCTGGGTTTCTTCTGGTTTCCCGCGGGCGATCTTGGATAGCCGGGCGCTGCGGATGCCCAGCCCACCAGAATATAACGGTTCCCCTGCAAGCGGGCAAGGGAAGGAGGGCGGGGGAAGCTATGGGAGCTGGGCATCTCCGCCGATGGGCTGCGGGGCTGTTTCCGGACCAAGGCCCGGCTCCGGCGCTATTTCCGGCTCCGCCTGGGTCAGGGGCTTCCAAAGAAGAGGTGAGAAGGCGACTGCGGGCACCAGAAGCAAAATTCCGGCCACGGCGTTCAGGGATATGGCCAATTGGATCGAGACCGCCGAGGCCACCGCCCCTATCTCCAGGGCCCCCAAAGGCGTTCCAACGCCGATGCAGACACTGAGCAGGCCCATCATCCGGCCTCGCATGTCGTGGGGCGTGGCAAGCATGGTGATGGCGCTCTGCATGGTGGAGAAACCCGACTGAGCGATACCGCTGACGGTCAGCAAGCCAAAGGTCAGCGCGTACCACGGCGACCATACAAAGATGATGCCGATCAACAGGACCCCACCGCAACCCAGCACGAATATCCGGCCGTGGTAGCGCAGGTCGCGGGTTATGGCCATGATCCCCGCCCCCGCCAGTTGCCCGAACCCGTCGGCGGCGACTAGGAGGCCGACCAGGATGACGCCGACTCCCAAGTGGTCGCGGCCGATGGCGGGTATGAACTGTTGGACGGGAAAAGCCAAGGCGTTCATCACGATTGTGATATAGAACAACCCCACCAACACGGGGCTTCCCCAGGCGTAACGCACCGCAACCCGCAAACTGCGCAGGACCGGCTCGATGTGGGCCGGGCCCTGGTAACTGGGTATTCGCAGTCTGGTCATTAAGCCCAGATTGGAGACGTGGACCACCAGCAAGAAGACATAGGCGCCCGTGAACCCGGCGGTATCCAGCAGTATCCCGCCCACTATGGGCCCGGTCATCTTGCCGATATTGTGGCTGATCACGTCCAGAGAAAGGGCATTAACCAATCGATGCTGTCCGACGATGTCGAAGATTGCGGTCCGGCGGGATGGGTCCTCGATGGCCTTGGTCAGTCCCTGGACGAACACCGCCCCAAACACGTGCCATGGCTTGATCAGATCGAAGTCGTAGGCGATCACCGCCAACAGGGCGGCTGTCGTCAGGACGTTTAAGACCTGGCCTGCAATCAGTATCCTGCCCCGTGGAAACCGGTCGGCGATGTAACCGGTGAACATGGAGACCATGGGCCGGGAAAGGTTGTTGAAGGCCAGCACCAGGCCCAGTTGGAAGTATGAGTCGGTCAACTGGAGGACCAGCCAACTTAAGACCAGCAGCTCCATGCGGCGGCCGACCTCGCCCAGGCTTCCGACGTACCAGATAACGCGAAAGTCGGCGTTCTGCAACACCGACCCCAACGTTCCTCTAGCTCCAGAAAATGACTTCATTCCGCCAGGATGCCCCCGAGATCAGACTCATGCCCCAGGACGTCTTGAATGGCTGCCCGGACCACATCCACCATGAAAGATGTGGCGGCGCCGGGAAGCGGGATAACCTGGTCATTCTACTCCCTGGTCTAAGCGGCGGGCCGCAGGACTGCGACAATACGTTCATTGACACCCGGCTGCGGCCCTGCGTATGGTGGACGCACCCCCTGACAGAGGTTCCGACTTGGCAAAATTAAGCAGCACCGAGCGTGTCACCCGCTGGGATTTCGCCCCCGGTTCCCTGCCGCTTCCCCTGATCATCGCCCACCGCGGCGACGTCACCAACGCCCCAGAGAACACCCTCCCGGCCTTCAGCAAGGCCCTTGACCTGGGCGCCGACGGCATAGAATTAGACGTCCGCCTCACCAAGGACGAAAGATTGGTGGTGTTCCACGACCGTCGCCTGGACCGCACCTCCAGCGGCAGCGGGCCGGTGAACCACCACACCCAAGACGAAGTCCGCGCCCTGGACGCCGGGTACTGGTTCGGTCCTGAGTTTAAAGGGGAGCGGCCACCGACTTTGGATGAGGTGTTCGATTCTCTTCCGCCGGACTTTCTGATCAACGTGGAGATGAAGGTCATCATGAAAGGAATGATGCTCATCGCCCACAAAGTCGCGGAGGTGGTGCGGCGTCATGCCCGTTGGGACAGCACCCTCGTCGCCAGCTTCAACCCCATAGCGCTGTGGGAGCTCCGAAAGATCGAACCGAAGATCGTTCGCGGATATATCTGGTCCAGCCATCACCCGTTCCCCATCCGGTCACGCTGCTTCAGCCCCTTGGTTCAGGCCGATTGGTACGACCCGGCCCATGACTCATACAACCCCATATTGCACCGCAAGTTCCAGTCCCGAGGCGCCAGGGTCCTGGCCTGGGACTTGGATTTTGACCGGGACATGGAGCAGATGGCGGCCGCCCGCTTGGATGCCATCGTCACCGACTCCCTTCAAGAGATGCTGGACCGCAAGCGGGAACTGGCGGAGCGGCTGAATTAGGCCGGACCCAAGCCCGGGCGCCGTGAACCCTTTCCGGCTTGGCCGCATCGCATATCAACGCGCTCCGGATGAAATCGCCTGTCCAAACGTTGGGGCTCATGTTAAAATAAGATAGAGATATTGTGCGCAACGGGCGTACAGAGCCTAGACAAAGCTGTTGTTGGGCGGTGGAGCCACGAAGCATTTGATCGAATCAGACGGGCGGGCAAAGGGTGTCAGGCTCACCGGCGAAGGGGGCGGACCATGACCGCCGTCGATGACGTTAAAAGCCGATTGGATATCGTCGAGGTTATCTCGCAGCGGGTGCCCCTGCAACGGTCCGGCAAGAGCTACAAAGCCAACTGCCCTTTCCATCAGGAAAAGACGCCTTCTTTTCACGTATTTCCCGATCGCCAGTCATGGCGTTGCTTTGGGGCCTGTGCAACCGGCGGCGACGTTCTGTCGTTCGTGATGCGCGCGGAGAGTTTGGAATTCGGCGAGGCGCTGCGTCAATTAGCCCAGCAGACTGGAGTTACTCTTCCTCGGCGGGGACAGAGCCCCCAGAACGAAGCGGCCCACAAGATAAACGAAGACACCCGGGCCTTCTTCCAGCGCACGCTGGCATCGGCCCAGGGAGCATCCGCCAGGGAATACCTGGCGCAACGCGGACTGGATAAACAGGCCATCGAGACCTTTGCGGTGGGACTCAGCCCCTCCGACGGAGAGTCGCTCAAGAACCATCTGGTCCGGGAAGGTTACTCCCCGGAAGAACTTGCCAGCGCGGGAGTGGTGCGCACCGGAGATGACGGGGTTGCCCACGACCTCTTCCGGGGCCGTCTGATGTTCCCCATCCGCGACTCCCACGGTAATCTGGTGGGATTCGGGGCCAGGTCTTTGGACGGTTCGGAGCCCAAGTACCTGAACTCGCCCCAGGGGCCGATGTTCGACAAGAGCCGGCTCCTGTACGCCATGGACCGGGCCCGGACCGACGTCAGAAGAGAGGGCGCAGTGATCGTAGAAGG
>JADFNR010000175.1 GCA_022563275.1 Chloroflexota bacterium | reverse complement strand
CGGAACCTACTGCAATTCGCGAGGAAGTCCTCTCCGAAGATCACAACGGTTGACGCGAGAGAATTCATTGAACGTTGCGTGGAACTAAAGGGCCACGACTTCCGGATAAACAACATTTCGGTTTCGACCAATGTTCTCTTGGAGCATCCCGATATCACGATAGACGAACAATTGATGACACAGGTCCTCGTAAACATCCTGACCAACGCAGAACAGGCTTGCGTTGCGGCGCACGGACGCGGGAGCATATCAATATCAGTCAAGGAAATCGGTGGTTCGACACGGATCAGCATCTCAGACGACGGGCCGGGGATCCCGGCTGAGAATCTGCTGAAGGTGTTCGACCCGTTCTTCACCACGAAAGAGGTGGGGGAAGGGACCGGGTTGGGCCTGAGTGTCTCCTACGGAATCATCGCCCAGTTGGGCGGCGAGTTATGGGTAGAGAGCGACGGCGTGTCGGGGTCAACCTTTCACATGGAAGTTCCGTCGGCGGTGGCTGAGCAGCCATGAAAACCATTCGAACATTCAGTCAACGGCGGCCTGGCGGAATCCAGCACCCGTTCCTTCCTGGACCTACTGGATAACCCCGTGCTCGAAAAACCGATCTCCACCCGGGACCTCGATCAGGCGTTAGCTGCGGTCAGTGAGATGCGTCAGCGGTAACTTTCCGGCGAAGCCGAGGCCGCCCGATAGAATCGGCGCTCGACGCATGTCGGACTCACCATTAATGGTAGTTGGGTAGATGAGGCGCCGCCCCATCGTCATTACGCACCGCCCGCAACTGCCTCAGCGCGACTTGTATACCGGGTCCCGTTTCTCCCGGTAGGCGGCCATCGCTTCATCGTGATCGGGAGAGGCGATGGCGATTGATTGGCGGTGCAGGTACTCCTCGAAGAACGGCCCGTGGGGCAGGTCCTGGTAGGCCGACAACATCAACTTGGTCTGCCGGGCGCCCTCGGAGCTGAAGGCCAGATACCGCTGGGTCAGGGCCTCAACTTCCCGGTCAAATTCCGACGGTTTGACGGCGTAATCGACCAACCCGATGCGCAGCGCTTCCAGGCCGTCGATGTTCTCGCCGGAAAGGGCCATGCGCTTGGCCCGGCCCAAACCGATGTACCGGGGCAGCCGGTAGGTGCCCAGTCCCGGAATGAACCCTTCTTTGGCCGCCGGCAGCCCCAGGACCGCGTCCTCGGTGGCGATGCGTATGTCGCAGGCCAGGGGCAGTTGCAGGCCGCCGCCCAAGGCGAACCCATGGATGGCGCAGATTATCAGCTTGTCGGCCCGTTCTAGGAGACGGAGGGCCTGGTCCCACTGATAGAAGTAGTCTTGTGGCGTCTCCCCGGCCGTCAACTCCTTGAGGTCGATACCGGTGCAGAAAGCCCGCCCGTTGCCCCGGATGAGCACGGCTCTGGCTAGGGGGTCGTCGTGGATGGCCTGGGCCGCTTGGTGAAGTTCCAGGACGCCCTGGTAATTGACGGCATTCAGGACTTCGG
Organism: Chloroflexota bacterium; assembly: GCA_022563275.1. The sequence continues at coordinate 2,160 of JADFNR010000175.1, read as the reverse complement.
GCCGGTCCAGGGTAAGACGGATGAGGTCGCCGTCCGTCTCGTATCTCATCGTTTCAAATTCCATCTCTTGCCTCCGAACGGCGGGTTCCCGCTAGATGTGCCGGTTGTCGATGACCCGGACCGCTTTGCCTTCGCTGCGGGCGATCTCTCCAGGGCCGAGTATTATCACGGAGCAGCCCACGCCAAGGGCGCTGCGCAGATTGGCCTTCAGGGTTCCCTCCAATTGACCGTGCCGGCTGGGGTCGGCCGCCGACTCGACCCTGACCTCTAGATCGTCCATCTGGCCGGCGCCCCGGTCCACCACCAATTGGTAGTGAGGCTCCACTTGGCCCATGGCCAGCAGCACCGCCTCGATCTGAGAGGGAAATACGTTTACGCCGCGGATGATCAGCATATCGTCGCTGCGGCCTAGGACCTTCTCCATCCGGACCGTGGTGCGGCCGCAGGAGCAGTCGCCGGGCAGCAGCCGGGCCAGGTCGTGGGTGCGGTAGCGTATCAAGGGCAGGGCCTCTTTGGTGACGCAGGTAAAGACCAATTCTCCCGGCTGGCCCAACGGCAACGGAGCCGATGTGTCGGGATCGACGATCTCGGGGATGAAGTGGTCCTCGGCGATGTGCATCCCCGTCTTATGTCCGCACTCCATGGCCACCGCCGGCCCCATTACCTCGGAGAGCCCGTAGATATCCAGGGCATCGATCCCCAGGCGGGACTCGATCTCGGCGCGCATCTGTTCCGACCAGGGTTCCGCTCCGAAGATTCCCACCCGCAGCGGCCCGGCACGCAGGTCGAACCCAGCCTCGGCGGCGCCCTCCGCCAACACCAGGGCGTAGGAGGGGGTAGCGCAGAGCACCGTCGTGCCGAAGTCTTGTAGCAGCATGACCTGCCGGGCGGTGTTTCCGGAGGAGACCGGCACCACTGCCGCGCCCAGTTTTTCCACTCCGTAGTGCAGGCCCAGTCCGCCGGTGAACAACCCGTATCCGTAGGCGTTCTGGACGATGTCATCCTTGGTTACGCCGGCCATGGTGAGGGCCCGCGCCGCCAGACCGGCCCACGTCTCGATGTCCTTGGCCGTGTAGCCGACCACCGTGGGCTTGCCGGTGGTGCCGCTGGAGGCGTGGATGCGGACCACGTCGGACATGGGCGCCGCGAAGAGTCCGAAGGGGTAGTTATCGCGCAGGTCCTGTTTGTCGGTGAACGGCAGGCGCGTCAGGTCGGCCAGAGACTGGATACTGCCGGGTTCGATACCGGCAAGGCGTTCGCGGTAGAAGGGCGCCTGGGATTTAAGCCGCCCGAGGCAGGCCTGGAGGCGCTCCACTTGAAGCCGCTCCATCTCTTCACGGGATATGGTTTCCACTTGGTCCCAGACGGCTGAATGCACCGCGCCTCCAGAGGTAGTAGTTGCGATTGAATGGTCGCCGGTGGTGGGTGCAGTATATCGGCGGGGACGCAGGCCGGGCAAACCAGGACGGGATGCCCGGTCGACCGGCCCCGATTGACCCGCCCAGAGGGGGCGCATACAATTGGCCCACCTGTTTGGAGGTGGCTCACAGGTGCCCGTTTCCGTCAAAAATTCCGAAATACTTTATGCGGCCCTGAAATCTGCCGGGATCACCCTGTTGTCGGCCCTGCCCGAGACCTGGCTGGTCCACGTGATGCAGATGGCCGAAGACGACCCGGACATGACCTTGATCCGGCTCAATAAAGAAGAGGAGGGGGTGGGCATCTCCACCGGCGCCCACTTCGCCGGCCGGAAATCGGCCATGCTGATGCAGAACCACGGCCTGCTCACCTCGGTGAACGGCATCGTCTCCGTGGCCCAACTTTACCGCATCCCATTGCTGATGGTCATCAGCTACCGGGGCGGGATGGGCGAGCGCGACCCCTGGCAGACCGAGGGCGGGCGCGTCACCGAGCCGTTGCTCCGGTCCCTGGGCATCGATTACGGGAAGCTGTCCGACCCGGCCACCGTGGCCCACGAGGTACAGCAGGCCCAGACCCTGGCCGAGAGTTCGCTGCGCCCCGTGGCCTTGCTGCTCACCCGGGACCTTATGTGGGAGGAGTGATGCTGCGGCAAGATGTGTTGAAGGCGGTCTATCCCCGGCTGAAAGAACAGGTGGTGGTGACCATCATGGGCGCGGTGGCGGTGGAACTGTACAACCT
>JADFNR010000074.1 GCA_022563275.1 Chloroflexota bacterium | reverse complement strand
TCGACCACGCCGACCCGGCGGTCAAGGCCCAGCGCCGCGCGGCCATCGCGGGCACCGCTCTGGTGGGTCAGGCGGCCCAGGCCCGGGAAGCCCCCAACCACATAGTGGCACCCCACCTGTGGAACGGGCTCTCCGAGGTCCGGGTCAACTGCGGCACCGCCATCGTCGGCACCCCCGAACAGGTTACCGATGTGCTCCTGGACTACTGGAAACTGGGCGTGGATGAGTTCATCCTCTCCGGCTTCCCCCACGTAGAAGAATGCCAACGCGTCGCCGCGGACGTGCTGCCGCTTCTGCGCCAGAAGATGGCGGCTTAAATCCCCCCAACCCCCCTTTACGAAAGGTGACTATACCTTCAATGTATAAGGGGGATTAATAACTATGCCTGGAAGGCAGATTCGACAATTAAAGTGTAACGCTAGGCGGGAGCGGGTCAAAGAAGCGTACAAATTGGGGGAGGATAATGTTTCGCACGCGGTCGTGTATGATGCCGAGGCTTTCCATGCGAACCTGACCTCCACTTGGCCCAGTTATAGGCAACACTACCTCCATGGAAACGCGTGGATAGAACTCTACTTTAGGGTCGAGATTGGCGGGGATACGTACGAATACATCGCCGTGATTAACGCTGTCCATCGCAAGAATCGTGATTCCAGGAGCAAGATTAGTTCTGTCGATATTAATACCGACCTTAGGGGTTCGGAAAATCCTATGTTTATCGACTCGGTTAAGTTCGTCCAACAAGGCAAGCGGGTCAGCCCTCGCTTGGTTTCGATTCCCTCTTTGATAAGGTTGTTCAGCATCCACGATTCGCCTCACGTCGGCCCGGATATCAGCCTTAACGAAACTGAGTTGGCGGTCGATAAACGAATCATCTCGACCCAGCATAATAGGAAAGCTGGTACTTCTTTCGGCACTATCTCGCTGGCGGACGGTCAGCGTGGCAGGAAACTCGGCCAAGGCGTAGATGATGTGGTCCAAAGCCGACCGGACCTGGTAACTGAACTCCCCGATAGCGATACCAAAATCGAGGAATGGTGGCGTGAGCGAGAGCAAGGTACATTCATAGAACGTCTCATCCGCATTGAGCTTACAGAGCATTCTTGTGGGATTGAGCGTCTCGTATCGAGTGAGGTACTCGTCGATGGTTTCCAAGTGCTTTTCTGCCCGCTTGAGCTTGAAGACCGGCCCTTCAAGAGGATGCGTTTCACGCCATCGCTCAAAATCCATCATGAGTTAAACTATAACCATGAGCAAAGAGAAATCGAAGACTCAGAAAACGCCAAAGGGGCACGAGATACCCGTGCCCACAAAGGAAGAGTTCGAGACGAACTTAGACAAGGTGGCGAAGCCGGTGAAAGAATCACCGCCTCGCCGCCCGAAGAAGATCTAAACCCCAGAATTCGCCAATCCACCGTCTCCTCAGATTCGGCAACGGATTCGTCGTTCATCGTGGAAATAGCGTAGCACGACTGCTTCACTGCACCCATTGGCATCAGTCAGTTCGGGGGGATTTCGCCCCCATCCCCTACCCCCGGTGGTCCGCCACCACCCGTCCTTCCTTCAGCACCAACTCCAGCTTTCGCAGGTTCTCGATGTCCGCCAATGGGTTGCCCCCGACCACTATCAGGTCGGCCAGCTTGCCCGGCTCCACGGTGCCCAGTTCCGGCCCCACGCCGCACATCTCGGCGGCGTTCTTGGTGGCGGCCGTTAGCGCCTGCCAGGCCGTGGCCCCGCACTTGACCCACAGGCCCAGTTCCAGCAACGCGGAGTCGCGCATGGGCGATATGTCCGACCCCAAGGCCATCTTGACGCCGGCGGACAAAGCTTTCTGGAAGGAACTGCGGTGCTCTTCCGCCGCGGCATCGGCCCGGACCACCAGGTCCGGCGCCAGGTTCTTGCGCGCGGCGTAGGCTTTTTCGTGCTCGGTTGTGGCCAGATTGGGGGAGAGTTGGCTGATGCTCAGGGTGGGCACGTACCACGTTCCGCTGCTGACGAAGTCCGTGATGCAGTCCTCGTCGGTGATGTAGGCGTGCTCCACGCTGTGGGCGCCCAACTTGATGGCCATCTTGACGGCCTCGGGATGGGTGGCGTGGGCCATGACTGGAAAGCTGCGCTGCTTGCACAGGGCGAACGCGGTCTCGATCTCCTCGGGCAGCAGGAAAGACTCGGTATGCCGGTCCCACCGGGGGCCCATGATGCCACCGGTCAGGTTGAGCTTTATATGGTCCACGTCGTGTTTCATCTGGTCGCGGATGGCCTGGGCGTACCCGTAGGGGCCGTCGCACTCTCTGGCGTGCCCGGAAGTCAGGAAATGGCCGCCGGTGGTGGTCAAGAAATTCCCGCAGGCGAAGACCCTCGGTCCGGCCGGACCCTGGCCCTCAAAGGCGCGCCGCCAGGCCACGTCCATGAAATGTCCCGCTCCGCCGCTGCGCACGGCGGTCACTCCCGCCTCGATCAGCCCTCTTTGCAGGTTCTGGCCGAAGGCGGCGGTCAGTTGCGCCACGGTGGTGCCCGCTGGGTTGGGGTGCTGGGGGTGGATATGCACGTCCCACAGTCCGGGCAGCAGGTAGGAGCCTTCCAGGTCGATCACGCGGTCGCCGGACGTGTTGGCGGGCGGGCCACCGTCCCGTATCTCCAGGATGCGCCCATCCTCGATCACCACCGTGGCTTGAGACTTGGGGTCGGGGTTTACGCAGTCGATGACGTTGCAGTTGGTCAATATCAGGCGCAATGGAATCACTTCCTGGCAGGTCAGTTAAACGTTATGCACCGGGCGGGGTCGGCCTCGGCCAGCACGGGAGCCGGATGCCCGGTGTGGATGTAATCGGCCAGCAACTTGCCGGCCATGGGGCCGCGTCCGAACCCGGAAGACGCCAGGCCGGTCAGGACGAACAGGTTCTCGAATCCGGGAACCTTGCCGATCATGGGCTTCCCGTCCTTGGAGAAGGGCATGATTCCGGCCCAGGTGCGGCTCACGGACAATCTGCCCACCAAGGGAATCACCTCGGCCGCCTGGCCCCGGTTCACTTCGATGCCCTCTGCGTCGGGGGTGTAATCATACCCCACCATTTGACGGTCGCCGCCGAAGATGATCTCGCCGTTCCTGGTCTGGCCTCCGTAGAGGTGGCGGGTTATCCGTTTTTCACCATGATGGGTGAGTTCCGGGGGAAAGCCGTCGCCGGTAGACTGTTGGCTCCAATCAAAATGGGATTCCACGGAGCCGATCACATGGAAGATGCTGGGCGGCGCCGGTTCCGTGGCCCACATCTGGCCTCTGATGGGGACGATGGGAATCTGTATGCCCAGCAGATCGCCCACCGGTTTGGACCAGGCGCCCACCGCCAAGACCAGGGTATTGGCCTGGAATTCTCCCCGGCCGGACCGGACCCGCCATGAGCCGTCCTGTTGCTGGGTCATGGCTTGGACATCGTGCCCGGTCTTGATGCCGGCACCCAGAGCGGCGGCGGCTTCACTGAAGGCCTCCGTGGCCTTGGTTGGGTGGGCACGGCCCCGGTTGACCATGAACATGAACCCGGCCAGCGACTCCGACGTTTCGGGTTCGATGGCGCGCACTTCCCTGGCTGTCAGCAGCTCGGCGTGGTAGCCCTCCGACCGGAGCCGAAGCACCCGGTCACGGACCCAGTCCCACTGCTGGTCTGTGTGTACCGCCTGTAAGCCGCCGGAAGCATGGAACTCGATGTCATAGCCCATGTCCAGTTGGAGGGTCTTGAAAATCTCGAAGCTACCCGCGGTCAGGTGTGACTCTAGATCGGGGTTGTGCCCCCAGCCCAAGCCCCCCAGACCTCCGGCGTTGACCCCCGAAGCTTCCCCGGCGATCTCCCCCCGCTCCAACAGTGTGACCCGTTCGCCCAGTTGCGCCAGGTGAAACGCGGTGGCGGCGCCACAGATGCCGCCACCTATGATCAGGACATCGGACTCATTCGAGTTGGCCAAGGGGTTCTGACACCTCTTTATTAGGAAGTTAGCCAATCATAGGCGCGGGTACAGCGCCGGTCAATGAAGAGGAGATGAAAAGCTCAACGGCATTTCTCCCCATTGTCATTCCGATCCCGACCGGAGTCGGGAGAGGAATCTCTTTGCTGAGGAGCGGCAAACCGCCGGTTCCGCAGGACAATAACGGCATCGCGGGGAAGCAATGGGATTCTTCCCCCTCCTGTCGGAGGACTCAGAACGACAGAATGGGGGCAGTCAAACCCTAATGACGGGAGAGCGGCGCCGGTGTAGGCGTGGGTTTCCAACCCGCCCTGACATTCTTGATTCACTCTTGTGTCCGCCTAGGTTCTTTTGGGCCGGCCTGTCTGTACCAATCGTCATCTTGGTTCGGATAATCATCGTGGACAAATAAAAGGGCATCCCGATTTATCGGGACGCCCCTCGTAACTTGCTTTGGTAGTTTCGAAACCTACGCCGTGGGCGCCGGCGTCAGGTCGCTGAGGTCTTTGACCTCGATGTTGGAGACTAGAACTGTCAGGTCATCGACGCGCCGGACTTCAAATTCCATGAACTCGTCGTCCACCACCATGTACTTGGAGACCACATCCCAGATCTCCTTCTTCATCTCCTCCAACTTCTCAGGGGCCAATTCCAAGCGGTCCTGGATCAACACCAGCTTCAGCCGCTGTTTAGCCGTGTCCTTGGAGAACATCTCCGTGGCCTGGTCCAATTCCTTGCCGCTCAGATTGAAGAGCCAACGCAGTAGTTCACGCATGAGAGTAGGCCCTCCCGCTCATGCCGACCATCCCTTTGAACCGCGAGAACAGGCCGGTCTTGGGTACCAGGTCCATCAGAGGGACATCCTCTCCGTCCACCCTGGACGCGATCCTAAGGAACGCCCCACCGGCGGGAGACTTGGGATTATGGACCACCGGGATTCCCCGGTTAGCCGCCACGATGGTGTGTTCGTCGGCGGGCACCAGGCCGATGATCTCCACCGCCAGCAGGCTTTCCACGTCTTTCTGGTCCATCATGTCCCCGCGCTTGACCATATCCGGGTCTATGCGGTTGATGATGAGCTTTGGCCGGTGCAACCCCGAAGACTCCAGCAGGCCGATGACCCGGTCGGCGTCCCGGATCGCCGCGACCTCCGGAGTAGTCACGATGATCGCTTCTTGGGCCGCGGCGGTGGCGTTCTTGAAGCCCTGCTCGATACCCGCCGGGCAATCGATGAGCACATAATCGAACTCTTTCTCAAGTTCGGCGCACATCTCCCGAAGCTGTTCCGGTGTGATGCTGTTCTTGTCCCTGGTCTGGGCCGCGGGGATCAGGTATAGCTCGTAATCGTGTTTGTCGCTGATCATGGCCTGGCTCAGTTTGCAGGTGCCTTCGATGACGTTAACCAGGTCATAGACGATGCGGTTCTCCAGACCCATGATGACGTCCAGGTTGCGGAGGCCGATGTCGGTGTCGACCACCACCACCCTGTGGCCGCGCATGGCCAGGCCGGTGCCGATGTTGGCGGTGGCGGTGGTCTTGCCCACTCCGCCCTTGCCCGAAGTTAATACGATGGTCCTACCCGTCATAAGGTACTCCTTTGTTGTATCTCGCGAACCGGCCCGCGAATGGGGCTACGTGGATCGAACGGCTCCGCACGTAGGCGATCTTAGGGCCGGAGGCAGACGATTTGGGCTGGCGCCGCGCTGTAGTTGGCGCGATGCCCTGATACTTTCCGATCTGGAACCGGGCCGACGGGAGTTCCAGGGCGATGATCACGGCCTTGTTGTCCCCGGAGGCCCCGGCGTGGACCCATCCCTTGAGGGAGCCCAACACCACCACGTCGCCGTCAGCCCTGATCTCAGCGCCGGGGTTCACGTCCGCCAGGACCACCACATCCCCGTGGTGTTCCAGGGACTGGCCCGAACGGAAGGTGGACTTGATGAAAAGGGCCTCGGTGATGTTCCGGTTGCGAGCCCCATTCTTGTTGTGGCGGCTCTTGAGGCTCTCGATGATCGATTCTATGGCTGAAGCCGATTCGCCAGAGGTTGCGGATTCGATAGATGGCGCAGGCGCCTGTTCAGGCAGCACGATCTCGTTATGGGCCGCCGTCTTGGCGGACTCCGCGGAGGGCGGAGGTTTGATCTCAAACTGAAGGTCGCCGCTCTCCAGGGACTCGGGTGAGCACCAGAATCGGGTCACCTTTAATCCCGAGTTGGTCTCGATGATCGACTTAACCTGGGCCAGCTCATCACGGGCCAGTATCCGTTGTCCGACATTGATCGTGATTTCGCCCTTGGACCACATGCCGCTCTGCTTTTTAAGGTAATCGCGCAGTTCAGCCGTCACGACGTCAAAGGGCGCGTTTTCGTCAAGAACAAACGCCACGCCGGTGCCTCTTGCCACAACCTGCACTATGCCGGACTTCAGCAAGGGACCCCCATGACGGACCATGTGGTGAACCGGTGATTCTCAGATGACATTCCGCCCACTTCCACTCCCACCTTATGTCATCACGATTATTTCAGCCGGAGAGGCTCCGGCACAACGGTTTATTGGTCAGATTTTAAACAAAATTTAAGGTTATGTCCAATACTGAGCGTACCCCCTCAAACACGGACCTGTGATGTGAGGCAAACACCCGCGATTTCTTGGAATGCGCACCCTGGAGGATCCACACGACTTTGGCACCCCGAGGAACGAAGGGCCCCGTTGCGCTTGCAGATGCGTAGCGGAGTAGCAACGGGATTCTTCGGCTCACGCCTCAGAATGACAAGGTATGAGGTGGAAGTCACGCGCAATGTCAGTCGCTGAAAAACGCCGGTTGCCTCTCGCTATCATGGCAGCAAACAACGCCTGCTAAAGCCTCGAGCCGAAGGTGGAAACCCGGTTGCGCCGCGCCGGTTAGTCCCTCGTGCCGAAGAGCGCGACCGAGCAGGTGAAGGAGCCGGGGCGGCCTCCCAGGTTGTGGGTCAGCCCTAAAGTGGGGTCCTTTAGCTGACGTTCTCCGGCCTTGCCCTGGAGTTGTTTGTAGACCTCGTAGATCATGCGTATGCCGCTGGCCCCGATGGGGTGGCCGAAGCACTTCAGCCCGCCGTCGGTGTTCACCGGCAACTCGCCTTCCAGACTGAAGGTTCCCGCCGCCACGTCTTCGCTGGCGCGGCCCCGGGGACTGAAACCCAGGTCTTCGTAGATGATCAGCTCGGTGATGGTGAAGCAATCGTGGACCATGGCCAGGTCGATCTCCTGGCGGGGGTCGGAGATGCCGGCTTCCTGGTAGGCGGCCTGGCTGGCGCGCACCGACTCGGGGAAGTGGGTGAAATCCCAGTCGTTGCGGAGGACTCCAAATGCGCCCACCGAGAGACCGATCCCTTTGACTAAGATGTAATCGTCCCGGAAGGTCTTGGCTATCTCAGGCGTGGTGATGATGGCCGCCGCCGCGCCGTCGGAGACGCCGCAGCAGTCGAAAAGCCCCAGGGGCCAGGCCACCATGGGCGCGTTGACCACCTGTTCCGGGCTGACCTCCTTCTGGAAGTGGGCCTTGGGACTCATGGTCCCGTTGTGGTGGTTCTTGGACGCTATCTGGGCCAGGGTCATCTTCCCCTCGTCGTAGGGGATATCGTATTGATGGAAATAGCGGGTGGCTGCCAGGGCGAACTGGGAGGGCGGCGGCACCGGCGGATTAACGTCGGACCCGGCCGGTTCGGCCACGGCCAGACCGGAGAAACCCGAGTCTTTGAGCTTCTCCACGCCCACGGTTAGCACGATGTCATAGATGCCGGCGGCCACGGCGTAGCAGGCGTTCCGGAAGGCGTCGGTGGCGGTGGCGCAGGCGTTCTCAACCCGGGTGATGGGGATATAGTCCAGTTTGAGGGCCGCGGCCAGGGGCTGGCCGGTCCGGAACGACGCCACCGTGCCCAGCCAGGCAGCCTGGACGTCCTTTCCCTCGATGCCCGCGTCCTCGAAGGCCTCATAGGCCGCTTCCACGATCAGGTCCGAGGAGCTGGAGTCCCAACGCTCGCCAAACTTGCTGCAACCCATTCCGATGATGGCAACCCGGTCCTTGATCCCGCTCATAACGTTCTCCTAATTGCCATTGCCTGCAACCTATTATATCGCCGGCGCCCGATCTCCGATTTTATCGAGAGTCTCCCCGATGATTCGGGGGACCTAACCTTCCCCCGTGCGCTGGGGGAAGGGACTAGTCTGCCCGCCACGTAGGGAACGGACTAGGCCGCCCGCCGTAGGGGGACCGCTTTCCAGTAATAATTGTGGATCCCGTTCACCACCCGGAGCTTTCGAAAACTCATCTCCACCTGAAGTCCGATCTGGACCTCCGAGGTCTCCCGGTCGGTCATCATGCAGAGCACCCGGCCTCCCGGCTCGAAATCCACCACCACGATGGCCAGGGGTGAGTCCACTGTGCCGGCCAGATAATCCAGTGAGTAGGTGAACACCGTGCCAAGTCGATCGCTGAGTCTGATGGGAGTCGAGTCGTCCCTGGCCTGACACTCGACACAGACCTGTTGGGGCGGGTATTGCACGTAACCGCACTGGTTGCAGACGCCGCCGTGGAACCTTATATTCTGGTCGCCCTCCCGCCACAGCGCGGTTACGGACGGCGATTGGGCCTGGGGCCGTCTCGACGAGGAGTCGGTGAGCCAGACATCGCGCCACTTGGCGTAGGTCTCGTAACTGTCCAGCACGGTTCCCGAGTCCAGGTATCCCGAGACACCCAGGCCGGGCCTGCCTTCCCCAATTTTTGATGTGGTGCGAAAGCCCAGCACATCGCTGCCATCGCCGTAGGACACGGTGAGCAGCAATTGGTCCGGCGACCCGTTTTCCAGGGCGCTGGCCAGCAGCATCAGAGGGAAGGCCGCGCCGGTGTTTCCCAACCGCCCGAACAGCGGGTCCTGCACCTGCTCCGGTTGAAAACCCAGGTGCCGCGCCAACTGGCCGTGGCGGCGGGCATCCGGGGAATAGAGGGCCAGCTTGCCCACGTCCTTAACCGACACTCCCTCCTTCTCCATGAAGCCCGAGACCGCCTCCCCCATTATCCGCTCCAGACCCTCCTCGATGGCGAAACGGTCTTCCCAGGAGCGGACGAACCGGTCGCCGGCGCTGCGCCAGGTGTCCATCATGTTCTCGGTTATGGTGTAGGAGCCGGCCTGCTCCGCGATGATTTCTTCTTTGGCGCCGGAGACGATGAAGGCGGCCGCCCCGTCTCCGGAGTTGCGCTCGGTTTCCCCCTTGGGCGCCCCTTGGCGGTTGTCGCTGGCGATCACCAGCACCTGCTTGGCCGAGCCGGCGGCAACCGAGTCCAATGCTGATTTCAAGGCGGTAGTCCCGGCCCGGAGCACATCGGTGATATCGGCGGTGAATATGTCCCGGCGCAGGTCCAATGCGGTGGCGATGATCGACGCACATTGCTTCTCGGCGTAGGGAGGGGTGGTGGTGGCGAACAGCAGCCCGTCGATGTCCTCCCGGTCCCGGCCGTTCAGGCAGTCGATGCCTGCGGCCACCGCCATGCTGACGCTGTCTTCGTCGAAGTTGGCCACGGAGCGTTGGCCGGTTGATTCCCAACCGCCGGTTTCCGCGCCCAACCGGTATCTGGGGACGTAGGCCCCAAAGGCCGAGATTCCTGCCAAGATTCACCCTCTTATACGAGCTTGGACCAGCGGGGTCTCACTAGGCTGGGCCAACCCAGTTATCGCCATGCTAGCAGCTTGCTGAAATCGATGTCAACGCGCCTGCCTACGCCGGCAGAGAGGCTGCGCAGGCCGGGAGCCTGGAGTCTGCGCCGGGCATGCCCTATGGTACAATCGATGCCTGCAATGTGAATGCCACGGAGCTTAAACCTTCCCATTCGGGAGAGCAGGCCCCGGGCCCGTGGCAGGAGTGAACACCCGTGATCAGGACTCGATTCTCCCTTCTTTTCATATCTGTTGCCATCTTGGTGGTCATCTTGTTGGTGGCGGCCGCCTGCTCTGGCGGTGACAATGGTGGTGATGACAATCCTAGTATCGAGGGCCTCCCGCCCGAGTTTCAGCGCCTGAGCGAGGTGTGGGAACTGTTGAACCGGGAGCAGATCGACGGCGAAAATCTGGACCCCTTGGTTATCAGCGATGGAGCGATCCGCGGCATGTTAACCGCCTTGGGCGACCCTTATGCCGGTTTTTTGGACCGCGAACAATTCTCACTGGAAAGTGAAGATATCCGGGGCTTCTTCGGCGGCATCGGGGCCGAAGTAGGCATCCGTGACGGGGTGATGACCATCCTGGCGCCCATGCCCGATACCCCCGCTGAAGCTGCGGGAGTCCGTCCCGGCGATGTGATTCTGGAAGTGGACGGTGAGAGTATCCGGGGTCTCAGTCTCCTAGAAGTCGTCCGGTTGATCCGGGGCGACAAGGGAACCAAGGTGACACTGTTGCTGCGGCATCTGAGCAGCGCCCAGCCCGTTTTGATCGAGATAGAACGGGACATCATAAATCTGGAGAGCGTCACCCTATTGATGCAGGTGGGCCGCATCGGACACCTCCGTCTATCGGGTTTCACCGGCACGACCAACGACGATCTGGTGGAAGCGCTTGAGCGGTTCGAACGTTCTCAAGGGGTCGGGTTGATCTTGGACCTGCGCAACAACCCTGGTGGACTGGTGTCATCCGTCGTTGACGTTACCAGCCAGTTCATCAAAGACGGCCTAGTGCTTTATCAGGTGGACGCCAAGGGAAACCGCCGCAATTGGGGGGTTAAATCCGGCGGGAAAGCCCTGGATATACCCATGGTCGTGCTGGTGAACGAGTTCAGCGCCAGCGCCAGCGAGGTATTCACCGGGGCGATCATCGATAACGGCCGCGCAACCGTCGTCGGGACCACCACCTTCGGCAAGGGAAGCGTCACCAATCTGTGGCCCCTTGATGACGGCTCAGGAGTGAATTTCACCACCGCCCGTTGGTTCACTCCCAACGGCTTGCTTATCGAAGGCGAAGGCATCACGCCGGACGTGCTGCTGGAACCGGCGGGGGATGACGACGATGATGTGTATCTGGACCGGGCGATCGAGATATTGAAGGAACAGATCAGCCGAGGCGGCTAGGTATTGGGTTAGTGGTGACAGCCAGTGGCAAAGAAAAGGGCATCGACTCCAACTGTCCCGGCAGCCAAAAAAGCGGCCTCCCAAAAGTCCGCCGCCAATGACTTTCGCCCAGTGGCATCCAACCGCAGGGCCCACTTCGACTACGAGATACTGGAGCGTTACGAAGCGGGAATCGCACTGACGGGCACCGAGATCAAGTCCATCAGGGCTGGGAAGATTGACCTCCGCGACGCCTACGCCAGGGCCAGCGACGGCGAGATGTGGCTCCACAACGCCTACATCGCCCCATACGACCCGGCCAGCCTCAATAACCATGACCCCAGGCGGAACCGGAAACTGCTGCTCCACCGGGCCGAGATTCTGTAGATGACCAGCGCCGCGGCCGAGAAGGGTCTGACCATCGTGGCCCTGCGCGTTTACATCAAACGGCACCTGGCCAAGGTTGAGTTGGGCCTGGCCAGAGGCAAGCGGCAGTACGACAAACGCCGCACCATCATCGACCGCGATATGGACCGTGAGGCCCGCCGGTCCATCGGCGCCTCCAGGGACTAGGGCGTCTATTCCCTGTTTCCGTTCGGGGCGATCTTCCCGCTGTTGAACAATGTACGGGGAGGACCGTTCGTGGTGAGTTCCGACCGCGGTCGATAGTCTCAGGACGAACGGTGGGACCGGCACTCGGGGAATGGTTGTAACCTTTGTCTTTCCGCCCTCGTCCCGCTGACCCCAGCCCGATTCGTGAGCTATAATCTACGGCTGGCGCGAGGTCGCCCGCTTGGGCCGGACTTTGTGCCTTGTTCCTGGGATCGCCGCAGCCAGTTTGCCGCGCCGCGAATACACACGAGATACGGAGGACCGACTTGATTCGAACCCTTGAAGGGAAAACACCAAAAGTGGCCGCCACCGCGTGGGTCAGTGAATTTGCCTACGTTGTCGGCAACGTTGAGATAGGCGAGTACGCCAGTATCTGGCCCGGAGTAACCATCCGGGGCGACAGCCCCGGCGCCATCGTCATCGGAGATTATGTGAATATCCAAGAGGGATCTGTGATCCACGGCGACGGTCTAACCATCGAAGACCACGTCTCGGTCGGCCATTCCGTGGTGGTCCACTGCGATTTGGTGGGGCGGGGCTCCCTGCTGGGCAACAACTGCACTGTGTTGAACCGGGTTACCCTGGGCGAGAACTGCCTCATCGCCGCCAACACGGTGGTGCTCGGTGGGACCCAAGTGCCAGCCCGTTCCTTCATGACCGGATTGCCGGGACAGGTGAAACGCCAGGTGACGGACGAGCAGGTCACCCAGATGGCCCACACCAACGAGGAGTTGGTGAAGCGGGCCAAAACGTTCAGAGACAGCGGCCTGTAAAGAAGATAACTACCCCAACCGGCGCGCCACCGGCAGCACTTTGCCGGCCAGGTGTTCCATCACCCTGATACAGTCGGACAGGCTCTCCACCCGGAAATCGAAGGTTAGCTGATCGATCCCGATCTCATGGCAGACGTGCAGGTCGTCTATCACCTCTTGAGTGGTCGCGACCAGCGAACCGCCGCTCCGAACGTGGCCTCCCTCCCCCAGACCCATGTCGGTGAAATGCAGGCTGCGCTTTAGGGAGACGGTGACTTCTGACAAGTCTCGGCCTTCTTTCTCGATGCGCTCCCGCAGATAGGGCAGGTTCCCGGCCACGAAATCTGGGGTCTGGCGGGTGGTGTGCCAGCAACTGCCGTATCTCGCGGTCCGCCGCAGGGCCGCTTTGGTATGGCCGCCCACCCAGATGGGGATGCCAGGCTGCTGGACCGGTTTGGGCTCAAATTGGATGCCGTCGAAGCTGTAATACTTGCCGTGGTACTCTGGGTTCGGCTGGCTCCAGAGCGCCTGCATGATCTCCAGGAACTCGTCGGTCATCGCCCCCCGTTGGTGGTAGTCCAACCCCAGGACCTGGAACTCTTTCTCCAGCCACCCCACGCCCACGCCGCAGATGATGCGGCCGTTGGTCAGGACATCCAACGAGGCGAACATCTTTGCTTGGACCACCGGGTTCCGATAGGGCAGGATGATCACTGTGCTGCCCAGCTTGATCCGGCTGGTGCAGGCCGCCAGAAACCCGAGCAGGGTCATGGTCTCTAGGAACGGCTCGTTCGTCGGCCGGGAAAACGACCCGTCGCTGGTATAGGGGTATTGATCGGTGCCTTCCGTCGGCAATACGATGTGGTCTCCGGCCAAGACCGACTCGAAGCCCAATTCTTCCGCGGTCTCAACGAACCGCCTCAGACCAGGCACGTCGGGCAGCCGTGGGATCGAGATTCCGATTTCCAAATCTGGCGCCTCCAATGTTGCTCTGCGTTTCTGGGGTTGCCAAGGATATCCGGAAGCGAGTTCTTAAACTTGGCTAGGCCCAGGGCCGGAGGGGAGTATAAACCCAGGGCCCGTCACAGGGCAAAGGTGATTCCTTGGCGCTCAAACGATCACTCCAATGGACTTGGACCCCCTTCAGGGCGGGGCGGGCCGGTCGGTCAGCGGAATGTTTTGGGGACATTAGCCTGCGCCAACGGTAACTTAACGATTTGCGGAGCGCAATCCCCATGCTATAATCTCTCCAAATCACGTCTGGGGCAACTTAGACGACAGCCAACCATCAACTCGATACGGATAGGGAAATTTAGGAGGACGACGATGGAAAAAGGTGGAACGACTTTTGACGCCGGTTCGGTAGAGATCGCCATGAGCTACCGCAAAGAGATAATG
Organism: Chloroflexota bacterium; assembly: GCA_022563275.1. Next base: position 2,938 of record JADFNR010000074.1, on the reverse strand, counting down.
GACGACCAGGGCTTGTGCGTGCAGGTCTATTCCAAGATCGACGGCAAGGACACCGAGATTCTTCGGTTCGACTGCTTCGATCAGAATCCCCATTACCATTACGGGCCGGAGAACCACAACATCCGGCTATTCATGGACAAGACCACCGCCGGCAACCCGCTGGGCTGGACCATCAACAACCTGCGTAACAACATGACGGCCATGGTGCGCCGGTCTGGCTATGAGGACCTGGCCGATTCTTTGGAGAAGACCCCGGTCAAGAAGGGAGTGTTGAACAAGATGGAAGCCAAGGCCCGGGAAATGGTCCGGGAAGAACGCCGCACCGTTCATCACATGATGCCCGAGCTGATCGAGGGAGACAAGGTGGAAGCCGGAAACATCCGCTTCGGCCTTGAGTACCGGCACCTGCCCCAGATCAACGACGAAGGGATGGCCATCCACGTCCTGTCCGACGTGGCGGGACAAGAGGTCGAGTTGCTGGCCTTCGACTGTTTCCAGAACGCCCCTCACTACCACTACGGTCCGCGCAACCAGGACGTCCGTATCTATTGGGACGTCACCACCTCCGGCGAGACCTTGAAGTGGACGCTGGACCAGTTCAAGGGCGGCAAGCTTAAGTCCATGATCGAGCGGGCTGGTTACCCCAGCATCGCCTCCGAGCTGGACGAAAACTTGATCCAGGAAGTGATGCCCAAGATCGAGAAAAGGTCCTGGGACCTGGTGGCGCTGAACAACAAGTAATCAGCCAACCAGACCTGCAAAAAAGAGGCCCCGATTAATCGGGGCCTCTTTTTGAATGTTATATTTTTTACCAGCGGCGGTATTTAACCTCCCAACCGCGTGGTTGGGCTACTCCTTGTCGGTCCTAGCTACTTTTTTGGGAAGGACAAATCCTTGATTCCTGATGCGGGTAATTGTTTTTCCCTTTGCATCCCGGTCAATACTTCGGGTTTCGGCCAGGTGTTCGGGAAAGAATATCCCCTTTTCGACCATCTTGGTTCTATGTGTCTTGTTGCCAGTGTTGGCATCATAGGTGTCAGCGGTTCGTTTAGGGAAAAAGATGCCCGATGTCCCTTCACGGGTCTTTGAAATCCTTTGTCCGCCATCCTTCACGCTTGCTATCGCGACCCGTTCAGTAAAGATTAGCCCTTCATCTTTCATGGTGACTTCGGCCACGACCTCACCAGTCCTCCGGTTTCGAACCACAGCAACTTTGTCGGTGAAAATAAGCCCTCGCTGCTCAATCGTCGTTTCCAATGCAAACGGAAATTTATCCCGTAGAGCGCCGATCGCGCCCTTGATCAAAAGTGAATCGTGCTTGCACTCGGCACAACGCTTCGGCAGGTCCCAGCCGTTACGTTTGCATTTCAATTGTAACGAGGTAGAAACTCTGATCGACTTCCCACACTGAGAGCATGGCACGTCTTTCGATCGATACGCGGCTAGGCACTCTTTGTGCGAAAAGTGAGGGTTGCTCCAGTCTTGATGGACCTTGACTGGTTGGCTACAGATGTCACAGGGTACCTCACGCCACTTTGCGGCCTCTCTCTGTCGACATTCTTTGTGGACTGTTGGTGGGTTGTCCCACTCACGGTGGATTCTGAGACCGCTCCCGCAAATATTGCAACTAACTTCAAACCAGGCACACTCCTTGTGGAATTGGGGGATATTGTCCCAGTCTGCATGGATATGAATCGGGCTTCCACAATGCTTGCAGGGCCTGTCAATCCATTTGGCGGCCTCTCTCTCACGACACTCTTTGTGGATTGTTGGTGGGTTATCCCACCCACGGTGGACTCTGAGACTGCTCCTGCAAATATTGCAGCTAACTTCAAACCAGGAGCATTCTTTATGGAAGTCGGGAACGTTGTTCCAGTCCCGATGAACTGAGATGGAGCCGCCACAGTGAAGGCAAGCTCGCTCGTACCATTGAGCCCGGCGTTGTTCCTTGCAATCTCCGCAAAATCGTGGAGCATGGTCCCAGTCCTCATGGACAAAGATTTCACAATGGCAATCTTCACAAGAGGTTGAGGACCAACTGCTCATACCTGCGCTCCCTTGGAATTCCAAAATAGGAATCTGACTAAATTATACAGGAACCGCCTGATGAGCCGTAGGCGCCCGGGGAGTATTCATCTAGGTAGACGTAGCTTATGCTGTTTCACATGGTCCGGCCAAACTTCTGTGCTTACAGAATCAGTTGTTTTTAAGAGAAACTAATGCCTAAATCACGTACCTAGGCGAGGGGCAAATCACATCATCGTATACCCGCCGCTGACGCTGAGGGTCTGGCCGGTGATGAAACTGGCCGCGTCCGAGGCTAGAAAGACCACGGCGTTGGCCACTTCCTGGGCCGTGCCGATGCGGCGGAGCGGGTAGTTCTGCTTCACCCGGTCCCGCACTTCGTCGGTGAATAAATCCCGCATCTGGTTCCACATGCTCTCATCGCTGATGGACTCTTCCGCCGGCGGCACCACCAGACCGGGGCACACCACGTTCAACCGCAGCCCGTAACGCCCCGTCTCTCTGGCGACGGACTTACTCAGGGCGATCACCCCGGCCTTGCAGGCGGAGTAGACCGCCTCCCGGTATTCGCCCATCCGGCCGGCGTCGGAACTGATGCAGACGATGGCCCCGGCCTCTTTCTCAATCATCCCTGGCAGCACGGCGTGGATGCAGTTGATGGCGCCCCAGAGGTTCACCTGGACCTCTCGCTCCCACTCGCTTCTGGGCTTTTCCACGAACAGCCGGTCCGCGGTCCAACCCACGTTGTTCACCAGTACGTCCACCGGCCCAAACTCGCCGATGGCCTGTTCGATCATGGAGGCCACTTTTTCCGGGTCGGTCACGTCTACGGGAATGACCTTTGCGCGGCCGCCCGTGTCCATGGCCGCCACTTCTCCGGCGACGATCTCGCCCTGGTCCGGCGCCAACTCGG
>JADFNR010000004.1 GCA_022563275.1 Chloroflexota bacterium | reverse complement strand
AACTTTGGGAGCTGCCAGAGGTTATAGACGGCACCGACAAAACGTTCCTGGCCCACATGTCCGGCTTAGCCGCCAAGCGCCAGGGCGATGAGGCGTTCCAGTCGTTCTTCATGGCCCTGCTCCGGGCCCGCCACGAAGACAAGAAAGACCTGCTGGACCCGGCCGTCATGGAAGAAGCCGCGGTTGCCGCCGGTCTCGACATGGCCCGCTTCCGCGAGGACGCGGCCGACCCCGAACTGTTGAAAGACATCGGAGAATCCCACACCAACGCCGTGGAAGAATACGGTGCGTTCGGCGTACCCACCTTCGTTTTCGGCGACGGGAAAGCCACCTTCTTGAAGATGTTCATTCCCCCCGATGAACAGGCGGTGGAGATCTACGAGACGCTGACGAAGGTCATGAGCGAGTTCGAACACGTCGGCGAGATCAAGCGGCCCCAGCCCCCGTGGCCTCATGGGGTCATCTAGGGATAAAACCACACCGACCAGGGCCTCCGTCAAGGCCCTTGAAACAGCGCTGGGGTTCTCCTTCAAGGACCCCAGCCTGCTCCGTTTGGCCCTGGTGCACAGTTCCTACTGCAACGAGCACGGGCTGGACCCGAGCCAGTCCTACGAGCGGCTGGAATTCCTGGGCGACGCCGTCCTGGAACTGGCCGTTTCCACGGAGCTTTACCTCCGCTTCCCCGACGCCGACGAAGGGGAACTCACCAAGATCCGCTCCTCCTTGGTCCGCCGCGAGACCCTGGCTGAGATCGCCCGGCGCATGGACCTGGGCAGCTATCTGTTCGTGGGGAAGGGCGTCGAGACCAGCAACGGCCACCAACAAGACTCGGTCTTGGCGGCGGCGTTGGAAGCGCTGGTCGCGGCGGTCTACATAGACCAGGGCAACGAGTTCACCCGCCAGTTCATCCTCAAGTTGATCGACGCCGAACTGGCCCAGGCCGAGCTACAGGGAGGCCCGCCGGAGAATCCCAAATCCCTCCTTCAAGAGATGGTCCAAGGCCAGGGGCTGGACCCTCCTACATACAAACTAGTGAGCAGCGAGGGCCCCGACCACGGCCCCGTGTTCACTGTGGATGTGCTGGTCGACGGCCAGGTGGTGGGCACGGGCGCCGGCGGCAAGAAGTCAGAGGCGGAAGGAGCAGCGGCCCGTGCCGCCTTGGCTACGTTGTCCGGAGAGATTTAGTCCGCCGCTCCATCCCCGCCGATTCGTGTTCCAGTTTTGCATTCAACGGGCGCCCAACCCCCGGTCACCCGTCTCCAGGACAATAGATGCTCAGATTCTTCAAACGGAACCGCCAGGAGAACATAGAACACACCCGGGACGCGGTGAAACCCAGCCGCGAGCGTTGGTTCGGGCGGATCCTCAGCGTGCTCAAGTCCTCCAAGCTGGACGATGCGGTTTGGGAAGAACTGGAAGAGATACTGATCTCCTCGGATGTTGGTGTTGACACTTCGCTCCGCATCATCGAAGAGTTGAAGGACACCGTCAAAGAAAAGGGGCTGGAATCCGGCGAGGAGGTCTTCGAGTCGCTCAAAGACTCCTTGGTGGCCGGCATGGAGCCTGAAGACGGCGAATCTCTCTGGATGGATGAGACTGAGGTTACCGGGCCGTATGTGATACTGATGGTGGGCGTCAACGGAGCGGGTAAGACCACGAGCATCGCCAAGTTGGCCCACCATTTTACCCAGGAAGGCAAGAAGGTGATTCTGGGCGCGGCGGACACCTTCCGGGCTGCCGCCGCCGAGCAACTGGAGATCCTGGGTAAGCAGATCGGCGTAGATGTTATTAGCCACGAACCTGGGGGCGACCCAGGCGCCGTGGCCTACGACAGCTATCAGGCCAGCAAGGCGCGGGGCGCCGACGTGTTGATCATCGACACCGCCGGCAGGCTGCACACCAAGTCCAACCTGATGGAGGAGCTGCGTAAGGTCCACCGGGTCCTGGCCCGTCTGGACCCCAAAGCGCCCCACCAAGTGATCCTCACTCTGGACGCCACCACCGGCCACAACGGTCTGGCCCAAGCCAAGTCGTTCAAGGAAGCAGTGGATTGTACCGGCATATTCCTGGCCAAACTGGACGGAACGGCCCGGGGCGGCATCGTTCTTGCCATCAAGCAGGAACTTCAGATGCCGATCCTGTTTATCGGCACGGGCGAAGGTGTCACCGACCTGGCCCCATTCGACACCCGGGACTTCGTGGAATCGCTGCTGGCGCCCGTTCCCTGACCCAAACCTGCTCCGCCGGTTCTCACCGATTCCACCCCATGCCGGCCGGCTCCAGCCCGGCGATCGATAGATAACCGTGCTAGACGCCCTTAGCTGGTACATCGCCATTCAAGCCCTGGGCATCCTGGCCTTGCCCGCGGCCTTCGTGTTATTTCGGAGGCTGCCCGACCGGGGATTCACCCTGGCAAAACCCGCCGCCATGGTGTTCTTTTCCTACGTGCTCTGGATGCTGGGCCTGTCCCACATCGCTCCCAACGCCCAACTGACCATCATCGTGATCCTGGCTGTGGCCGCCGTACCCAGCGTCTTCCTGTTCCGCCGGTCCTTGACGGAGATCAAAGATTTCGCGCGCCAGAATTGGCCCATGCTGGTGGCGGCGGAGGTCCTGTTCATCGGGTTCTTCCTGATGTGGCTGGGCATCGTCTCCGAAGTGCCCGCCATCAACCACACCGAAAAGCCCATGGACCTAGGGTTCATGACCGCGGTGCTCCAGAGCCGGTTCTTCCCTCCCGAGGACCCCTGGCTGTCGGGGAATCCCATCAGCTACTACTACTTCGGCCATTTCATGATGGCCTTCTTGAGCCAGTTGACCGGTGTCGCCTCCAGCGTGGGCTACAATCTGGGCTTGTCCTTGGTGCCGGGGCTGGTGGCCATGGGCGTCTTCGGACTGGTCTACAACCTGGTTAGGCTGTCGGGCGGCAGCCTCAAAGCGGGCATCGTATTCGGCGGCGCGGCCCCGGTGTTGGTCCTCCTGGCCGGAAACCTGGAAGGGGCCATGGAGTTCGTGCATCTGCAGGGCTGGGGTGGCAGCGGGTTCTGGGAGTGGGTGGGAATCAAGGGCCTTGAGGGAGCGAATACGGGCTCCGGGGCCTTCCCCGACGGCGGGTGGTGGTTCCGGGCCAGCCGGGTGATCGACACGCTTTCCGGCGGCCAGAGCTTGGACTACACGATCACCGAGTTCCCCATGTTCAGCTTTATCCTGGGCGACCTGCATGCCCACGTGCTGGGCCTGCCCTTCGTCATCTTGGGTCTGGGATTATGCCTCAATCTATTCCATTCCCCGGACAGACTGGGACTGGGTTGGGTGAAGAGTCATCCAGTAGAGTCAGCAGCCATCGCGCTCTTCCTGGGGTCTTTAGCCTTTATCAACCTCGCGGACCTGCCGGTACTGGCCGCCATATTCGGAGCGGTGGCGCTGGTAAAGGCCTACGGTGACCATGAAGGCGACTTGACCAGGGCGGCCAGAGACGCCGCCATCGTTGTCGTGCCTGTTTTGGTCTTGGCTGTCGTCCTCTTCCTGCCCTTCTACAGCGGGTTCGTTCCCCAAACATCGGGCATCCTGCCGCTGCAGGATGTTAACACCAGGCCCTTCCTGCTGTTCTTGGTGATGGGGTTGTTCATCCTGCTGGCCGTTTCATTCCTGGTCCGTCAGCTTCTGGGTCTGGCACGGCCCTCGGACAGCGACAGCTCTGCGGCGGTCTTTGTAATGGTAGTGGCGTTGGCGCCGTTCCTGGTTTGGACCGGTTTGGCGTTCTTCGTCACCTGGATCGACGATGGGACCAGCGCGGCCTTTGGCGAGATCGGCGGCCGGATGATACTGGTCGTGCCGGGTCTGGCCCTGGTGGCGCTGGCCGGGTTCAGCGCGATGCAGCGGGTCAGACTAAAGCTGGACCCGGCAACGGTATTCCCCCTACTGCTGGCGGCGTTGGCTTTCTATCTCCTGGTGGGAAGCGAGCTTTTCTACAACGTGGACCGGTTCGGCGGCGCCTACCGGCGGATGAACACGGTATTTAAGACCTACTACCAGGCCTGGCTGCTGCTGGGCATAGTTGGGACCTACGGGCTGTACTACCTGTGGTCGGTCCGTTCCTCGGTGGGCCAGTCGTTAAACTTGGTCCGGTCCGCGGTGGTCCCGAAACCGGTAGCCCGGTTCCTGCGGGCCGGCCTCCTTCTGTGGGCTGGGGCGGTGGTGGTGCTGCTATTGGCCTCTTTCTACTACCCGGTTGGAGCCGTCCTGGACCGGACCGGGGTGTTCAACGAAGGCCACACGTTCAGCGACAACACCCTGGATGGGCTGGCCTTTATCAAGCAGACCGCGCCGGGGGAGTACGCAGCCATCCAGTGGCTGCGGGACGACGCAACCTGGGGCCGGATGGTGGAGGCCGTGGGCGACGATTATTCCGATTTCGCCCGGATATCCTCCAGTACCGGGTTCCCGACCATCTTGGGCTGGAAGGGTCACGAACTCCAGTGGCGCAATTCATCGGCGCCCTTCCAAGGCCGGGAAGACGACGTGAGGATGATCTTCAGCAGCGGCGATTCAGACGAGGTGCGCCGGTTGCTAGACGCTTACGATGTGCGCTACGTTTACCTGGGCTCAAGAGAGCGGCAGACCTATGGCGGCGAAAACCTGGCGGGCTTCGGTTTTCTGAGAACCGCCTTCCAGCAGGACGGCGTAATAATCTACGAGATGGTCCAAGCAACGGTCCGGAATAAATGAACGGAGATAGGGCATCAGTCCGAGTGAAAACGGCCTTTTCCCCTAGGACACTAGCTCACCGGCTCTGGGCCGGCCGCACCTTCGGCCGGTTGGAAGCGGGTTTCTTGGCCGTGGTCGCAGTTGCCCTGGTCATGCGGCTCTGGGAATTGGGCGGCCGCACCGTGCACTACGACGAGGCCATCCACCTGCACTTCGCCTGGCGGTTGGCGGAGAGCAGCGGCGCTTTTCTGGGCTGGCCCTGGGTGTTCGGCACCGATTACATCCACTCTCCATGGATGCACGGCCCGTTCCAGATCGAATTCACCGCCTTGTTGTTCCGCATCTTCGGCGACACAGATGTGACCGCCCGGCTGGGATACACCCTCTTTGGAACGGCGTTGGTGGCGGTGCCCTACTTCTTCCGTGACTACCTGGGCCGCACGGGCGCGTTCTTGGCGGCGGTGATGCTGGCCCTATCGCCAACACTGCTCTATTTCAGCCGGTTCGGGCGCAACGACATCATCATGGCGTTCTTCGCGGCATCGCTGTTGGTGCTGATGTGGCGGTACATAAACGAGGGCCACCGGCGCTACCTTTACCTTGCTTCAGCCGTCTTGGCCCTGATGTTCGCCACCAAAGAAACTGCCTACCTGGTGGTGGCGGCTTTCGGACTGATCTTATTCATGCTGTCATTGGCGGATTTCCTGCCGTGGGCGCTGGGGCGGGTAAAGCTTTACCAAGTGGGCCGGCCCGCCGGGTTCTTTCTGCTGTTGACCACCCTTACGCTGCCCCAGTGGTCGGCATTGTCCGGCTTATTCCAGAACTTTCTGGGCCTGACTCTGGTCAACCTCGACCCGCAGACGGGCGGGAACGTGCCCAACGTGGACGGCACCGACGGCCTGGTTGGCGCTCCCGCATGGGCCGGCAGGACGTTGCTGCTGCCGGTGCAGGACCTTGCCGTGGGCGTGCATATCGCGGTGGTGTTTGTGGGACTGGCGGTATTGGCCTGGTTGCTCCGGCGAGGGCCTCTTACGGCGCGACGGATCGCCTGCGTTGCCGGAGTCCCCCTGGCGATGACCGCCGCAGTGGCGCTGTTGCTCTACCGGCCGCTGGCGGATGTGATAGACGCCCGAGGCGTGCCGGTCCTGGACCTGACGTTGGCCGTTCTACTGGGCGCCGCGGCGGTGTCGGCGTTGGTCTACCACCGGTATCCCGTCCAGCGCGGGGTCTTCCTGCTGTTCGTTCCGGCTGTGATCACCGCGCTCTACGCCGTCCTATTCACCCCGGTGCTGGACCTCCAAGGGGTGGTGGACGGGATCCTGCCCAGTGGGGTGACCATCGGCGACGCAGCCAACGGACTGCCCGTCAACTACGTGGCCGCCCTAGGCATCCTGTCCGCCACGATCATCCTATCGGTGGTCTTGGGGGTGCGCTGGCTGGGCGGGGCCTGGTTGGTCTGCGCCGGAATCTTCTACCTGATCTGGGCCGCCCTCTACACGACCCTCTTCACCCATATGGCTGGGGTCTTCAGCGGGTCGTGGCAGGGCATGGGTTACTGGGTCGCCCAGCAGGACGTGGCCCGGGGAAACCAGCCGTGGTATTACTACTTCGTGGGCCTTCCGGTCTATGAGTTGCTTCCCGCGGTCTTCGGCATTGCCGGTGCGGTATATTTCATCAAACGGGGCGATGTCTTGGGCCTGGCCCTAACTTTTTGGGCCGGCGTGACCTTCCTGGCGTACACCTTGGCCAGCGAGAAGATGCCCTGGCTGCTGGTGAACATCACCCTCCCGCTGATTTTTCTGGCGGCAAAATTCTTGGGTGAACTGGCGGAATCCGTCCGCTGGGGACCGGCCCTGCGGCGGGGGGCGGCGGCGTCTTTCTTCCTGGCCCCATTGGCCGCCCTGGGCGGATTATTCTTCTTTTACGCCTACACCGGGAACGCCGGTGACGATGGAGGGATTAGCGGCCAACACTGGGCGGTGTTGGCCGGCTCCGCAGTGGTCCTGGCCGCCGCCGCCTACCTGGTCCGAATCACCTCTACCGCCGGGGGAGGGGCCGTGGCAGCCCTCGGCATGGCGGCGCTACTGTTGGGGTTCGGTATCTGGAGTGGCCTCCGGGCCGCCTACACCTTCGATGATTCCAACCGCGAGATCCTGGTTTACGCCCAGGGAGGCTCGGACCTGAGGGAGACCTTTGCTTCTCTGGAGGACCGGGTCTTTTCTCAAAGCCTGGAAGAGGCTGGTCCAAACCTCACGCCACGGCGGGCAGTGGAAGTGGACTATGACATCTGGTACCCCTTCCAGTGGTACGTTCGGGGCGCCGAGTCAGCCGGGCTACTCAGGTTCACCTGCTTCAAGGTTGAGGATGACGACGGCTGGAACGACAGCTGCAACTCCCTGGAGACTCCCCCCGCGGATGACGAGTTCAAACCAACGTCGTTGCTGCTGACGGCCGATCACGCCGGCCGGAGTGGCGCGGAATTGGAGGGGTACGAAAAGAGCGAACCTCTCCACAGCCTGCTCTGGTTTCCGGAGACCTACCGCCGGCCCTCGGAGGCGCGCCAGGATGAAGAGTGGAAGGACGAGTTAAAGAAAGACCTGGGGTTCTTCAAGGATGTGGCCACCAGCAGGGGGGCCTGGCGCAGCGCCCTGGGTTATTGGATATTCAGGGACCTTGAGCAAGACTGGTTCACCGGCGACTACTACCAATTTGACCGTTGACGGGCCGCCGTTGTCCTGCCACTTGCGGCCCATATTCGGGCTCCTGTTTGCCTGATGGCTTATCTTGGACCGATATTCAAGCATTGAAGCCGCGGGTATACTGAATCCAGGCCCCACGGGCCTGCCCGATGAACGAACAAGGCTGATAGACCTATGATGGTCACATTGGCCAGAATATAAGGAACCGGTTAGTTGTTCTCGAATAAATGGCAGTTCTGGCTGGGCGGCGTGGTCAGCGTGGTCTTGCTGCTCCTTCTGTTGTACCAGGTGGACTTGGGTGAGCTCAAAGACGCGATTCGAGACGCCAATTATTTCCTGTTGGCGCCTTCCATCGCGGTCTACTTCGTCGCCGTTTTGTTCCGGGCCGTCCGCTGGAGATACCTGTTGGCTCCCCTGGGCGTCTTTTCCGTGGGCCGGCTCTACCCGGTGGTGGTCATCGGCTACATGGCCAACAACTTATTGCCATTACGCCTGGGCGAGCTGGTCCGTTCATATTATCTGGCCCGCCGGGAGAACCTGAACGCGAGTTCGGCCCTGGGGACCATCGCCGTGGAACGCGTCTACGACGGCATAACACTGCTGGCATTCGCCGCCCTGGCCGCGCCGTGGCTGCTGCTGTTGGGGGAATTTGACGGAGCAGCCGACGTGTCCCGCACCACCGGGGTCATCTTTGTGGCCGCGACCATCACCGCATTCGCCGTTTTTTTAACTGTCTTTACGCTCTTGGGCGGTTCGCCATCTTTCGCCAACCGGATGGAGGGTTGGCTGAACGTAGTACCCGCCGGACCCAGACCGAAGGTGAAGGAACTATTCCGGACATTCGTGGCCGGCCTGGCCGTGTTGAACTCCCCCTCCAAACACCTTGCCCTCTTCATGTACTCGCTACCCGTGTGGTTGTTGGAATGCTCCATGTATTTCATGCTGGCTTACTCCTTCGGCATCGACGAGCATTTCGGTTCGGTGGGTGTCCTGCTGCTGGTGGTCCTGCTTCTGACGGCCACCTCCAACCTGGCGACGGCGGTGCCCAGCGCCATCGGCGGCATCGGGCCCTTCGAGATCGTTGCCCAGCAGACGCTGATGGCCCTGGGCGTTGGGGCCTCCCTGGCCGGCGCCTACGCCGGGTTCGTCCACCTGGTCGCCCTCTGGCTGCCGGTCAACCTGGCCGGCCTGGCCCTGCTGTGGAAGAACAATCTGTCGCTGCGAGAGATCAGCGCCGCCAGCCGGGCCGGCAGCCTGGAATCAGCCCCGGGACTGGCCGGTGAGACGACCGGGGAAGGCAACTGATGCGAGTGGGAATCATCGGAGGCGGCGTGGCCGGACTTGCTGCCGCCTACCATCTGACCAAGGAAGGGCACTTCGCGGAGGTCTTCGAACAAGCTCCGTTCCTGGGAGGCCAGGCGTCCACCTTCGACGTTTTCGGCGGCCGGTTGGAGCGGGGATATCATCACCTATTCGTCAGCGACACCGAGATCACCGAGCTGATCCACGAACTGGGCTTGGGCGACAAACTGGCTTGGCTGGAGTCCAGTGTCGGCTTCTACCACGGTGGCAAGATCTGGGACTTCGCCAGTCCCATGGACCTCCTACGATTCAAGCCGTTGCCAATTCTCGACCGGATCAGGGTTGGCCTCTGGACCCTGCTCCTTCAGAAGACCAAATCCTACAGCAAGTTCGAGAACGTAACGGCCAAAGACTGGCTGTCCCGGCGCATGGGGCAAAAGGGTTATCAGGTTATCTGGGAGCCGCTGCTCCGGGGGAAATTCGGGGAGTTCTACGACAAGATCGGCATGACCTGGATCTGGAACAAAGTAACCTTGCGGGTGGCGTCCAGGAAAGGGGCCGGACAGGTGGAGCACCTGGGTTACCCCATGGGCAGCTTCGGCGAGGTGATCGATGTTCTGGCCGAGCGGGTCGTTCAACAGGGCGGCGCGGTCCATATCTCGGCCGCGGTAACCCAGATCGTGGAATCAGAGGGCTCGGCCACCGCGATGGACGTGCAGTTAGAGGGCGCCGAAAGCGAACGGCGGGAATACGACGCCATCATCGCCACCACCCCGTCCTACGTGTTCACACGCCTGGCGCCGCCCCTGCCCAAGGAGTACCAGGACAAGCTGGTGGGCGTCGATTACCTGTCGGCGGTGCTGATGGTGCTGGTCATGGACCGGCCGTTCACCAACAAGTATTGGCTCAACATCGCGGACCCCGGCATGCCCTTCGTGGCCCTGATCGAACACACCAACCTGATCGACCGTGAGCTGTACGGAGGCAAGCACATCCTCTACATCAGCAACTACCCCAGCCGCGGCAGTGAGTTGTACCAAAAATCGGCCGAGGAACTCATGGACCTGTTCGTGCCCCATCTGCAGAAGATAAACCCGGACTTCCAACGTTCCTGGGTGATCGAATACCACCATCACCGGGTTGACGGCGCCCAGCCCATCGTGGGTATCAACTACGCCGCCGGGATACCGGACCACCGCACGCCGCTGCGGGGCCTGTACCTGGCCAACACCACCCAGATCTACCCTGAAGACCGGGGCACCAACTACTCGGTGCGCATGGGCCGCCGGGTGGCCCGGATGGTGGTGGACGACGCCTCCGCCTCGACCACGGCGGTGTCCAGCCTAGATGCATCTAGTAATAGCGGCCAGTAAGACCGGCTAATCCACGCTGGTCCCGGTGTTGCAAATCCCGGTCTGTCTTGTACAATCTATCTGACCCGGCTATCTGAGCCCAAGAAGGGCGCACCGGTAGGAGAATGCCTTGGCCAACGAGAATGAACCCCAACGGAAGTCCGGCGAGTCCCGCCGCAGTTTTCTAGCCAAGATGGGCTTGGGCGCGGCCGCCCTGGCCATCGCCGGTGGACCGTTGGGAATGCTTGGCCGTTTCCGCGGCAACCAAGAAAAGGCCGCTTCCCAGGACTTCCCCAGCGAAGACTCCATCTTCCACCCGGCCTCCGACCCACGCCGCAAAGGCTAACGACGGCCGAACTCCCGCTCCCTTCACTCTTCTCTTTGTAACCACGACCGTAGCTAGGGGTCTCATTGTTCTCGGATAACGTTGGCATTTTAGCAACGAGATTCTTTCCCGACTGGTCGGGACCTCAGAATGACAGTTTTTAGGCATGCCTCAGAACGGGGAAAGAGATTATTCCAGCGCCGAAAGCCCGCCTATCCTGCACCTAGCGCCGGCCGAACTCCCGCTCCATGTGCCCCTCCCTTGTCACCCCGAGCGCAGCGAGGGGTCTCATTGTTCTCGGTTAACCTTGGCGTTTCGGCAACGAGATTCTACGGCTGACGCCTCAGAATGACATTGTTAAGGCAGGCCTCAGAACGGGGAAAGGGATTATTCCCAGCGCCGAAAGCCCGCCTATCCTGCACCTAGCGCCGGCCGAACTCCCGCTCCATGTGGTGGGAGCTGAAATGGACCATGGTGGGCCGGCCGTGGGGGCAGGTATGGGGGTTGGGCGTAGCCTCCAGTTGCTCCAATAGCGCAACCATCTCCGGCTGGGTCAAGGACTTCCCCGCCCTTATCGCCCCGTGACAAGCGATGGACGCCGCCGTCACATCCTCTTTCTGCCGCACCAACCCCTCAAAGGCCGTCATATCCAGCACGTCCAATAGCGACTTGGCCGGGTCGCCGTCACCGAAGATGGCGGGGACGGCCCGCAGCAGGTAGCTGCCGTCGCCGAAGGGCTCGAACTGGAACCCGTAACTCTCCAGCGCTTCCCGGTTGGACTTCAAAGTGTCGCCCTGGGCCGGAGTCAGTTCCACCGCCATCGGCTCCAATAGGGGCTGGGACTGAGGTTCTTGCTCCGAGGTTTTCTGGCGGATGCGGTCAAACAACACCCGCTCGTGGGCGGCGTGTTGGTCAACCAAGAACATCCCGGCGGGTCCCTCAGCAACGATGTAAGTGAGCTTAAGCTGGCCCACCACCTTCAATGGCGGCGCCGGCTGGCGGGGCGCGGCCGCATCCGCCGGAGCCCCGGCAAACCCACCCTGATAATCGGGCAAGCCACCGCCGCTACGGACGCCGCCGAAGGCGCTTCTGGGGAAGAACGACGGCGCCAGGGCCGCCGGATAGTCCGCATCCGGGGGCGCCGCCCCCGCTGCGGTATTCATGGATGGGACCGGCGAATCGGCGACCAAGACGGCGCGGACGGCCCGCTGCACCGTGGAGAATACCCGGCTCTCCTCCTTGAAACGCACCTCGCGTTTGGACGGGTGAGCATTAACGTCCACGTCTTCATAGGGGATGCTGATGTTCAGGGCCGTCAGCGGATAGCGTTTCACCTGAAGGAGGCCCAGGTAGGCCTCTTCAACGGCGAAGGACAGCATCCGGCTCTGGACCCAGCGGCGGTTGACGAAGAAGGTCATGTAGGTGCGGTTGGCGCGGGTCAGGCTGGGCGCGCCGGCGAAACCGTCCACCTGGTAGCCGGTCTCCGGGTCCTCCCCATGGACCTCCAGCATGGCGGTGGCGGCCTGGGGCCCGTAGACCGCCAGCAAGGCTTCCCTGGGGAGGCCGTTGCCGGGACTGGTGAATGAGACGCGGCCATCCACCATCAACTGAAAGCGTATTCCCGGAAAGACCAATGCGTAGCGGCTGACCAGTTCCTGGACGCGGGAGGTTTCCGCTGATGACGAGCGGAGGAACTTGCGCCGGGCCGGCAGGTTGCCGAACAGGTCCGATACTTCCACGGAAGTCCCCGGCGGGCAACCCTGACTTCCCGACGACACCGGTTCTCCCCAGAGCAATTCCAGGCGGAAGCCGCCCGTGTCCAAGGGCTGCCGTGTGGTTATAACGGTGCGGGAGACGGCGGCAATGCTGGGCAGGGCCTCGCCCCGAAAACCCAGGGTGGCGATGGCGTCGAGTTGCTCTTGGCTGTCGATCTTACTGGTGGCGTGACGCTGGAAAGCGATGGACACTTCTTCGGCGGGGATGCCGTGGCCGTCGTCGATAACCTTGACCTGTTCCACGCCACCGGCCTTGATCTCCACTGTGATCCGGCTGGAGCCGGCGTCGATGGAATTTTCGACCAGTTCTTTGACCACCGACGCAGGGCGTTCCACCACCTCGCCGGCGGCGATCTTGGCGGCCAGGTCTGGCGGGAGGACCTTAATGGACATGACGAAGTCCCGTCCGGAAGAGGGTCAGTCCTGAGGGAATCAGAAAAGGGGAACGGTGGAGCCCTTCTTGCGGTACTGCTTGTCTTCCGACGTGCCCGTGGCCTTGAAGTCGCAGACGATGCGGTAGATACGCTGCATCTCTTGGTCGACGGACCGCTTGAAGAAATAGGGCGGCACCCAAACGCCGCCGAAGGCGGCAACCACCTCCGGATAGTCGTCGATGACAAAATCGGGCTCGAAGGGCACGCCCAGCTCTTCCAGCCGTTCGTGGAAGTGGTGAGTGGGCTTCTCGTAGACGCCGCTCACATATTGGTTCAATTCGAATTTGTTGACGACTTCCCACCGCTCACCCATCCCGGACCAGATATAGATCTTGTGGTCTTCGTCCAATAACGCCTGGAAAGTTTCCTTGGTATCCGGCCTCAGGCTATTGTCCAACCCGAGGATGGTGTAATCCACATCGAAGAAGATATTCATCGGCAGTTAACAGGCCCTCTTTGTCCATTTGCTGTTGATATTTTATTGATACGGGCCACGATTATAGCCCAGACTCCACGTCGGTCCATCGCATAAAACACGCCGGTTATGTCAGGTAATCGGCCGGGCGCCGGGCGGTTTAACCATCGATCTAACGAGCGGCGGCGATGGCGGCATCCACCGCGGCATTGCCGGCGCCGACCATCAGCGTGCCGCCCACCTTAAGCAGGGGCCGCCGCACCAACTTTGGCTCCTGCAGCATCAGATTGATCATCTCGTCATCGGAGAGCTCTTTATCGGCCAACCCCAGCTTCTTCAGGCTGGGACTGCGCCGGGCGAAGATGTTCTCCGTGCCAACAATGGCCGCCAACTCGCGGATCTCCGTCTCGCTGAGGGATTCCTTGAAGAAATCCCGGTCCGACACCTCGATCCCGTTCTGTAAGAGCAACTCTCTTACCTTGCGGCAGGTCGATCAACGGGGCCACCAATAGAATTCAACGGTCTGGCTCAATTGGGCCTCCTAAACGCCTCGGGACCCTTGGCGCTGAGACGGGACGGCAAAATCCCCGGCGTATCTTATACCCGCAGCGGGCTGGTGAAAAGGGGCGTTATTTTTCTGCATTACCGGCCGTACTTAGTTTCTCCTTCAAGAGACGCAGCGCACATGCCAACCCGAGCGTAGCGAATGGACTCTTTGTGCTCGGGCAGCACTCGTATTCTAACAATGAGATTCATCGTCGCTTCGCTCCTCAGAATGACAGGTTCGAAGCGGGCTGGTGAAAAGGGGGACCGCTCAAGGCCCTTCGTTGGCTTCTTTCTGCAGCTCGTAGAGCTTGTTTATGGCTTCAAGCGGCGTCAGATTCGGTATGTCCAGTTCCTGGAGCAGCCCCTGCAACCTCCCGCCGTCGGTGAACAGGGCCATCTGCTGCGCCGGTTCGCCCTTTGGGCGGGCTCGGCGTCCGCCATTCTCCTGGCTCTGGGCCTCCAGATCGGCGAGCACCTCCCAGGCGCGGTTGATCACGCCCTGGGGCAGCCCAGCCATTTGGGCCACATGAACCCCGTAGCTCTTGTCGGCCCCGCCGGGCACGATCTTGTGCAAGAAGACCACCTTGTTGCCCTCTTCGGTCACCGCCACGCTGCAGTTACGCACTCCGGGCAGACTGGCGGCCAGCTTGGTCAGCTCGTGGTAATGGGTGGCGAACAGGGTCTTGCAGCCCAGCCTGGGGTCGTTGTGGATGTGCTCGATCACTGAGCGGGCGATGGACAGGCCGTCGTAGGTGCTGGTGCCCCGGCCAATCTCATCCAGGATCACCAGCGAACGCGGGGTTGCCTGGTTCAAGATGGCGGCGGTCTCAACCATCTCGACCATGAAGGTCGACTGGCCAGTGGCCAGGTCGTCTTGCAGCCCGACCCTGGTGAAGATGCGGTCCACCAGACCGATCGACGCCTCCGACGCCGGCACGAAACAGCCGATCTGGGCCATGAGGGTGATGATCGCCACCTGCCGGATATAGGTGGACTTTCCAGCCATGTTGGGGCCGGTCAGCACCAACACCCTGGTATCGTCGTTGGAGAGGTCCACGTCGTTTGGCACGTAGGCCCCGGTTTGCAGGACCCGTTCCACCACGGGGTGGCGGCCGTCCTTGATCCGGATCGCGTTGCCCTCGTCAAGTTTGGGCCGGACGTAGCCGTTCTCCACGGCGGCGTCGGCCAGGCCCGAGAACACGTCCAGCCTGGCTATGGCCGCGGCGGTCCGGCTGATGGCGCCGGCCGATTCAGCCAACTGGGCGCAGACCCGGTGGTAGACATCCCGTTCCGCTTCTTCGAGACGTTCCCGGGCATTAAGCACCAGGGACTCGTATTCCTTCAATTCCGGGATGATATAGCGTTCGGCGTTGGTCAGGGTCTGACGCCGGATATAGTCCTCGGGCACCTTGTCGATGTTGGACTTGGTGACTTCGATGTAATAACCAAAGACTTGGTTGTACCCTACTTTGAGGCCCTTTATCGACGTGCGTTCCCTTTCCCTCTGTTCCAGTCCGGCGATGAACTGCCGGGCGTTGGAGGAGGCGCTCTTTAGTTCGTCCATCTCGGTTGAGAAGCCGGGTCTGATCACGTTGCCGTCCCCCACGGCGCCCACCGGGTCCGGGGCGATGGACTCCTCGATCAGCGAGCACACATCGGGCAAGGGGAGTAGTTGGCCTTGGAGCCACTCCAGATCTGGGCCGTCCAGCAACTCCCGCAGGCTGGGCACGGCGGCCAGGCCGTCCTTCAAGGCGATCAACTCCCTGGGGGCAACCGTCCCGGAGACGATGCGCCCGGCGATGCGCTCCAGATCGGCGACCTTGCCCAGGGAGGAGATCGCGGCCGTCCGTTTCAGGCCGTCCAGGTAGAAGTGGTCGACGGCGTCGAGCCGCTGTTCCAGTTCGGTAAGGTCCAACAGGGGCTGGCCCAGCCATTGACGCAGCAACCGGCCTCCCATGGGCGTTTTGGTGCGGTCCAGCGCCGCCAGCAGGGAAAGTTCCTTGCTTTCGTTGCGCCCCGCGGCGAACAGCTCCAGGTTGCGGCGGGTCTGGGAGTCCAGAGTCATGAAACTGCCGGTGGCGTAGATGGACAGGTTGGCCAGTTTGAGTTTGGCGGCCTTTTGGGTGCGCGCCAGGTACTCCACGATGGCCCCGGCGGCGGCGACGGCCAGGTCCTTGCCCTCGCAGCCAAAGGACTCCAGAGTGAGGATGCCGTAGTGGGACAGGAGCGCTTGGCGGGCCTCGTCCGGATGGAATATCCTGGGCTCCACCGGCGTCAGCTCGTAGTTGGGTCCAGCGCCGTTGTTCCCATGACCGGCCCAGGGCGGAGGGTCGTCGGATTCGGGGACCAGCACCTCCGCGGCTTCGATGCGCTCCAGTTCCAGGGGCAGCTCGTGGAGGGCCAATTCGGTGGCCAGAAACTCGCCGGTGGTGATGTCAACGTAGGCCAGTCCCACCCGCTCTTCGGCCGCGGAACCGACGGAAACAGCGGCCAGGTAGTTGTTGGTCTTCTGGTCCAGCAGGGCCGACTCGATCACGGTGCCCGGAGTCACGACCCGGACCACCTCCCGGTCCACCAACCCCTTGGAGGTGGCGGGGTCGGAGGTCTGCTCACAGATGGCGACCTTATGGCCCTTCTTGATCAGGCGGGCGAGGTAGGTGTCAAGGGAATTGGCCGGCACCCCCGCCAGGGGCACCCGCAGGCCCTTACCCATGCTGCGGGAGGTGAGGGTGATCTCGAGCTCTTTGGCGGCGAGCACGGCGTCGTCATCGAAGGTCTCGTAAAAGTCGCCCATCCGGAATAGCAGTATCGCGTCCGGATGTTCGCCCTTGATCTTAAGATATTGCCGGCGAATCGGTGTCACTACCCAACCCTGCCCTTTGGATTACACCAAGTTGATTACACCGGTCATTCTACTCCCAATTATGTCCGGTGGGAGCCCTCGCCGGTCACCAGATGGAAACCGGCGGCGGTTAGAATATTCATTGGCTGATCAGAACTAGGGTTTCCAGAAGCGCTCTTCGATAAAATTCCAGCCTTGGGGCACGAACTTTGCTTTCACGTCTTCGATCATGCCAGGGTGGCCGCAGGCGTACACTCTGGTGTCGTCTTTGGGGAGATTGAATCGCTGGAGGTACTCTTCGGCGATGGTGTTAACCCGGCCGGTGACGCCCTCCCAACCGGCATTCCTGGCCTCGGTTGGCCGGCTGATGGTGGGAACGAACTTCACCGTGTCCGGGTACTTCTTAGCCAGTTCGTTTAATTCCACGTCATAAGTCAACTCATCGACGTAGCTGGCGCCGTACATGATGTAGAAGACGTGCTGCCCATCATCGCCCTCAGGGCCGCCGTCGTGCAGGTACTGGCGCACCATGCTCATGGATGGGGCCAAGCCGGTGACCGTGGAAAGCATGAAGTGGTGGTGCATCTTCCGGTCCATGGTGAAGATGCCCTTGGCCCTGGGGCGGACGGACATGCAGTCGCCCACCTTCAAGTCCCACATGCGCGGGGTCAGCTCGCCTTCGGGCACCAATTCCACGAAGATCTCCAGATACTTCTCGTATGGGGCGGAGACGATGGAATAGGCGCGCTCTATCTTGCCAAGTCCTAGGGTGCAATACTGGCCGGGCTTAAAGTCAAATTTCTCCGAAGGCTCCAATTTGATGACCATCAGGTCTTCGGTCACGTCCCGGCGCTCCACCAAGCTGGCCTTGGGAAACGCTGGGTTCGGGGTCAGGTCCGGAGCGCCGGCTGGCCCCTTGGTTGTTGCTTCTACCATCGTTACTCCTTAGGTTGACTGCCACTGATTATTGCCACTTGGCCGCCAGGCCAAGTATCAATCTATGTCTGGCTATGTCTGGCTATGTCTGGCTAAATCCTAACTCTTCTAGTCGATCTTGCTGACGCGGGCCCGGTGGATATCCAGTCCCGGCACCCGGGATGCGGGCTCCATCTCTTCGGAGATCTGCAGGTCGATCGCCAACTGCCCGAACAGGGATGTGGAGGCAACGACGCCGACGGGAACCGCTTCGTTGATGCGGGCCAACCCGGCAAGCCGGCCGGCGGCCGTCTCCACCACCACCTTGCCACCCTCTTGGATGGATAACGAGGCGGCGTCGGCGGGATTAAATTCCACGAATTCGTCTCTTTCGATCGTGTTGCGGCGTCCTTTGACGATGTTGATCACCCGTTCCTGTTGCAACAGGACCCGGCCAGGCACGAACCAGAGCGGGAAATCGGTGTCCGGGCCGTCTTCCGCATCGGCCGAAACAAAGGCCGGCGTGATGGGTTCCGCTCTCCGGTCCTTGAATCCGTCTTCGTACAGTATCGAAGTGCCCTTGCCGCCGCTTTGAACCGGCCACTGCAGGCCTCGGTCTTCCCGGCTGGCGTACAGCACCTGAGTCGGCTGCGGGCTCTTCAGGTCAGTCTTGAACACCAGGCCTCCCTGGTTGGCCAGACTCCGGTAGGATACCCCAGCGTAGACCGGCGCCACCCGCGCTATCTCATCCATTGTCTCAGAGGGCGATGCTAGTAGGAAGCCCGGCGCTCCCATCTTATGGGCCACATCGCAGATCACCCGCCATTCAGCGCGCGCGCCGCCATCAGGCAGTTTCCTGCCTGGCTTCAGACGCTGGATGCGCCGCTCCAGGTTGGTGAAGGTGCCGTCTTTCTCGGCGAAGGTGGACCTGGGCAGAACAACGTCGGCGCGTTGGGCGGCGTCGCTCAAGAAGGAGTCGCAGACCACCAGAAATTCCAGGTTGTCCAGGGCGGCCAAGGCGTCTCCCAGTTTGCCGTTGCTGAAATTGGGGCTGTCTCCGATGAGGAATAAGGACTTGACCCGGCCGTTTCTGGCCCCTTCGATGATCTGGGCCAGGCCCAGTCCCGGAATCTCGGGGATGGACGAGTCCCAGAGCGCCTCAAGCGCCTTCCGGTCATCTGGGTTTGAGACCCACCGGTATCCGGGTAGCCGGTCAGGCACGCAACCCACGTCCCAGGCGCCCTGCTCATTGGCGCCGGGCCGCATGGGGTAGATCCCCGCGCCTGGTTTGCCCAAGTTTCCGGTCACCAAAGCCAGGTTCACCAAAGAAAGAACGCAGTCCCGGGCCAGGCCCGGCTGAATATTGTCCAGAGCGTAGACCAGAGCGCCCGTATCCGCTTCGCCGTAGAGACGGGCCGCCTCGGCGATGTCCGCGGCATCGACTTGGGTTATCTTCGAGATCTCTTCCAGGTCCAGGGCGCTGAGGGCGTACTGGAGGGTTGCCGGGCTTTCGCAGTTCTCGGCCAGCCAGTCGTCTTTCTGGAACCCCTGGTCGATCACCGATTTCAGCAACCCGCCCAGCAATAATAGCTCGGTGCCGGGGACCGGGCGCAGCCAAACGTGAGCGTAGCGGGTCAACTCCACTTCCCGGGAGTCGATGACCACCAATTTGGCGTCCTTCCGGGCCGCCCGTTTGATGGGCACGCCCACCACGTTGTGCTCCTCGGTGACGTTGCTGCTAAAAACGATTATGCAACCCGATTGCTCCAGGTCCCAGATGGGATTGGTGGCCCCGGCATAACCCAGCGACTGCTCCAACCCCGCGGTCAACTCAGGCTGGGTATTGGAAGTCTGATCAACGTTATTGGACTTCATGGCGGTCCGGGCGAACTTCTGGGCCAGGTAGTGCTCTTCGTTGGTGCTGTTGGGGGAGGTCAGAAAGGCGAACGCCTCTCCGGAGTATTCGGCGAGGCGCGCGGCCACGACATCGAGGGCTTCGTCCCAGGTCGCCTCAACCAGTTGGCCGTCGCGGCGGACCAGGGGAGTCTGCAGTCTGCTGGGGTCGTTCACGAAATTAAGACCGAACTTGCCCTTGAAGCAGGCCTGGCCGTGGTTGGCCGGGGAGTTGATCTCGGGCACGACCCGAATCAGGGTCCCACCGCCGTCGTACTCCACGTTCAACTGGCAGCCCACGGGACAGAGTGGGCAGATGGTGCGCTCCACGGTGCGGGGCTTGTCCCACTTGTGGTCCCGCTCGACCAATGCGCCCACGGGGCAGACGTCGATGCAGGCGCCGCAGAACTCGCACCCGGACTCCAGCAGGGATGTTCCAAATGACGTGCCCACCAGCGCCTGGCCGCTGCGCAAGGTGAACGCGATCGCGTCGTCGCCGCGCAACTGCTCGCAGGCGTTGACGCAGCGTCCGCAAACGATGCACAGATTGTAGTCCCGGTCATAGAATGGGTCGGCCACTTCCAGGGGAATATCCCGGTACTTGTATTTCAGCGGCGATTCCAGGCTCATTCCCAGGTAACGGACCGTGTCCTTGAGCTCGCACCGTTCGTTCTTGGGGCAGGTGACGCAGCGGTCGTTGACCGATACGTGGCGCAGGCACACATCGGTGGGACCGCAGATATCGACCCGGTGACAGGTGAGACAGCCGCTGGGATGCTCGGCGATGATCATCTCCATGATCGAGCGGCGCAGGTCGTTAACCTCGGTCGTGTCGGTCTGAATCTTCATGCCGTCGGCCACGGGCATGGTGCAGGCGGTGGGGAAACCGCGTTGCCCCTCCACGTTGACCACGCACATTCGGCAGGCGGCGAAGGGCTTCATCCCGGGGTGGTAGCAAAGGTATGGGACGTAGACCCCGGCCTCGATGGCCGCTTCCAGGACCATCTTGCCCGGCTGGGTCTTAACCTCTTTGCCATCAAAGCTGATCGTGATTTCGTCGGCCATTCAAAAGCCTCTATATACCGCCGGCCGGACTTTCGCCAACTGGGCCGGTCTATCGTCGGATCGGGTTAGCGGCGCGAGGCCGCTGGAGAGTACCGGGGCGTTAAGCAGGTCCCGGTGGGACATTTCTTTTCCAATATGTGAGTATCGAACTCAGGCCCAAAGTAACGCAGGGCCGAGGAGACCGGGTTGAAGCCCAGTTGGCCGTGGCCGCAGAGCGAACCGGCCTGCATGTTCTCGCCTATGCTCCGCATCAGGGTCAGGTCTTCGGCTGTGCCCTCCAGGCAACAGATACGCTCCAAGACCTCCAGCAGGTGGCTCATCCCCATCCGGCAGGGGAAACACTTGCCGCAGGACTCGTACTGGCAGAAGGCGATCAGCGACCGGGTCAAATCCACTATACAGGCGCTATCGTCGGCGGCGATGATGCCTCCAGCGCCCACGATGGCCCCGGCGTCCCTCAGCACCTCGAAATCCAAGACCAAGTCAATATTATCGGCGCCCAGGACTCCGCCCAACGGTCCCCCGGTCTGGAGGAATTTCAAGGCCTTGCCATCCCGCATGCCGCCGGCAGCCTCGAAGATCACGTCTTTCAGGTTCATGCCCAGCGGCACCTCCACCATGCCGGTGTATTTCAGGGGGCCCGACAGACACAAGATGACGGTGCCGGTGCTGGTGTCGTGGCCGATGCCGGCGAACCACTCGCCGCCCTTGGTGATTATCTCCGGAACGTAGGCAAGGGTCTTTACGTTGTTGATGTTGGTGGGCTTGCCGAAGAGGCCGACTTGGGCGGGAAAGGGCGGCCGGAACCTGGGCATGGCCCTCTTGCCTTCGATGGCTTCCATCAGCGCCGATTCTTCACCGGCCACGTAGGAATCGCCGGTGAGAGCGATCTCTATCTCATAGCTGAAATCCGAGCCCATGATGTTCTCGCCAAGGAAGCCCAACTCCCTGGCCTGGTCCACGGCGGCGCGGCAGCGTTCTATGGGGCCGTTATGGCCGTGTCGGATGAAGATGTAACCCTTGCTGGCCCCGGTGGCGTACCCAGCGATGATCACCCCCTCAACCAGCGTGTTGGGGTCGCTCTCCAAGATGTTCTTGTCGTTGAAGGCCCCAGGGTCGCCCTCTTCGCAGTTGCAGAGGACGTATTTTTCGGAGGCCGGGTTTCCGGCCAGGAAGCTCCACTTGACCGCGGTGGGAAAGGCCGCGCCGCCCCGGCCCCTGAGTCCCGACGCTTTGACTTCGTCCAGCGCCTCTTCGCGGTTCATGTTGGTGACGACCTTGTGCAGCGCTTGATAGCCCCCGTTCGCCACGTATTGATAGATGTCTTGCGGGTCGATGTTGCCGGCGTTCCTGAGGGCGATGCGGGTTTCCCAGACCCGCATGGGGTGTTGGTCCAGGTCGGGGATGCCTTCCGGAACTGGGGCATCGCTCCCTTCCTGGGTCAGGTAGCCTAGGGCCATCGCGGTCACCGGTGTCCCCCCCGCAACGTGGGAGGAGACTATCTCGGCCACGCTGCCGGGATCGACGTTGCCGTAGAAAACGCGGTGCCCTCCGGGAAGCTGCACGTCCAAGAGCGGCTCGGCGAAGCAGAGGCCCAGGCAACCCACACGGCTCACCTCGGCCGAAACGCCCTGACTCTCCAGGGCCGACTCCACGGCGTCCACCACGGGGAATGCCCCGGCAGCCTCGCCGCAGAGAGCGGTCCCGATCCGGATCCAAGGACGTTCGCCGGCGGTGAGTTCTTGCCAGCGCTTTCCAGCCTCCAGCCCGATCTCCAAGAAGCTATTCGCCATGTCCGTCCTGCTCTAGAAGATGAGCGACGTTCTTGGCTGCGGACTCAGGGTTGACCCTTCCGGCCAGATGGTGGTCCAGGGACATCACCGGAGCCTGGGAACAGGCCCCGAGACAGGTGTTGAATCTTACCGTGAGGCGTTTATCCGGGGTGTCGCCCTCGTCTTCCAGGCCGGCGGCTTCCAAGACGGACTTGAACACGCCCATGGCTCCGACCAGATGGCAGGAAGCGCCCCAGCAGACCTCCACCATGTGTTCGCAGGGGGGATCGAACCGGAAGTTGGGATAGAACGAAGCGACCGCCCAGACATCGTTGACAGTGGTCTTGGAGAATGCGGCCACGAAATCCAACGCATCTTTGGGTATGTAACCCAACTCGTCTTCAACGGCGAGCAGAGACGACAATACGGTGACGGTCGGCTGTGTCTGGCCGTGGACTGCGTCGTGGATCCGCTGTTCTAGCCCACTCATGGTCTGGGCTCCTGATCGATCGGGCTTGGTACAGGCTCAAATGGGGGAGATCTCACGCTGGACTTATCCGGTGTATTTTCGAGCGATAATAAGTTCGTGAAATCAGTAACAATCAAGCGCGATAGTATCACAGGCATAATGGTGATTCAACCAAAAACCCGGCCCTTGAATAGGGATTGCGGAGCCACGGAACCGGCGGTTTATATCCCATGTTGGCGCCCTCGCATCAGCTATTCGGTCATTCCGGCGCCGACCGGGATCCAGGGGACCGCACTCCAAAGTGCCAATTCCTGTAGGCGCGGAATTTTAACCCGCTTGGCCGTAGAAAAACCAGATGCGGGTCCCGAAACCTGGGCACCATGCAAGGCCATTCCGGTTTCCTCAGACCGATTTGGGCCAATCGAAGCGGAGCCGGCTAAAAACCGGCGCCTACGCCACTCCTCACGGCAATCCGGAGGAAGCCGGGATCCAAGCTGGCAATCATTCCATACGTAGGGGCAGGTTTCTAACCTGCCCTTTCTCTTCGCCAGAATAATTGTCGAAACCAACGGGAATTTTGGGAACCGCCTACCCGGAACGCCCCTGCCCCCAAGAGAGTCCAAACCTAATGCCAGGCCGGGTTGGAAACCCGCCCCTACGGCGGAAAAACGATTTTGCCGGCTTTCCTGGATTCCGGGGAGGCTGCCCACATCAACGACGGCCAACCGCAATAATAGGGGCACCCTCCGAGTAAATGAAAAGGGGCGTCCCCGATTGGATCGGGACGCCCCTTTTAACGTTTTGGATGTCCGCTGAAACCGTCTATTCGGTCTTGGCGGCGCTCCCAACAAGGATACGCTCCACCTCGGGCATCAGAGTCTCGGCCCGCTCCCGGCATTGTTCGTCGGTCAGACTGGAGAGGGGATGTTCGGCGACGATGTACTCGAAGTCAGGCACGCCCATCATGCGGGTCATGGCCTGAGCGGTGTTGTTGAATACGTGGGTGATGATGGACGCGGTGGGCAGGCCCAGGCGCTCCATCTCGATGCCGTCGTGCACACTGCACGAACTGCAGGAGCCTCAATCACCGATCCCGGTGATGAGGATGTCCACCTTGTTCAGCATGTCCTGGACCACATCCGGCTTGGTGGGCAGGGACGCCGAATGTTTGTTGAAGTAGAGGATGTCCTTCAGGTCGTATTTCTCGTTCAACATCTGGCCCAGTTCGTAGAGGACTTTATCCGAGTTGGCTTTGGAGTTCTCCAGCAGGCCCAGGGTCTTCCCGGAAAGGGTGTCGGGGCGCTCGTTAAGGTGGAAGTCACCGGAGGACAGGGACGTTCCGGTGGGATTGACCAGTCTCATGTTTCTAACTGTAACGGTCTCAGCCATGATTCCTCCCAGATTTTCTTTAGCTCTTGTTCCAGCCGGTTTGGGTGATTATTGGATAGAGAAAAAATCGCGTGCCTCAATAATACACCTGAGCCTGCTTTAAGCAAGGCTCAGGTGGCCTGGGTTAATACCAGACCGCTGGGGCACGGCGGTCTGAGCTATCCCTTTGCAGCCTCTATCTTGCGGGTCCTGATCTGGAACCGGGTGGTGTCGATGATGGCGCTGTTCCGGCCGCCGGTGCCGCCGCCCATGAGCACCAGGATATCCTCGGTATTCTGGGCGCAGCGGCGGATGATCTTATCGTCGCCTTCCCGCTCCGGACCCTGAGCGATGCCCAGGCGGATCAGCTCGCTTTGGGGGCGGGCCGCGTTCTCTATCATGTATTCCTGGATGCCCTCCCGGGTCCAGCCGTCGTCGTTCAGGGTGATGGCGTGCTCCGGGCCGATGACCAGCACCCATTGGGAGGGGAACCGGAAGGCCATGGACGCCGATTTAAGGGTATCGGCGATGGACGCCAAGATGGATTCTCCGGTGTGGCCGTAGGAGTTGTTCACCGTGATGGGATTGTAGGCCACCGCCACGGTCACCGTGCTGTCTTCTTTATTGAACCCGCGGGAGACGTGCAGCGGCTCCCAGGGGGAGTCCTCCTCGTTCTCGGCGAAACACAGAGTGTACTTGCTGGGATTGCCCAGGGTGCCCCGGTCCAAGGTGCCGGGCCGGGCGTCGAAGCCGTTCATGAAGCAGAGACGGATGGCCCGTCCCAATACGGCGTTGGCCCGGTTGCCGGGTCCCAGGAGGCCGTCTTTGTAATTCGCGTTTATCTGGTCGCGAATCGGTCCGTTCAGGACCATCAAGATGGCCGGAGAGCTGGTTGACGCCGAGGCCATGTGGACGGAGTTCTTCTCTTCTTCCAAGGCCTTCAGTGTGGTCGTCAAGACTGGGAAATACTCGGGGAGACAGCCCGCCATCACGGCGTTGGCCGCCACGTTCTCAGAGGTCATCACCCGGTTCCGCATCTCCAAGGAGATGATCTCCTCTTCCCCAGTGAGGCCGGCCATCTCCAGCATCTCCCTGACTTTGTAGTCCACGGGCGGGACCACGGGCAGGCCGTCGCTCCAGCCCATCCGGTAGCACTCTTCAATGGCCTCGATGGTGTCGCTGGACTCCACTATCTTGGACCGTTCCATATTATTGGTCGTCATTCCTTGCCTCCGAAATAAAGGTCTGCTTGGAATAGCATATTGCCGGACGGACAACCCCGTCTAATTTAGTCGTGCAATCGGAGCTGGACCCCGGACTTTTCCTCTTGAAGCTTGGCCACGGCGTCTGAGTCCTCGGGGCCCCAACCGCGGAACATGGCTTCAACGTGGCGTTGGTCGATCATGTTGGAAAGCTCCATGGGGATGCCGTACTCCCGGCCCAGGTCAGTCGCCAAACGGACGTCCTTGGCCGCCAGGGCGGTGGCGAAACCGGGTTCGAAATTACCCTTGAACAGGTACCGGGGGAACTTCTCAAGCAGGCGCTTGTTTCCGCCGGAACTATTGTTGATCACATCGGCCAAGATCTCCAGGTCAACTCCCGCCTTCACTCCCAGGGTGAGGGCTTCCGCCAGCAGGACTCCGGTGCCCATGCTCATCAGGTTGTTGCATATCTTGCAGACCGACCCATTGCCGATATCACCGCAGTAAACAACGTGGGAGCCGATGGCCTCCAGAGTTGGCTTGAACCGGTCAAACATGGCTTTGTCGCCCCCGACCATCACCGCCAACGTCCCCGCCTCCGCGCCATATACGCCGCCGCTCACCGGAGAGTCCAGCAGGGTCACGCCCTTGGCCGCGCAGGCCTCGTGCAACCGGCGCACCATGGTCGGAGAGTTGGTGGAAAGGTCGAAGAAAACCGAGCCGCTATTTGCGCCTTCCAGGATTCCGTTTTCGCCCAGGACCACTGCTTCCACGTCCCGGGGCACGGGCAGGGACGTGAACACCGCTTCGTTGCCCTGGACGGCCTCCTTTGGGCTGTCCACCCAGTTTGCGCCCATCTCCAGCAGGTTGGTTGCGGCCTCCCGCCGCAGGTCGTGCACGGTTAGCTGATGGCCTGCTTTGATCAGATTGGCGGCCATGGGATTGCCCATGTTGCCGGTCCCGATGAAACCTAACTTCATCGCGTTCTCTCCTACTTTGATCGGATGGGCGTCTCGGCGGCCGCTGGGCCGTCATCGGCGGTTGTTCGGGGGCCCTGAGATGGGATGGTGATTCGTCTTGTTGGTCAAGTTGGTCCGGTTCCGGCTCAGGCGCCGGGTCCGGAGGCTCGGGCGGCGGGGCGACGGCGTAGGCCGCATTGTCGTCTTTGTATTGGACCGTTGACGGTTCTTCGGGTTTAGACCCTTTTGCCTCGCCGGGAGTTAGACCGTCGGGGGACTCATCGAAGGCCTCTTTGGCCATCCGGAAAGCGTTCACCGCCGCCGGCATGCCGCCGTAGAAAACCATTTGGGCGATAATCTCTGAAATCTCTTCGCGGGTGACGCCGATGTGCAGGGCGCCGGAGATGTGCCGCTTGATCATCTGTGGACTGTGACCCAACACCACCAACGCCGCGATGGTGCAGAGGCTGCGTGTCTTCAGGTCCACGGCAGGTCTGTTGTATATCTCGCCGTAGATAACCGAGTCCACCAGGCGCATGACCTCAGGCGCCAGCTCGGCCATGGCCGCCGGCGGCACCGGGTTGTTGTCCGGACCGTAGTAACGCAGCCGGAAATCCAAGGCAGCTTGGTCCAGGTCTTTGGCGATCTCTTGCGAATCGTCTTTTTGTTGTTCTTCCGGGCTCACAATTGCTCCAGATTCAGCGCTGACGGCTGAATGCTGACGGCTACTTTATTACCTGCCAGTACCGCTTCCCTTCCATCCGGACCACCTTGCCGATGTGGTCGTCTGGATGGAAGTGACCGGCGGCGATGACGATGTCTTCCGATTCGGCCTTGTCCAATATCATCGTGCGGTTGCTGCGGCTGGCTTCTTTGTCGGTATCGACCCCGGCGGTCCATTCGGGCCGTTCCACCTGCACCTTGCTGTGCAGCAGGTCGCCCACCACCATGGCCTTCTCGCCCTGAGAGGTGATGTTGAAGACCATGTGCCCCGGAGTGTGGCCCGGGGTGGAGATGGCCGTGATCTCGTCATTGACCACGTGCCCATCATCGATCAGGTCTAATAGCCCCATGCCCTCCAAAGGTATCACGCTATGGGCCACCCAGGGGGCGTTGGCCGCGAATTCCGGCTTGAGGAAGTGCTCCCAGTCCAACCGGGGCGCCAGATAGCGGGCGTTGGGGAAGTAGGGCTTGGGCTCGCCGCTGGTGTAGTCCAGGTTCCAGCCAACGTGGTCGATGTGCAGATGGGTCATGAGGACTATATCCACGTCCTCAGGGTTCACTCCCGAGATTTTAAGCTGGTTCAGCATGTCCCCGGTGCGGTTGTCTCGGCTTGGATGGGGTCCGGGGCCCATGCCGGTGTCCACCATTATGGTCTGGCCCTGGCTGCGCAGGTAAAAATGTCCGTAGTAGAGCTGTAGCTGGCAGTCTTCCAAAGCGTCGTGGTACGGCTCCCAGTCCTGGGCGGTGGTCGTTGGAAACATCACCGTTGGGTCGCGGGGCGGCGGGAGCATATCCAAGACGAATCTGATCTCAACGTTGCCTACTTTGATCTGGTTGGCCATGAATAAATCCTTTGCCTTTGTATCGAAGCAACCTCGGTCTAAGGGACCTCGATTTTATCGTGGGTTGGCGTCGGGGCGTGAGTTATGTGGTTTGGCCGGTCAGTATTGGATCATCGAGTAGATATCGTAGCCAGCCAGCTTCTTCCGGCCGTCCAGGAAAGACAATTCGATGATGACGGCGATCTCGGAGACGACGCCGCCCGCCATCTCCACCAGTTGGGCGGTGGCGGCCAATGTCCCGCCCGTGGCCAGCAGGTCGTCCAAGACCAGGGCTTTCTGGCCCTTTTTCACTCCGTCCACGTGAATCTCCATGGTGTTGGTGCCGTACTCCAGTTTGTATTCCACGGAATAGGTGGCAGAGGGCAGTTTGCCCGGTTTGCGGACCGGCACGATGGCCTTACCCAGTTCACGGGCCAAGGGCGCGCCAAAAAGAAACCCCCGTGACTCAATGGGAACGATCACATCAAAATCGGCGTCTCTGTAACGCTCCGCCAACTTTGAGATGGCATAATCGAAGGCTTTGACGCAGCCCAGCAGCGGGGTGATGTCTTTGAAGATTATCCCCGGCTCGGGGAAATCGGGCACGTCTCTGATGTACTCTTTCAGGTCCATATTTTGCGCATCGCCGACACCGAATTCAGGACTATTGGGCCCTTGCCCGGTGTTCGGTCCTTCAATTTTCGACCGGGCCTTGAATCCAATGGTTTCGTGCCCAAGCCCGGGATAGAACAGGCTGTTTGGCCGTGCCTGGAAGTGTAGATTACGACACTCGCGCCGTCAAGATGACGGACATGGGGATAAAGACCTCCGGAATTCGTCAACCCTGGGCGTGAAATCGATTGACTTTCTTCGGCTGAATTTATATAATTTTAATGGACTCCTGGTTACGAAATGGCCCCACGAATGCGGGGCTATTTTTTAGTGTCAGGCATGCCTGAGCTAAGCCTGGGCCGAGCCTGGAACCGGGAACCTCGATGCCCCTGTGGCGCAATGGAAGCGCGGTCGATTTGTAATTGACAGGTTAGGGGTTCGAATCCCCTCTGGGGCTTTTAAAATCCAGTCCCGCTGGCACGAATTCAGCGGAGTGAGGTACGGCGAAACCGGGGTCAGATTATCGGTTAACCACGATGACACCCAAATCAGCACCCTCGATTGCACCCATACCAAGAAATATGCGAAGATTCCCATGCCTGGAGGGGTGGGTGAGTGGTTAAAGCCACCAGACTGTAAATCTGGCGTCCGGAAGGGCTTCGCAGGTTCGAATCCTGCCCCCTCCACCAATCTTGACCGTCTCCGGACCAAGGCCCGGACCTCAGAGGCGAATAGAGGTTAGGAAGATCAAAGCAACAGGCAGCCGTTAATCTATCAGCCCAGATAGCTCAGCGGTAGAGCACGTTCTTGGTAAGAACGGGGTCGGCGGTTCAATCCCGCCTCTGGGCTCCAGCAAGAATCGGCCCGAATAACAGGGCCCGAGTAAGAGTAGTAGGGAGGACATCTAAGAGATGGCTAAGCAGCGATTCGACCGGTCGAAGGAACATCTGAACGTGGGCACCATCGGCCACGTGGACCACGGTAAAACCACTTTGACTTCGGCCATCACCAAGGTGCTCTCGGAAAAGGGCCTGGCCACTTATTTGGATATGGACAGCATCGACAACGCCCCGGAAGAAAAGGCCCGCGGCGTAACCATCGCCATTGCTCACGTGGAGTACGAGTCGGAAACCCGGCACTATGCCCACGTGGACTGCCCCGGTCACGCCGACTATATCAAGAACATGATTACCGGAGCCGCCCAGATGGACGGCGCGATCTTGGTGGTCAGCGCCCCCGATGGTCCCATGCCCCAGACCCGTGAGCACATCCTTCTGGCCCGGCAGGTTGAGGTGCCCCGTATTCTGGTAGCTCTCAACAAGGTCGACATGATGGACGACGAAGAGCTTTTGGAGCTGGTGGAGATGGAGGTCCGCGACCTCTTGAACCGCTATGGGTTCCCCGGCGACGACGCGCCCGTCGTCCGCGTCAGCGGTCTGAAGGCCCTCGAGGGAGACCCCGAAGCGGTGGAAGGTATTCTGAACCTCATCAAAGCCATGGATGAATACATTCCAATACCCGAGCGGATAATCGACCGGCCCTTCCTGATGCCCATCGAAGACGTCTTCGGCATCAAGGGCCGCGGCACCGTTGTAACCGGCCGGGTGGAACGTGGCACCCTGAAGCAGGGCGACAATGTTGAGATAATTCGCTGGGGCGACGTCCGTGAGACCGTGGCCACCGGCCTGGAGATGTTCCACAAGACGTTGGACACCACACAGGCGGGAGACGCCGTGGGTATTCTCCTTCGCGGGGTGGACCGGGAAGAGGTGGAACGCGGCCAGGTGCTGGTTGCTCCCGGAACCATGAGTCCTTACACCAAGGCGGAAGCCGAGGTTTACATCCTGAGCCGTGAAGAGGGCGGACGGCACACGCCATTCTTCTCCGGATATAAACCCCAATTCTACATCCGCACCAGCGACATCACAGGCGAGTGCACCTTGCCCGAGGGCGTTGAGATGGTCATGCCTGGGGACAACGTGAAGATGCAGATCGAACTGATGAGCCCGGTGCCCCTCGAAGAGCAGATGCGCTTCGCCATCCGCGAAGGCGGACGGACCGTGGGCTCCGGCGTAATAACCAAGGTGGTGTCATAAGTCATGGCCAGAAAGACCGCGGACGTCAGGCAGATCATCACCCTGCAATGCGGCGACTGCCGGGAGCGTAATTACACCACCATGAAGAACCGGCGCAACGACCCCAACCGGATAGAGTTGCGTAAATACTGCTCCAGGTGCCGCACCCACAAGACCCACCGCGAAGTGAGGTAACCGCTGATGGCCAGGGCATCAACACGCAGTCAACGCATCGTCACCCCCACCGGCGGCGGGCGTGTCGGCCC
Organism: Chloroflexota bacterium; assembly: GCA_022563275.1. The sequence goes on along the minus strand of JADFNR010000004.1, from coordinate 23,378 downwards.
CGTAACTTTCCTGCGGGAAACCTACGTGGAATTACAAAAATCTACCTGGCCCAGCCGGGAAGAGACCTCCCGCTTGACCGTGGTCGTCATCGTATTGGCCATCGTAGCGGGGTTTTTCCTGGGTGGACTGGACCGGATCTTCGCCGAGTTATTCGCCCGGGTAATCTTCTAGGGAATCAAACCGGGCTCGGCCTCTGTAGACTGCTTTTTGTGGAAATGAGGACCGCGTTCTGGCGTCGCGCATCTCTGCTTAAACCAGCATCGGATATTGCATCATGACTACAAGAGATACATCGGAAACCGAAGAAACTCAGGGACCCCGTTGGTACATCGTCCACACCTACTCCGGACAGGAAGACCTGGTGGAAAAAAACCTCCGCCTGCGCATCCAGAGCCTGGACATGCAGGACCGAATCAACGAGGTATTGGTCCCCACTGAAGAAGAGGTAGTCTTCAAGGACGGCCAACGGCGCTCGGAACGCAAGAAGCTGTTCCCCGGCTACATCCTGGTGCAAATGACCATGGATGACGAAAGTTGGTACGCCGTCCGCAACACCCCCGGCGTCACCGGGTTCGTTTCCACTGAAGACGAGCACGACAAACGGCCCAAGCCGGTGCCTCTGGAAGACAAGCAGATGGAGGACATCCTCAAACAGGTGAACTCGGACCCCATCCGCGTGAACATCGGTCTGGAGCGCGGCGAGACCGTGCGGATCACCGAAGGCCCCTTTGTGGACTTCATCGGCTCCATCAACGACGTGGACGAAGGCAAGGGAAAGGTCCGCGTTATGGTATCCTTCTTTGGGCGTGAAACTCCCGTGGAACTGGATTTTCTCCAGGTGGAGCGGATCTAAGTCTATCTAAGCCCCAGGCTGAGACCAATCAAGAGAAATTCTGAAGGAGCCCCCGTTGGCGAAGAAAGTTAGGGCCATAATCAAATTGCAGTTGGAAGCCGGAAAGGCGACGCCAGCCCCTCCGGTGGGGCCCGCGTTGGGCCAACACGGTGTAAACATCATGGGCTTCGTCAAGGAATACAATTCCAAGACGGCCAACCAGGCCGGGTCCATCGTTCCGGTGCACCTGACCGTTTACGAGGACCGTTCCTTTACCTTCGTAACCCGCACTCCGCCGGCATCGGACATGCTGCGCAAAGCCGCGGGAGTCGAGAAAGGAGTCTCCGAATTCCGCGATGGCAGCGTTGGCAGCATCAGCAAACAACAACTCAAAGAGATCGCCGAATCGAAGATGGCCGACCTGAACGCAGGTGGCGTCGAGGAAGCGATGGCGATCATTGCTGGTACCGCCCGCAGCATGGGCATCGAAGTAGGAGAATAGCAAACATGGTCAAGCACAGCCGTCGGTTCAGCACCGTCGCGGAAAAGGTGGACCTGGAAAAGAACTATTCGCCATTAGAAGCCATGGAACTCCTCAAGGAAGTATCCACCGCCAAGTTCGACGAGACCGTTGAACTGCACATCAGGACCAACGTTGACCCGCGGCACGCCGACCAGATGATCCGCGGCGTTTGCAGCCTGCCCCACGGTCTGGGCAAGACCATCCGCGTGGTGGTTTTCGCCGGGGCCGAAGGGGCCGAAGAGGCCCGGGCCGCCGGGGCCGACTTCGTTGGTGAAGACGACCTCATCGAAAAGATCGAGGGGGGTTGGGCCGACTTTGAGGTTGGACTGGCCACGCCCCAGGTGATGCCTAAGATCGGTAAATTGGGCCGGATACTGGGCCGCCGGGGCCTCATGCCCAACCCCCGCAATGGCACCATGGTCCAGCCCCAGGACCTGCCCCGGGCGATTCAAGAAGCCAAGGGCGGGCGGACCGAGTACCGGACCGACCGCACCGCCATCATCCATTGTTCAGTAGGCAAGGTGAGTTTCGACGCCGACAAACTGGTGGATAACCTGGCCGCCCTGACCAGTGCTATAATCAGAGACCGGCCCGACAGCATCAAAGGACCCTTCTTCCGGTCGGCCTACATCACGTCGACCATGGGCCCCAGCCTATCGCTGGACATACCCGCCTTACACGCCCTGGAAGCGCCGGAGTAACCCGGCGCGCGGCTTCTCCCTTACTCACCAAGTTTACAATCTAGAAAACACACGCCAGAGACCGCGGGTCCCCGTTGGGGGCTAAATGCGCAAGCCGCCCGCCCAGGCGCGACGGACAGAAATCGGAGTAACCGACTCCCTGCGCCGCGTCTTTGGCGTAGGGATTTTTTATTTCCGGCGGAATATTTAACCTGAGAAATATCATCCCGCGATCAATTAACAGGACCTTTGGAGGAATAATTTGCCCACCCAGCAAAAAGTAGACCGGGTCAAGGACATCAAGGACCGGCTGGAGCGCAGCACCATCGCGATGACCACCAGTTATTCGGGCATCTCGGTGAACCAGATGGTCGAATTACGCCGGGCCATGCGGGCCGGTGGCGTCGATTTCACCATCGTCAAGAACACTCTGCTCTCCCTGGCTGCCGAAGAAGCCCAAAAACCCCAGCTAAAAGAGATCGTACAAGGACCGACGGCAATCGCCTTGGGATATGACGACCCAGCAACCGCCGCCAAGGCCGTTGCCGATTACATCCGCACCGGCGGATCAACGCTGGCCATCATCGGAGCCGTCATGGGTGATGGGTCGCCGATGTCCCCCGCCGAGGTCACGAAGCTGGCATCTTTACCGTCCAAACCTGTTTTGCTGGCCATGTTGTTGGGCCAGATGCAATCGCCCATCGCCCGGCTTCTCAGCGTGCTTAACGGCCCGCTGCAGAGTTTGGACAACCTGTTGCAGGCGCGGGTGCGCCAGTTGGAATCGGAAGGTCCCGCACCGGCAGCAGAACCAGAGCCCGCCGCCGAACCTGAAGCCACTGCCGAACCCGAAGCCACTGCCGAACCCGAAGCTGCCGCCGAGCCCGAAGCTGATGGAGAAGCGGAGGCATCACCCAACGCTGAGGCTCCAGTAGACGAAGAGCCCACGGCGGAGGCCACGGATGCCCCCGAGCCTGAAGCTGGTCCGGAGCCCGCCGGAGAGGAGACCTCTGAAGAGCCGGCGGCCGAAGCTGAAGCCGAACCCGCCTCTGAGCCGGAAGCGGAAGGCGCTGGCGAGGAAGAGTCGGTATAACCCAGCGGGCAGGTCAATCCAATAAATTAATCATAAATACCTGAAAGACCAAAAATCCTGATAGGAAGAGAGGAGACGTTTTGAGCAAGGACGAGATCTTAGAAGCAATCAAACAGATGAACGTGATCGAGTTGGCCGACATGGTGAAGGCCCTGGAAGAAGAGTTCGGCATCAGCGCCGCGGCCCCGGTGGCCGTTGCCGCCGCACCCGCTGCCGGTGGCGCCGCAGCCGACGGTGCCGCCGCCGCCGAGGAACAGTCAGAATTTGAGGTTAACCTCAAGGAGATCGGCCCCAACAAGATCAGCGTGATCAAGGCCGTTCGTGAGGTCACTTCACTGGGCCTGCGAGAGGCCAAAGAGTTGGTGGAATCCGCCCCGGCCGCCATCAAGGAAGGCATCGCCAGGGGAGAGGCCGACGAGATCAAGGGCAAGCTGGAAGAGGCTGGCGCCGCCGTCGAGATCAAGTAACCTCCCCAGTATCGCCAGGAGGGCCAATTGGGCCGAAAAGACCGGGAGCGTTTCCAGCGTTTGCGGGATGTCAATCCCGATTACGTTGGGTACCGCGGGACCGATATGGTGATCACCCAACCGCCGTCACCCGCAACGGAGACGGTGGTCTGTTCGGTGTGCAACCGCAAGCGCAACGTGGCCAGCGACAGCCTCCCAGAGGACATTAGCACTTTTGTGTGCCTCCGCTGTCAGGAAGACAGTGGCGTCGATGTTGCTTGACCCCTTCTAGCATCTTAGCAAGCAGACTTAGGTTAGAGAAAAGACCGCTCCCATTGGAGCGGTCTTTTCTCTAACCTGGCCGGAGCCGGGGCCGGACCTGCCGGGCGCCGGATTCTAACGGAACGGCGGCAACTGGCCATCTAGGAATTCGTAGGCGCGGTTGAACTGGCTCTCGCCACCGTAGCCCTCCTCCTCAGGGATTGACTGGACTTCGACGTCGGGCTTCAGACCTGATTTATCCAAGAGTTTACCCGAGGGCGTGTACCGCCGCGACACCGGCAGATACATGGCCGATCCATCGCTCAATTCCACGAATTCATAGGCGGAGGCGTCTCCGAAGGTGGTCACTCCGAACAAAGTCGCCCGCCCGGAGTCCTGCAACGCCGCGGCCAGAGCCTCCGCTTCGCGCGCTGTCTGTTCGTTGACCAGCACCGCGATCAGCAGGTCGTCCAGGTTCAAACGGTCCCGGTTTGGGTCGATGGTTTCCTCGGTGCGCTTCCCGTCCTGGCCCTCCACGTATCCAAACAACGTCCCGTCGGGCAGGAACTGACCGGCGGTCTCCTTGGCCGCTGCCGCAGACCCGCCTGGGTTGGTTCTTATGTCCAGCACCAGGGCCAACATGTCAAACCGGTTCAGGGATTCTAGCGCGGAGAGTACCTGTTCACCCGTATTGTCACGGAACCGGGATATGCGCAAGTATCCGATGCCACCGGGAATAAGTTGGCTGGCCACCGATTGCAGCTCAATATCGCCCCGGAATACCTCGAGTTCAACGGGTTCGGATTCCCCCACCCGGATGAGTTCCAAAGCAACCTTGGTCCCCTTTGGTCCCGCCACCCGGTCAACGACTTCCTGTACACCTTGGCCCAGCACCGACACGCCTGCCACAGCCGCTATCACATCCCCATCCAGGATTCCCGCGCTCTCGGCGGGTGAACCGGAGAAAGGGAACAGCAAGATCCGGCCGTCCCGGGAAACCACCCTGGCGCCGATACCCAGATAGGTTCCTTCAATGCCGCCTTCCAAGCTCTCTTTGGCCAAGGGATACTGAGTGGCGTTCAGGAATACCGCCAACGTGTCACCCAGGCCAGTCAACATCCCCGCGACGGCTGCCTCGGCAACCGTGGATGGATCAAAATCGGGGTTCGACGCCTGATGCTTGGCCACCGCCCGCCAAATGTCTGCCATCTCCCCAGGAACGTGGGCCGGTGGCTGGCCACGCATCCGGCCGATCTCAGTCAAGAATGGGTAGGGGGTAATATCAATCAGGTCCAAGATACTGGTCATCGCGCCCGAAACCACGGATTCGGGTTCCAGGGGTTCGGAACCCGCATACCTCTGGCTGATCTGCTCCCAGGCTTCCCAGACCAGAGCCAGCCCATCGGAAGTTTCTCCGGCCGGATCTTCGGAATCCGACGATGATGAACAGGCAACCAGGGCAAGGATAGCCACCAGGGCGGCGGTTAGGACAACGGCGCGGGGGAGGCGCCAGGGAAAGAATCGCAGGTTTTGAAACATATCTTTTTTAATATGGGGCCGCTCTTACGTCGGATTCCCTGGGGGCCGAAAAAGCGGTGGATTTATTGTAGCAGAAGCTATCAGGGGTCCCTGGGTTTCCAGAAGTGTACGGGTTCGTGTATTGCCAGCGCCCACCGCGCCTAGTACACTGGGCTGAGCGCCGGCTGACGGCGCAACTATCACCATTTTATTCCAGAATCAGGAGCCGGTTTCATGATTAAAGTCACGGTCTTGTATCCCAACGATGAAGGCAAGAAATTCGACCACGGGTACTGGTCGACCACCCACCTGGCCATCGTCCAGGACTTGCTGGGTCCCATGGGCATGGTGAACGTCGACATGGAAAAGGGGATATCCGGTACCGACCCCAATACACCAGCGCCATTCATCGCGGTGGGGCACCTCTTCTTCAACACCACCGACGAGGTCCATGCGGCGTTCTCAACCCATGGCGGCGCGGTCATGGGCGACATCCCCAACTTCACCGACATCGAGCCCCAGTTGCAGATAAGCGAAACGTTGCTCTAAGCGCAGCCGGTATCCGGTAGGCAAAGGCGGCCCGCTTTGGGCCGCCTTTTTGATTTTAGGAGCGGCATGGTGCAGCAACAAACGGACGAATCGTTCCAGCAATTGTCCCAAAAGCTGATCAAAGAACACTGGGATTTTTACCCAACGGCAGGGTCGCGGATCGGGAAGCACGAATACGATGGGCGGTTGCCCGATCTCTCGCCTTCCCAGAACGCGCGACGGGAAGGAGAACTACGGCGCGGCCTGACCGAACTGAGAAGATTGGACGCCGACTCCCTGGACGACGCGGGCCGGCTGAGCTACCGGATGATGGAGTTGTTCCTGCGCCGGGAGCTGTTCATTTTCAACGACCTCAAGCCCTTGGAAAACAATCCCATGCGCCACAGCGGATACCTGAACGTGAGCGGCTACATCCGCCGGGACTACGCCCCGCTGGAGGACCGCCTACGGTCGGCTACCTCAGCCATGAGGCAGGCTCCCGAATTTCTGGACGTGCTGGACCGGGCGCTGTCCGACAAACTTTCATGCCACGTTGTAGACATGAGCGTGGAGAGTTATTCGGGCATGGCCCGCTTTTATCGTGTCGACTTGGCAGACGCTGCTAAAGGTGTGACAGATTCGGAGATCTTAGGAGAGTTCGATCGGGCCCGTGAGTCGGCCGCGGCCGCGCTCGACCGTTTCGTGGAGCGCCTCAAACGCCGGGGGACGGGCGGTCCCGACGGATTCGCCATCGGCCCGGAGCTTTATTCGGGTATGTTGGCCACCGGAGAGGGCCTGAACGCCTCCCTGAGCCAGATCGCGGCCATCGGGCAGGCCAATCTGGAAGACAACCTCGACCGCATCAAGGCTGTGGCCCAGAGCATGGCGCCCGGCCGGACGGTTACCGAGATCGTCGAAGAGATCGGGCGCAACCACCCCCAACCCCAGGACCTGATTCCCGAGACAAGCAACATGCTGGAGGGCATCCGCCAGTCGCTCATCGACTTCGACGTGATCAGTGTGCCGTCGGAGGACCGCTGCCAGGTTATCGAGACGCCCACCTACATGCGCTATGCCTTCGCCGCCATGGATAGCGCCGGCGCCCTTGAGACTCAGGCCACCGAGTCCTTTTATTACGTGACCCCGGTGGAGGAAGATTGGAGTAGCCAGCAGAAGGAAGAATGGCTCTCCAATTTTAACTACGACACGTTGAAGATCATCTCCATCCACGAAGTCTACCCCGGTCATTTCGTCCATCACCTGCATAACCGCTACGGACGGGAACTGCCGCTGGTCAACCGCGTGGCGACATCCTACTCCTTCACGGAGGGCTGGGCCCATTACGCCGAGCAGATGATGCTGGAAACGAAGTACGGAGAGGGCCAGCCTAAGCTGTTGTTGACCCAGCTCCTGGAGGCCTTGGTCCGCAATTGCCGTTACATGTGCTCGCTCTGGATGCACACTGAAGGGATGGCCTTAGACGAGGCGACTAAATTCTTCATGGAGAACGCCTACATGGCTGAACTGCCGGCCCGGAGGGAGGCGCTTCGGGGGACCTTCGACCCCGGGTACCTGAATTACACCTTGGGCAAGCTGATGATCCTCAAGCTGCGAGAGGATTTCCGAAAGGAACAAGGAAGCGCCTACAGCCTCAAGGAGTTCCACGACCGTCTGCTTTCCTTTGGTGGCCCGGCTTTACCACTGCTTAGACCCGCCCTGCTCAAGAACCCAGGCGATTCTGCGCTTTAGACGCTCGTGGTCTTAGGCCTTGGGTACGGCCTAGGTGCGGAAAGTGATCTTCCGGAATGCCTCGACGAACTCCACTCCAGAGCCGCCAACGTCTAGCTGGGCACGTTCCTTGATGAAATCTTCGATCTCTTTCCCGGTCCGGCCGTCCATCTGACTCTTGTGGGCGGCCACCGCCTTCAACTTGGCGTCCATGGACTCCGATATATCGATGGTGGTGTCAGCCTGCTCGGTGCCCCAGAACAATATGGTCGCCGTCTTGTGGGGCTCCAGGCCTTCGTCACGCCATAGCTCTACGAAGTGGAGGTGGTCACGGGCGCAGGGAAATACGGCGTCCAAGGCGACCTGCCCGGTTATCCGGTGGTCGCGGTGCCAGGCCAGGTTCTTGCGGTATGGCTCGGGGCACAGCACAACGTCCGGCTGAACCTGGCGTATCTGCCTGACCAACTCCCTCCGAAACTCGTCGTTGTCCTCAAGGGAGCCGTCGGGATGATGGAGCAGCACCAGTTCTTGGACTCCCAGAGATTCCACTGCGTCGGCCTGTTCCCGCTCCCGCATCTTGGATAGGTCGGCAGAAGAGATGTTTGGGTCTGTGGTGCCTTTGCCGCCGTCGGTGCACAGTACGTAGCGCACCGTTGCTCCGTCGCCGATCCACTTGGCTACCGTCCCGGCGCACCAGAAATCGGCGTCGTCGGGGTGAGGGGTTATTACCAGAACCTTCCGCGGGGTCTCATCCATCTGCCAGGGGCCTCCTAGGGTCTTTGATGTTGGCGCAGGCCGAAGAGAATCCCGGCCAGAACCAAGATTTTAGGTCTTCAGGACCAATCTACGATATTCGACACAAATTTTGCGTGTTTTCGACACAACATGGGTTTCCGCAGCGGATAATTGCGTGGATAGATGCGGAAACCACAAACATTGTGAAGCGTAGGATACTCTGCTACAATCGGCCAAAGCCATCAAACACGGCTCCTCAGTCTTTGGCCGCTACATCTTCCGCCTGCCACGCACGGCGGCGTCGAAATCCGTCAGCTTGAAACTCAAGCATTCAGTTCTAGAGTTTACCAGTCTGGAAGACCCGATTGCCAGTCGTTAACTACACAAACAACCACAATACAGCCCTAGTCGAATTCGTAGCCTCCCACAACAGCCCGAACGGCGAACTACATGATCTCTGCAGCAGCATATTTCAGGGCGTTCTAGGGCAGCCGGGCCTTGATCCAACGGAGAATTGTCTGGTGTTGGAACATGCCGGGCAGATCAAGGGACTGGCTCTGGTATTCCGGGAGTTCCCCATCGGCCGCTCGGTCATCGAAGTGATCACCTCCCCGGAACTGGCCGGTGGTCCAGATGAATCGGACCTGATACGGCAGTCCTTGGCACGGGCTGAGGCCGAGAAATTAGGCGTGGCCCACATCTGTGTGCTTCCCGACTCAGGAAGAGGCAAAGTGCTGGAGCAGGTGGGTTTCTACCGGGTGCGCACCTACCTAGACATGCTGTGGAATCAGGACGAACTGCCTGAGGTGGAACTCCCCCAGGGCTATTCCGTGCGGCACTTCCGGAATGGCGACACCTCCCTGCTAACCCGGGTCCAGAATGATGCCTTCACGGGCAGTTGGGGATTCTGTCCTAACACTGAGGAACAGATCGAGTACCGCACCCAGATGCCCAATACGTCCCAGGCCGGGATATTGTTCTTGTTCGACGGCGAAAGTCCCGCTGGCTATTGTTGGACCGTGATGGCGCCGGCCGAGAACGGGGTGCGGGGCATGATCGGCATGATCGGCGTGGCGCCCAAATACCGGGGGAAGGGCATCAGCCGCTACATCCTGCAGGCGGGAATGAAGCATCTGCGCTCGGTGGGGCTGGCTGAGATCGGCTTGGAAGTTGACGGGGACAACGGCCCGGCGGTGCGGCTCTACAAGACCACCGGGTTCAAGACGATGGGCGAGCGTCACTGGTTCGAGCGGGTCCTGCCCGGCACCTGAAATCCGTACCGCTGGAACACCGTGTCCAGCCTGATCCCCCCGGAGATCACCACCCTCATGGCGTCTTCCACGCTCATATCCGTTCGCGTTACTTCGGACGCCGGTATGATGACCAAGAATCCGGACGACGGGATCGGCGTGGTTGGTATGTACACCGATAAGACCTCTTCCCCATCAGTGTCCAGCATGCTGGATGTGATCAGTCCGATTGACATGATGCCGACCCTGGGGTATTCGATCAAAACAACGCCTGCGTATTGTTGCTCATCATCATTACCGACGCCATTGCCGTTTTGGCTTTTGGAAAGAACCTCAATGGCCATACGGGTGGTGCCGTAGATGCCTTTTACCAATGGAATCACTTCCATCACCCGGTGTCCGATGCCGATCAAGCGCCGCCCCACTACCAGGGCGGCGAACAGGCCCAGCAGATAGACCAGCACGATAAGAGCAACCATGCCTGTGCCGGTTACTGAACGGCCGGGCAGCAGGTCAACGAGCGGTTGCAGAACCGGGTCCAGAAGGTCGAAGAAGAACTTCAGAATGAGCACGGTCATACCGATGGGGAGGATCACCAGGATGCCGGCGCCTAGGGTACGTTGAAAATGGATGAGCGGCCGGCGAAGGGGCCCGAGACGATTGCGGCGAGCGCCGCTGCCTGTATGCCTGGATTCTGGGGTCAAGGTCTCCTCCCGGAGAATGGCCAGTGCCTACCAGTGACACCTACGAGTCACGCCCGAGGGCCGCCGTGGCAACGTTTCTTCCGGTCCAGAGACAAGGCAGGGGTAATTCCGAGGCTTTGATACCGGTAAATCCAGCCCACGATACGGGCTGATCGTTACTTATTATCGTCTTCTACGAAGTGCCCGGTCAATACAGCGTACTCGTCCCACATCATCGCTGCGACGTTGTCCCAACCCATGCCCTCGGCGCGCTTGCGGGCCGCCTCGCCCAGGCTCTGTTGCAGACCGTTGCTGGAGATGATCATCTCCACTGAGTTGGCAAAGGCTTCCGGGCACCGCCAGGATTTCAGATAGCCGGTGCGGCCATGTTGAATGATGGTGGAAAGCCCCCCGACCCTGGTGGCCACAACCGGAGTCCCGCAGGCCATGGCTTCCAGAGCAACCAGCCCAAAACTCTCGTAGTACGACGGCACCACGCAGACGTCGGCGGCGTTGTAATACAGGGGCAGCTCTTTGTGGTCCACCTGACCCACGAAGTCAATCTTGTCTTCCAGGTCCCGTTCTCTGGCCAACTGCTTCACGCGGTCCAACTCGCGGTCGCCGTTGACATCGGCGCCGACCACCATCACCCGGACTCCATCCTGGGAGTCCATCTGCGCCGCGGTTTCCACCAGGAGGTCCAGGCCCTTCAGTGGCTCGATCCGGCCAACGTACAGCAGGATCTTATCGCCGTTCAGGCCCAGGCGGGCCCGCACCGAATCCCGGTCAAGGGGGCGGAACACGGAGAGATCCACACCGCAGGGCACCAACGAGACCTTGCCGGCGTCGGCGCCGTAAAGCCTCGCCATGGCGTCCCGTTCGTGGGGAGAGAAGGCGATGATGCGGTCGGCGGTGGCCATCACTTCGGCTTCGACCACCGGTCTTTCAGCCTGCTCCACCTCGCCGGCCCGGGACTGCATCTTTATAAGGCCCAGCGTATGGAAGGTAACGACATGGGGAACGCCCATTTCCTGGGACAGTTCACGGCCGATCCATGAAGACAGCCAGTAGTGGGAATGGACCACGTCGTATTTCAGTCCCTCTTCTTCTCTGAAGGCATTCAACTGGTTCAAGAACTCGGGGAGATGGGCGTATAGCTCTCCCAGGTGGGCTTCAGGCTCACCCGCCTTGATGTGGATCACGCGGACGTTGGGTCCGATGGTCTCGATACGGTTGGCGACGTCGGCGTGCTCCCGGGTGAAGATGTCAATCTGCATCCCCAGATCCCCCAGGGCCGCGGCCAACTGTCTGACGTAGACGTTCATACCCCCCGACTTCCCCTGTCCGGGGGCTGCCAGTGGGCAGGCGTGGAGAGTGATGAATGCTGCCCGCTCCACGCTCAACTCCTCGTTACCACCATCTGATAAAGGCTCCTCTGCTGCCCACCCAGATGCGCCTTATAGGGCTCTGGGCCACGCAGGAAGTCGAAATAAGTTAGGCCCCGGTCTATGGCGTCTTTCAGGCACATCGCGTTGAGCAACAGGCCCACGCTGAAATAGCCATACTCGGGGTCGTAGCCGCTATTGTATAACAGGCGGGAGCCCCCGTAGTCAAAGCACAGGCAGGTGGCCACGGTGGAACCGTCCATATCCAGAAAGAACAACTGAAGCTGCCCCAATTCCGCCATGCGCTGTGTGATGTTGTGGAAGAAGCGCTCCCGCTCCGGTGTCATGAACTCGTCTTTGTCGGTGCGGCTCAGGCGCATCAATACTAAGAACTCATCCAGGCGCTCCGCCACTTGGAGCGGCTCTGACACGCTGTACCACTTCCAGTCGGTCTGGGAGTCCATCCTTCGCAGCTTACGGCGCAGTTCGTGGCGGTCCTTCTTCTTCAGACTGCCGAGGTATTCGTCCCAGGTGCCCGGGAGGCATATGCCCGAGGTTACATCCTCTTGTTCAATCTCCACCGTATATCCCCGGTTGCGGGCGATCTCCGGCAATAACTCAAGGGTTGGGGAGCTCTCTCTCAGCGAATCCAGGCGCAGCATCCGGAAGTCTTGCTCTTCCATACACTCCAAAAGCGTCTCATAGAAGCCCTTCTCATGTCCGGGCCTGATGGGGAAATCGTTGTAATCAAAGGTGTCTTGACTGCCCACGAACGAAATGGTGTCGCCGGATCTGGCCAACGAGGCGATGGCGGCGACTCCGTCCCCGGCCCCTCCGTCTGGGAGAAGGTAGGTGAACCCGCACATGGTCCGGCCATCGCCGAAGGTGTCCCACCATACCTTTTGCCATTGGGGTGTTAGGAACAGGGTGTCTACCGGGCTGTCATGGAGCACTGATTCCCATTCGGTTTCAATCTCTTGAAACGATGTGATTGGTGTGTTTGCCAATATCTACCTACTATGCATCAGGGCTAGGAGGCCTTCCCGCCCAGGTGGGTAATTTTCGAATTCGCCCCGGGTTGCTGAGGTGAGCACCCGTGTGCCCGGTTTATTGATGCCACGCATGGTCATGCACAGATGTTCCGCTTCCAGTTCGACGACCACGCCGTCGGGTTGGAGAACGTTGAATATGGCGTCCGCCACATCCGCCGTGAGCCGCTCTTGCACCTGGGGCCGGTGCGACGCCACTTCCAGCGCCCTGGCCAGCTTGCTGATCCCAGCGATCTTGCCGTTGGGCACATAGCCCAGACGAGCCTCGCCAAAGAAGGGTAGCAGATGATGTTCGCACACGGAATAGAAGACCAGGCCGTTCAGGACCACCGGATCGTGGCTCTCCGCCTCGAATACGGTATCTATCGCCTCAGCGGTGCCGATTCCGACACCGGAAAACAACACTTCATACATCCGTGCGACCCGGCCGGGGGTGTCTAGCAGCCCCTCACGGGCCGGGTCTTCGCCGATGGCGGCCAATATCTCAGCCACCGCTTGTTTTATGCGCTGTTGCTGGACCGTCTTGGTTCCCCCTCTATTCACCGATTCCAAGGGTAGCCGCTTCAAGCGCCTCGATGGTCGCATCGACTTCTACCGCCTGCCCGCCGGCGCTGCTTACCGCCAAGTCGGGGTCTTTCAAGCCATTGCCGGTGCAGACGCAGACGACGCGCTTATCATGGAGGTCCAACCCCTGGCGGTGCATCTTCACTAGACCCGCGAACGAGGCCGCTGATGCCGGTTCGCAGAATATCCCCTCTTTGTTGGCCAAGAGCCGGTAGGCATCCAGTATCTCGTCGTCCGAAACCGATTCGATGACGCCGCCGGAACCGTCCCGGGCGTCGATAGCCCCTTGCCAAGTGGCGGGATTTCCGATGCGTATTGCCGATGCGATGGTCTGGGGTCTGAGCACGACTTCGCCTCTGACTATCGGCGCGGCGCCCTCGGCCTGGAATCCCATCATTCGAGGCAGCGTCTGGCTCCGGCCCAGGTCCTGGTACTCCCGGAAGCCTTTCCAGTAGGCGGTGATATTGCCCGCGTTTCCCACGGGTATGAAAAGCAGGTCCGGGGCGTCTCCCAGGGTGTCCACCAGTTCAAAGGCGGCCGTTTTCTGGCCTTCGATACGGTTGGGGTTCACGGAGTTAACCAGAGTCACTTCGTTCCGCTCGGTGAACTCGCGGACCAGGGTTAGCGCCACGTCGAAGTTCCCATTGATCATGATGACCTTGGCGCCGTAAATCATGGCCTGGGCCAGCTTGCCCATGGCGACTTCCCCTTTGGGAATCAAGACGAAAGTTGGTATATCGCAGTAGGCCCCAAATGCCGCCGCCGACGCGCTGGTGTTGCCGGTGGAGGCGCACATGATCGCCCGGGTGCCTTCTTCCAACGCCTTGGCGATGGCCACCACCATGCCCCGGTCCTTGAACGAGCCGGTGGGATTACAACCCTCCAGCTTGAAATACAGCTCCGGGCAGCCCAACTCCCGTCCCAAGCGGTTGGACTTGACCAGCGGGGTATCCCCCTCCCCCATGGTGATCATGGGCGTTGCACTGGTCAATGGCAGCAGGTCCCGGTAGGTATTTAAAACCCCAGCACCCATACGATTAACCCTTTCTCCAATCGCCAAAGGGTTGCGACTGCGCGGACATCATTCTTCGATCCTGATGGTATTGCTCACTTTTCTAACCTGGGGCAGCCTGGCCATGAGCTTAAGGGCGCTCTGCACGGACGCCTCCCTCGCGGGATGGGTGGTAATCACAATCTCGGCGCTCTCGGTCTCAGGATTGGTATCCCTTTGAAGTACCGCGGCGATGCTGATCTGTCCGTCGCCCAGGACCTTAGCGATCTGCGCCAGCACTCCCGGACTGTCGGCCACGTCCAGGCGCATATAGTACCTCGACTGGAGATCGCCGATGGGCCGAACGGTCAGGTCCGTGCCGTTTTTCGGTTCAAATTCCAATGATGGGGAATGGCTGCCCATCTTGCGGACTGCTTCGATCAGGTCGCCGACCACTGCGCTGGTGGTTGGTTCCCTTCCCGCTCCCAGACCGTGGAACAGGACCTGCCCGCAAAGGCTGCCGTCAACCTCCACGGCATTGTACACTCCATCAACCTTGGCAAGCATGTGCTCAGCAGGCACTAATGCCGGATATACGCGTAGTTGCACCGCCCCGTCCTCCAGGTTGGCGATGGCCAGGGATTTGATGGCGTAACCCAGTTCCTGGGCGTAGCGAAAGTCCTGGGGCTCGAGTTTGGAGATTCCCTCGCAGTAGACGTCGGAGGGCTGAAACGGGCGCCGGTAGGCCAGTGAGGCAAGAATGGTCAATTTATAGGCGGCGTCGATGCCCTCGATGTCGTTGGCGGGGTCAGACTCGGCGTACCCCAGTTCTTGGGCTTCGCCAAGGGCTTGCTGGAAGCTGGTCCGCTGGTGGGCCATGCGGGTCAGGATGTAGTTGGTGGTGCCGTTGATGATGCCGCGGATGGAGCGTATGTCGTTGGCCGCGAGTTCATTCATCAAGCAACCGACGATTGGGATACCGGCACAGACACTAGCCTCAAAAAGAAGGGTGGCCCCGTTCTTCCGGGCCAGGGTCATTAACTCCGGACCCGACTTCGCCATCACCTCTTTGTTGGCGGTGACCACGTGTTTTCCGGCAGCGAGACCCTGCTTGAGGTAACGTTCCGCCGGGTCCGTCCCGCCCATCACCTCCACCACAATGTGGATATCAGGGTCGGCCAGGAGGTCTTCCGCGTTCGTCGTCAACAGGCCGGGGGGCAGATCGATGTCCCTGGGACGAGAAAGGTCCCGGACCAACACTTTCTTCAGCTTCACCGTGCGGCCGGTCACGTCGGAGAGGGACGGGCCATTACCCAGCAGGTGGGCGGCGACTCCCGTGCCGACGACGCCCAGCCCCATCAGGCCGACATTAATAACGGAGGGGACCACAGCGGGGGTTTCAGCAGGAATACCGGATGACGCCGTCATAGGCCCTTGCTAACCCAACCCGGGGATGAGGGGCGGGACCGGGGTGGGCCGGTCGATCCGTGGCGCGGAGATGAACACTTGATCGGTAACCCATTCGTACAGCCTGCTGTTGAAGTTCATCCGCACGAATCCTTGTTCGGTCCCCGACACCAGTGCATCACGCTGCCATTTCTCCACCGTTTTCCGGAGCAGCTGCGAGCCCATGATGTTGGTCAGATCACGTTCTTCGGCGGGGGAGACCGTTTTGACCAAGTAGTAAGCTTCATTGGTGAAGATGGGTTCACTGACCGAACCGGGCGCTTGGGCTTGGATCCCATCCTCGTCGCTGCCGAAGATGTAGTCGTCGAGTTCAGGAAAAGCGCCCTTTGGCACCCATCCAACATAACCGCTGGGGTCCGCGAATTGGTTGGCGGGGTTCAGTTCCTGGGCGATCCTGGTGAAATCTTCATTCTTCAACCGCTGGACCACATCGCCGATCAGGATCTCCCCATCCAGCGGAAGTTGTATCCATTGGATCTCCACGTGCGGTTGCTTCTCTTCAATGGCTTGGGACAATAGGCCCGCCAGTGCCCGCTGAGCAAGCTGTTCTTCCACGATGACCCGGAAATCTCCGTCCGACAGTCCGGTGGCCGTCAGATAACGCACATAGCTGTCTTTGAATTCCCGCTCCAATTGCCCAGGGTCGGTCTCCTGTCCTGGGTCCGCCGTGGGGACGAATTGCCGGCGTAGTTCCTGTTCAATGTCGTCATCACTGATGCTGATACCCAAGGAAGGGGACTGCTGACGCAGGATCTCGGCGTTGATCAAGTTCTGAAGGTACTCAAATGGGACGGTGCTCAGGTTCACCAGTCCACCCTGGTACCGGCTAACGCCCTGGAGAACGCGGATGCGTTCCACAAGGTCACCCATGGAAAATTCGACGTTATTAACCGAACCGGCCCAGATTCTGGGGGGTTTGTAGAACTCCTGGTAGTAACCGAAGGCGACCACTGCCACGATGGTGAAAACCAGTGCGGCGCCGATCCCGAAACCGATCCTTTGCTGCCGGTGTTCGGCGGCAATCTGGGGAACTTCCTGCGGGGCGCTGGGTTCTCCATGGTCTCGCTGCTGTGCCCGCCTCTCGCGGCGGCGGCGGCCGCGGCCCTTATTTGCAGCGCCGAACCTTCGGAGCCAAGGAAATGGCATTGTCTAACCTCGACCGGCCTGGGGTGGAAATGGGGAGGCGGTCCGCGGCGTGGCGTGACTCCTGCGCCGCTGGGTGGGAAACATAGCTTGTTGCTGGCCGGGCCCGCTCAGCGGCGGATACCGCCTGAGTAGGCATGGTAGGCCACAAATGGCACCAACGCGATCTGCCGGGCCCGCTGGATAGCAGTCCGAAGGGCGCGCTGGTGTTTGGCGCAGACGCCGGTACGGCGGCGGGGTTCAATCTTGGCCCGTTCTGAAACAAAACGCCGAATCTTATCGATCTCTTTGTAATCGATGTGGGTAACTTTTTCGACACAGAAGGCGCACACTTTGCGCCGGCGCACGAATCGGCCCCGGGGGCGTCCGCCCGGACCACCGGGTCTTCCGCCTGGCCGGCCTCCGCCGCCGCCTCCACCGCCATATCTGGGTGGCGGTCCGCCTGTTCCTCTAGGGGCTTCAGTGGTCATTCTAGTTCAAGTCCTTTTGGTTTTGCCGGCGAGATCAAATCCGCCGGGATTAAAATGGCAGGTCGTCTACCGGATCGTTGTCAGGGCCTTCATCGGCCGTGACGCCTACGCCCGGCTCATAGGGTTCCGAAGCAGGCGCTCCGCCTCCATCTCCGCCCTTGCCGCCCAGAAACTGGACATCGTTCAGAAACACGTCGATGGAGACCCGGGTCTGGCCGTCGCGCCCCTCATAGACGCGGCTGCTCATCCGGCCTTCGATGTAGACCTGCTGGCCTTTGGTCAGGTATTGGTTGCACGTTTCGCCCAGCTTTCCCCAGGCGCTAACATTGAACCATTCTGTTTCTTCCTTCTGTTCTCCCGCACTGTTGGTGTACCGGCGGCTGGATGCCACGCTGAACGAGGTTACCGCTTGACCATTGGGCGTATAACGCATCTCAGGGTCCCTTCCCAGATGCCCGATGACAATGATCTTGTTCACGTCTTCCTCCCTTCTACTCCTCGCTTTCGTCCGGCTCGCTGGCCGGTTCTTCTGGCTCCTCTTCAGGACTGTCGCCGCTTTCGGCGGCAGGCTCACTCTCTTCTTCAGGTTCCGGCTCCGGCTCTTCCGTTTCTTCAGATGCTTCAGGTTCTGGTTCTTCTGATGTTTCAGTTGCCGGTTCCGGTTCGGCCTCTTCCACCGGCGCCTCTTCTTCGGCCGGTTCGACCGGTGTCTCCGGAGCCTCTTCGGCAACAGGAGTTTCCGCTTCAGGAGTTTCAGGCTCGGCAGCAGCCGCCGTGGCCTCTCCTTCAGCGGGAGCGGCGGCAGCGGGAGCTTCTCCCTCAGCAGTGGCTGCAGGAACCGGTGCGCCGTCGGGCGTCGCGGGAGCAGGCCTGGGGGGAGGGGGAGTCCGAATAGCCCGGGCCGCCGCGGCCGCCTGGGCAGCAAGTTCTTCTTCCGGCAGGGTCACGGTTACCAGGGAGCGGAGCACCTCGTCGTCTACTTTCAGGAAGTTCTCCAACTCGCGGTTGAAGGCCTTTTCGGTGGCGAACCGGGTCAGGTGATAGCTGCCCTCCAGGAACCGGTGCTGGCCTTTGCGGATGGGGTAGGCCAAGCGGCGGGTCCCCCACTGCTCTTCGTGGCTGATCTCGGCGTCCCGGGTGGTGATAAACCCCTTGATCTTGTCCCAGGTCTCGGAGACCTCGTCCTGGTTCAGCATCGGACTAAGTACAACTAAAAGTTCGTAATGGCGCAAACGTTACCCCTTGGAAGATTACACACAGATGTACTGCGGATTTCAGGATTTCACGCGGAATCACGCAGTCGTTGTGATTATAGCATCGGGCCTTGCCTGGCTCAACCGGTTGCCCATCAGTTATCTATGCCTGGCACCGAGAAACGGGAGGTCAGTTTCTTGACCTCGGCCGACACCTTAGCGTGGGCTTCCTTGTCTTCCACGTCGGCCAGCACCTTGGTGAGCATGGCCGCCACCTGCTTAACCTCCGCTTCCGCCATGCCCCGGCTGGTTATCGCCGGAGTGCCCAGGCGCAGGCCGCTGGTCACCCGGGGCGGCTGTGGGTCGAAGGGTATGGCGTTCTTGTTGGCGATGATTCCCGCCGACTCGAGGGCTCGCTCGGCCTGCTGGCCGGTGATGCCCAGAGGGGTCACGTCCACCAGTACCATGTGGTTGTCGGTGCCTCCCGAAACCAGCCTCATGCCGGCCTCCGAGAGTTCCGCCGCCAAGACCTTGCAGTTGGCCACCACCTGATGGGCGTACCGGGAGAACTCGGGCTTGAGCGCCTGGCCGAAGCAGACCGCCTTGCCGGCGATGGCTTGCATCAGCGGCCCTCCCTGGGTGAACGGGAACACGGCGAAGTCCACCTTCCGGGCCAAGTCTTCATCGCAGAGGATGAAACCGCCTCTGGGGCCGCGTAGGCTCTTCTGGGTGGTCGAAGTGACGATCTGGGCGTGGGGAAAGGGCGAAGGGTGGGCCCCGCCGGCGATCAACCCGGCGATGTGGGCCATGTCCACCATCAGCAGGGCGTCCACGCTGTCGGCGATGGCCCGGAAGCGGGCGAAATCCAGGACGCGGGGATAGGCGCTGCAACCAGCCACGATCAGCTTGGGCCGGTGTTCCTTGGCCAGGCGTTCAACCTCATCGTAGTCGATGGTTTCGGTGTCTTTGTCCAGACCGTAGGGCACAAAGTTGTAGCTCTTGCCTGAGAAATTAACGTTTGCGCCGTGGGTCAGGTGGCCGCCGTGGTCCAATTGCATCCCCATGACCGTGTCGCCCAACTCAAGGACGGCGAAGTAGGCCGCCATGTTGGCCTGAGCGCCGCTATGGGGCTGAACGTTGGCGTGCTGGGCGCCAAATAGCTCCTTGACCCGGTCGATGGCCAGACTTTCAACAATGTCCGCATTCTCGCATCCACCGTAGTAGCGCCTGCCCGGATATCCCTCGGCGTATTTATTGCTTATGACGCTGGAGCCGGTCTCAAGGACGGCCTTGCTGGCGTAGTTCTCCGAGGCGATCAGGACGATGCAGTCCCGTTGGCGTTGGTCTTCCAACTCCAAGGCGCGGGCTACAGCGGGGTCTTCCTGGGACAAGAGGGACATGGATATCTCCTGAGCGGCGGTTGATTAACGGGAAAACCGGTGGGATTCCAACAGGTTATGTCTGCTAGAGGGCGTGGCGATTCACGAACGGCTCACGCCCAGTGAAAACCGTGGGTGGCGGGATTCTGCGGGTAGTGTACGATGGGGTTTCGGGGGTGTCAACGGAGTGTGGTCAGACTATTTGCGGCGATCAATCCAGTCATGTAAAGTAACCGCACACCTAGGAGTTTCACGCATATATGTCGACAGAATCAGACCACGATCACCCGGACATGCCCAACTCCATAGAGCGGATGCTGCGGCCCGAACGGGTGGAGACCTTGGACCCGTTCCGTATCTTGAGCCACTGTCCCATCAACCCCAGGGACACCATCGCCGATATCGGCTGCGGACCCGGATATTTCACACTGCCATTGGCCAAATACTTGATCAATGGCAAGGTCGTTGCCCTGGATACCTCCGACGAGATGATTGCGGCGTGTCAGGAGAGGTTGGACGAGGCCCGGATGGGCAATGTGGAAGTCTTGAAATGCGACGAGTACGAGTTTCCGGTGGCCCCGGCCAGCATGGACGGCATATTCATCGCGGTTACCCTCCATCACCCAAGCGACCGGGTGCGTTTCCTCACGGCCGCCAAAGAGATGTTGCGGCCGGGCGGCTGGTGTTTCATCATCGAGTGGCAGAAGAGAGAAACCGAGTCCGGACCGCCTCAAGAAGTGCGGATCGCTACAGACGAGTTGCGTCAGATCGCGCTTGACAGCGGTCTGAAGTTCCAGAGTACCCTTGAGCTTAACTCAGAGTATTATCTGGCGACCCTGATCAACAGCCGCTGATCCTGAGGCAAGCGCGCCCTCCTAAGGGGTTGCGCCCCGAAAAGAAACGCGTTCTTCCCAACCTTCTCCCGGCGCGGGAGAATGGACTTTTCATCTCCCCACAAAATCTTTGAGGCAGCCCATCTTGTTGTCACCCCGAGAACAGCGATGGGTCTCGTTCCTTTGGTCAAACCAGGCTGCACCGCGAAACGAGATTCCTTCCCGACTGGCCGGGACCTCGGAATGACAGTTTGGGAGGCGGGATTCGATCAAAAAACTGGAATAACCGGCAGCAGGACGTGGGAAAGCCTGCTCTCGTCGTGATAGACGCTGTTCAGGGCAGTCATTCTCACCGCCGACGTTCCAGGGTTCTCCCCGGTGTTCCCGTTCACATCGAACCTGGGGAAGTTGCTGGATGATATATCCAGCCGGACCCGGTGCCCCGCGACAAAAAGATTGGACATGGGCAGCAATCCCAGCTCCACCCTGTAGACCTCTCCGGGTTCCATCAATTCCGTGCGCTCCCATGAGTTCCTGAATTTCACGCGCAATATGCCGTCGGTTAGATTCAGGGCGTATCCCTCCGGGTAGTCGGCCGACGGCGGGTAGACGTCGATCAGCTTGGCGGTGAAGTCGGTATCCACGGCGCTGGAGGAGATCCAAAGATGGACCGAAACCGGGCCGGTGATCTCCACGTCCTCCACCAACGGCGCGGTCTGGAACACCAGCACATCCGGCCGGGAAGCCAGCGGCAGGTAGGGTTTTTCGGACCCGAAGAACTCTTCCGACTCCCGTTGGTCGAAACCGCCTGCTGCCATCACCGGTTGTCCCGACGATATGTTGCCCCCGACCGTGGGCACCGGGTGGCTAGGGTCGAATAAATAAGTGGTTGCTGCGTGGGAGCCCTGGGGAGGCAGCGTGGAGAGCCCGCCGCCCGCTTGCAGGTAAAAGGGCGTGTTCATGGCGCGGGCCAGGGGCCATTCGTTCTCGCCGCGCCACCGTCCGCCGTGGTCCAGGCGCTGCTGGGGGTTCTTGCGCCCCGAGCCGCCGCCCATGACGAACAGCTTAACCGGGGCTTCCGCTTCCCAACCGTTGTCCTCGCCCTTGAGCCAGCGGTCGAAGAACCGCAGCCGCAGGTGGTTGAAATCCTCCGCCGAGTTGTCGTCCCCGTGGTTGTCCCAGTTGTTTCCTCCGCTGGTTCCGATCATGGCCGATTGGCCCAGGTCGATGTCGCCGGAATAGGTCACCGAGCGCGCACCGTGGGTCCAGGGCCCCATCAGCAGGGTAACGGGGCCTTTCTTGGAACCGGAGAGGGCCACGAAATTATCGGTGGCCGTCCTGGAATATGGGTCGTACCAGGCGCTCATGTGCACCTGGGGCACATCGGAAAACTCGTCATAATACGCCTCAGCGCAGAGCCCTACCTGCCGCCAGTAGTCGTCGAAGTTCTCCCGGTTCCAGATGTCCAACAGGTAGTCTTCGTAGTCGGGGGTCCACTGCAATGGCGAGTGCCCCTTCTTCCAGGGCAGCCGTTTGAACCAATCAAAGATATTCTGCGACTCGATCGCCGCCTTGACGGTGTTGGGATTTGCGTTGGCCTCCCGGCTCTCAACGGCCTCTTTGTACGCCCAGGTCAATTGGCGCAACTCGAAGGCCCCGCCGTTGCGGCAGGCGTTGAGAAAGGCATTGGAGAACCCGCCCGAGTCCAGCCACATGCAGCCCAGATTAGGTGGGTCCAAACAGGCCGCCGCCGCCTGGGTATGGGCCGCGTAGGAGAGCCCGTAGGTGCCGACCTTGCCGCCGTGCCAGGGCTGTTTGGCCAACCATTCCATGGTGTCGTAGCCATCTTCTCCCTCTGCCGTGTACTTGGTGAACCCGCCCTCCGATCCGTAGCGTCCCCGGCAGTCCTGAAGCACCGTGACATACCCGTGGGAGGTGAAGAACATCGCTTCCAGCACCAAGTCTTCCCTGGTCTTGCTGTAGGGCGTGCGCTGGAGCAACACGGGAAAGGCACCGTCCAACGGCACCCCAGTCTTGGCCGGCCGGTAGACGTCGCATGCCAGCCGCACGCCATCCCGCATGGAGACCATGACGTTGGATTCGGTGTGGACTTCATATATGCCAGTCTGGTTATCGCCAGGCATGGGTACGCTCCCGGTCAACCGCTTGAATGCTGGATGGGCTGACGGCCCTAATTCTATGGGCGCGCCTGGGCAGCCGCAACCGGGCAAACAACGGCATCCGGTAACGTTGACACGAAATAGACGCCAACCTATCATTAGGCCAGCGAGTCCGGCCATCGATTTGCACGCCTGTCCCGTGACTGTCCGTCAGTTGAAGTTTTCGGGTTTCTGGTCGGTTATCCCACCCTTGGAGGTGCCCTTTTTGGCCGATAATTACGACGTATTGATCGTCGGCGGAGGCGTGGCGGGCATGACCGCCGGCATGTACGCCGCCCGCTACGGGCTGCGCACGGGCATCGTGGAACGGATGATGGGCGGAGCGTCCATCATCAACATCGAGAAGATCGAGAACTTCCCCGGCTTCCCGGAGGGCATATCCGGGGCGGAATTAGGGCCCGCGGTCCAAGAACAAGCCATGAACGCCGGGGCGGACTTCATCATGGGCG
>JADFNR010000174.1 GCA_022563275.1 Chloroflexota bacterium | reverse complement strand
TTGGACATCAGCCGTGACGCGCGGGTGGCGGAAATGGTCAACAAATATCCTGGCCTTCGGATATTGCGCACCGAGCCCTGGGAATGTCTGGTGGCCTTCATCTGCTCCGCCAACAACAACATCGCCCGCATCCACCAACTCATGGAGCGCATGTCGGACGAGTTCGGCGACCCTCTTTCCCTGAACGGGCAGACTCGCCACACCTTTCCCAGCCCCGCCGACCTGGCCGAGGCTGGTGAAGGCGAATTAAGGCGGCTGGGACTGGGGTTCCGGGCGCCTTACGTGGCCCAAGCGTCGATGGCTGTCTTGGAAGGAAGGTTGGACTTGGCGGCCTTGGTGCGCCTGCCGTATCCGGAGGCCAAGGCGGCATTGATGGAGATCAAAGGCATCGGCTCGAAGATAGCCGACTGTATCGCCATATTCTCCCTGGACAAACTGGAAGCGTTCCCGATCGACGTCTGGATCCGCCGGGCATTGGCGGAATGGTACTTCCCCGGCCAAAAGACCCCGCCCGACCGGGTCCTGCTGGAATGGGCCCAAGAACACTTCGGCCGCTACGGCGGCTACGCCCAGCAATACCTGTTCCACGGCCAAAGGCTCAGGAAAAAAGCTGACGGCTGATAGCTGTCAGCTGACCGCTATTCCTGCGTAAGTATCAATTTGCCAAAGAAATTGGTCTCGTCCATGTACTTGTGGGCGGCGGCGGCTTCGGACAACGGGAAGGTCCGGTCGACCACCGGCCTGACCGCTCCCCGGTTCAGCATCTCCACGACCTCCCGCATGTCCTCTTTCGTGCCCATGTACACGCCGTAGATCTCTTTCTGCTGGCTGAACAACTGGCCCAGATGCAACTCCGTGCGCAATCCGGTGGTTGCCCCGCAGATGCCGTAGCGGCCGCCGGTCCGCAGCGAGGCGAAGGCTTGGGCGAAGAAGTCGGCCCCCACGTGGTCGACCACACAGTCGACGCCCGCCCCTCCCGTGATCTCACGCACCCGGTCCCGGATGTCTTCCTCTTTGTAGTTGATCACCACGTCGGCGCCCAATGCCGTGGCCTTGGCTGCTTTCTCGGGGCTGCTGGTGGTGGCGATAACTTTGGCGCCGATGACGTCCTTGGCCACCTGTATGGCGGCGGTGCCGACGCCGGCGGAGGCGGAGAGCACCAGAACGGTCTGCCACGACTTCAGTTGCAGCCGCCGCACCAGCATGTTCCACACCGGCAGATAGGTGGTGGGGGCCGCCGCGGCTTGTTCAAAAGACACGCTGTCCGCCAGCAGGTGGACGTTAGCCGCCGGGAGGGATACGAACTCCGCGTAGCTGCCGTCGATGGCGCTGCCCAGGAAGCGGGAGCGGCGGCACAGGTCGTCCTGTCCCGCCAGGCACGGCGCGCACTGCATGCAACTCAGGCGGGGGTTCACCACCACCCGGTCACCGGGTTTGAATTCGGCCACATCGTCGCCGCACTCCACTATCTCGCCGGCGCAGTCTCCGCCCAGGATCAAGGGCGGGGGAAATTCCCGCTCCAGTCCCCGGCCGCCGTCCCTGGTGTAGAGGTCCAGGCGGTTGAGGGCCGTGGCCTTAACCCTTATCTTGACCTCGCCCGCCTGCACCTGGGGCTCCGGGCGCTCACCGTAGGTCAGGACTTCGGGGCCGCCGTGGGCTTCGATATAGACTGCATGCATGGCCGTGTTCTCCTTGGGGGCTGGCTGACAGCTATCAGTCCCGATTGAATCGGGACTGATAGCTTTTTTGGATTGGGAAGCCGGTGGTTGCTAGGGGCGGCGTCCGTAGAAGCAGTCATCGCAGAGAAATACGATGGCCAGCGCGTCCTCGTGGCTGCCGATCCGGCCGCATCGGGGCACGTCGCTGTCCTGGCTCCAAGGTTGGTGGAACTTTCCGCCGCACATCTGACAAGATGTCTCTTGGATGCCGTCCAGGGCGTCGCCGCAGATGACGCAGGACTCCAGGTCGCTTTCGGGTAATTCCAGGTTCTCGGGGACGCCTTGTTGTTCTGCCATTATGCGGAGATCAACTCCCTCGCGAGATAATCTGATTCACCAGGGCCCGCTCTTCTTCTTCGGTGCCGGCCAGGCCGTCAAGTTTCGCTGAGTTCAGTTCCCGCAAAACCTCACCGATCTTGGGGCCACGGGAGACGCCCATCGCCAGCAGGTCATCGCCGGTTAACGCCGGACTAACCAGCCGCCATTCATCCAGGTACTGGCGCAGCCGTGCCACAACCAAAGGGTCTTGGGAGAGACGGGCCGACGCCGCGATGGCGTCGGGGTCCAGGCCGTCCAGTAAGCCGCAGACGGCGGAAATTCTAAGCGACGGTCCAGAGATCGCGGGCGCCGTTTCTCTCAACACAATGGTATCACGGACCACCCGCGCCCAATCGGAGGGCAGGTTCAGCCGGCGGCTCAACCCAGCCCCGTCGGCGGCGGTCAATGACGCCGCCAGCGCGGCCAGATAGTCGCTTGGACCCAATCCGCCCACACCGGCCAACTTGGTCAGCCCCTGGCCGTCGGATAACGCGGGATGGACCGCCGACAGCGCCCCCAGCTCGATGGCCCGAAGCAGCATCTCAACCGCCCGGTCTTCATGGAATATCTTTTGAAATTCCTGCCGCCACCGGTCTCCGGAGACTGCATCCGCGTGCCCCTCGTCAAGGGTTTTCTTCAGCTCCGACAACGTGCTTTCGGAGATCTGGAAGCCCAGCCTCTGCTCGTAGCGAACAGCCCGCAACATCCGGGTCGGGTCGTCGATAAAGCTGCCCGGATGCAGGGTGGCAACCGACCTGTTAACCAGGTCCTGCAGGCCGCCGTGGGGGTCGATGACATCGGGGGAATCCCCGGAGAGCGGCAACGCCATGGCGTTTATGGAGAAATCACGCCGGGCCAGATCGTCCTCAAGGGTGCCGGCCGAAACTTCAGGGAGAGACCCCGGAAAGGGATACACCTCGCTACGGGCGGTAACGATATCGACACGGTCGCCTTCGACCTCCACGGTGGCGGTGCCGAACCTGGGATGCACCGTGACCTGGCCGCCAAGTTCTTCGGCCAGGTCCGCCGCCAGGGCCGGAGCATCGCCGGTCAAGACGAAATCCAGGTCATTCGCCGGAACGTCCAGGACCGCGTCGCGCACCGGGCCGCCCACCAGGTAGACCGGAAGACCTTCGCCAGTGGCACGCCGGCGCAGGGAGTTGAATACCGCCAACTGGCCTCCGTTGACGCCGCCGGCGACTCGGTCCAACGAGATGCGGGAAGGGGGCGAATCAGGCCGGGATTCAGGCGTGGGAGGGCCTCCTTTACGAGCGAGAACCGGAGTCGAGATTATAGCATGGCGGGCTGGCATTCCAGGCATACAGACGGGCCTGTTGCCACCGATTGAAACCCCCAAATAAACTGCCCGCCATGCTTTGACAACGTGTGGGCCTGTGGATACAATCCAAACGTACATCAATCGTACGCACAGGCCCATCGCGCGAGTGGCCCATATGGGTGGGCGCAGGCGCGCGAACCAGCGATTCTTGGGAGGTAAAACTATGGCCGATGCCCAATTCACCACCTTTTACGATTTCCGTTGACCCTTCGTCTACAACGCAGCCGTGTGGCTGTCGAAAGTAGAAGATGCCACCGGAGAGACGATCAAGGTTGACTGGAAACCGTTCTCTCTGGCCCAGGTCAACAGCGACAACAACGACGGCAATGTCAAACTTTGGGAGCTGCCAGAGGTTATAGACGGCACCGACAAAACGTTCCTGGCCCACATGTCCGGCTTAGCCGCCAAGCGCCAGGGCGATGAGGCGTTCCAGTCGTTCTTCATGGCCCTGCTCCGGGC
>JADFNR010000073.1 GCA_022563275.1 Chloroflexota bacterium | reverse complement strand
TGCCTGCTCACGTCTTCTGCAGTTTCTACCCAGTTCTTGCCTCGGGCAAGCCACGCGGTCGTGAGCTCGCCGTTCTCGAAGAGGGCGCAGCCGGCGGCGCGGACGCCAGGGTCTAAACAGAGGATCAAAGCTCTACTCCAGGTCTGAGCCGCCCGCACAAACAGATGGGGAACTGTCCTTCCATCTTATCGCCGCAAACGCACGTCCAATCCTTCTTGAGCTCCTGGTGAATCTGTCGTCTGTGGTCGCGCGCCTTTTTATCTGCGCGCCGTCTTGCTGCTTTGCTGCTCACGCTGCTAACTCCTCTCCGGCGTCTCTGCTGAAATCCTCGATCCAGTCTTTGCCTTCTTTAACACAAGGCACAAGTGTCTTCTCTCCATTGATTTCCCGGTAGACTGGTTTTGCCGATTTCAACCAACGGAAGCTCATAGCGCCGTCCGCCCCTATTGGAACATCTGGCACAAAACGCTCCATAGATGCGACCATGACCTTGCCTAGCTCCTTCATGGCGCGGCTCGCACGCGCCCGACCAATATTGGTGCCGTCGTAGGGAATCTCCATCCCGATCTCATCATGAGCGAACATCCATGGTCTGCACCCGTACAATGGCGAGTCCTTCTTGACATAGCAGGCCTCGGCAACATCAAAGAGTGATTTCTTAGCTCCCATCGCAGCCAGGTTCTGAAAGCCTGTGTTGCAAGTCTGCGTGTACCCGACGTTGCCTCTGATTAGGCCCGAGACGAAAAGCTCGTACTGGTTGATGCCAAGCTCTACATCTTGAGACTCGGAGAGTCTTGAACACCATGCAAAGTATTCGATCATCTCTGGCCACATGACTCGGAAACCTTGATGTAGTTCACGAGCGCGCTCAAGTGAGATGTCCACGCCGAAGCCGCGGGCGTACTCAACGAATGAGTCGGGCCCCATACCACCTGACATTCCGTAATTACTAATTTTACACCCCTGTCGAATGTCCTTGGCTTCCTCATCGTCGTTATCAAGCCTTTCCATGAACTCCTCATAGGAGATGTTGAGCATGGAGGCACCAAGCATTGCGTGAAGGTCTTTACCTGCTTCGATGGCCTCCGCAATCTTCGAGTGACCGAAGAGCCAGATGCAGATTTGGGCCAAGGTCCGCATCTCGAGCGCGACGTCTCCGGTACGCAGGGCGATGGCCGCAGCGCTATCGAATGCCTCCATGGCGCCCTGGTAGTCCCCTTCCTCCAATCCCTTGACTAGAACATGCCTAGACAACAGGCGGCCGGCTTCCGGAGAATCTTTAGGTAAGGGTTGCAAAGCGCGGGCCACAAGATCCCCGCCGCTTCGGTAGCCCGGCAAGGACAGCATGGGATACTCCGCAACGCCTATCGCGCCGCCTACATCATTCGTCTCGGCGTAGAAATCGAACGCTCGATTCAGGCTAGCAAACGCTACATCTAGCTGTTGCCTACCGAGCGTAGCTGCCTGTGCCCGGCCAAGGCCGAACAGGAGGGCCGCCGCTTCGGCGTCGGGCACCGGCATCGCGCCCTCCTCCTCCAGGCCCTTGGCGATCAGTCCTCGCTGAAAATGTCCCAGAGCCTCTTCGTGAGCATAGGCCTCAAGCGCCCGTTCCCCGGCCAGCATGGTGTATTTCACCAGCTTATCCGGTCCTGCCACCGGTTCGGCCTCCGCGAAGTGGTAGGCCAACTCAGCGGCATGGTCTCCCCCATGCTCTCCGTACAGCGTCTCCAGTGCCTCACCGACCTTTGCGTGGAGCCGCACCCGTCGGCGGGTGGAGAGCCGCTCCAGCAACGTTTGTTGCACAAGGGCGTGGCTGAACTGGTAGCGGTCCCCGGCTTCGGGTAGTCCTTGGATTATCTGCGCCTGCAACGCTTCCTCCACCAATTCAACCAGCTCCAACTCAGTGGCCCCTTCAGATAGGATTCCCAACAGATTGAAGTCGAATTGGCGTCCGATCACTGCCGCCGTCGTCAACAGGTCGTTGCACTCCTTGGACAAGCGGTTCAACCGCTGCCCGATGACTTCCAAAACGCCCTGCGGCACCGCCAGCGCCGGTGCTCCGCCGCCAACCGAAGCGTTTCCCAACTCGCCTCGATCGACGAGCAACCGGATCACTTCATTCATGAAGAAGGGGTTTCCCTCGGTGTCGGCGTATAAGGTCTCGATCAGTTCTTGGGAGGCATTGGCGCCGCTGGTTGTCAGGATGAACTCACCAACATCCGCGGGAGGTAGACCAGTCAGTACCTGCCGGCGGAACGATTGGTCACGGGACAATTGGGCCAACGTCCCAAAGAGAGGATGATCGGGGGAGACCTCAGCATCGCGGTAGGTGCCCACTATCAACAGGCTGCTTTCCGATATCTGCCGGGCCAAAAACTCGAGCAGCAAGAGGGAGGGTTTGTCGGCCCAGTGCAGGTCGTCCAACACCAGCATCAATGGTTGCGACTCGGCAGCGTTCTTGAACAGAGTGGCAAAGGAGTCGAAGAGGCGAAATCTGGCTTGATTGGGGTCCAGCGCCGGCGGCGGCTCCAGGTCAGGCAATTTCCCCCGCACCTCCGGGATAACCTCCGCGATGTCGGCTGCTCCTGGTCCCATCTCGGCGCGCAACCGGTCAGGTTCCGTCGCGCTGATGTAAGAGCGAACGGGCTGGACCCACGGCCAATAGGGAGGTGCTCCCTCTTGCTCGTAACACCAACCCCAGAGGACCCGGGCACCACGTTGTTCAGCCAGACCGGCCAGTTCTTGGGCAATACGTGTCTTGCCTATTCCAGGCTCTCCCGCCAACATTACCAACCGGCCATGGCCCGCCATCGCGCAGTCCAGAGCAGCATTCAACTCGGCCATCTCCCGCTGGCGCCCGACCAATATCTTTGCAGACTGGCTTACCATGCAGATCACCGAATTCCGATTGTGGCGATTGCCGGTATTCTACACCTACATCGGAAAGGTCGAATGATTCGGATAACCGCAGAAAACAAACAAGACCACCCGATCAGGCAGCTTTGAGCAGCCAAGCCACGCTGCGAG
Organism: Chloroflexota bacterium; assembly: GCA_022563275.1. Next base: position 14,562 of record JADFNR010000073.1, on the reverse strand, counting down.
TGTCAATCAGTTTAACCGCGAAATTATTTAGTGTGTGCATTGTTAGAATAGCCTTGATCTCCGTCAGGCCTTGATTAGCACGGATTTCACGCCTAAACTGCACCCCAAAACCAGAGTTTAATCGGACTAGGAGCATCTTCATGGACCTGGAACTGAAGGGAAAAACAGCGATAATCACCGGCGGGAGCCGGGGAATCGGCAAGGCGGTGGGCCGGGAATTCGGGCTGGAGGGAATGAGCGTCGCCTTAGTGGCCAGAGGGCAAGAGGCCCTGGAGGAAACCGCCCGGGAATTGGCCGAGGAGACCGGCGCGAGCTTCATCACCATCGTGGCTGACACCGGAGACCCAGAGTCGGTGAAGGCGATGGTCAAAGAGGCCGCGGAGAAGCTGGGCCGTATCGACGTCCTGGTAAATTCAGCCGCCCGGGTCGGCGGCGCCTACACCCCCAAGTTGAGCGAGATCACTGAAGAAGATTTCTGGGGCGATATGAACGTGAAGGTAATGGGTTATCTGCGCTGCGCCCAGGCCGTCGCTCCCTATATGATCGACCAGGGTTGGGGCCGGATCATCAACCTCAGCGGGATGGCTGCCCGCCAGGCCGGTTACGCCATCGGCAGCATGCGCAACGTGTCCGTGTCCGCCCTCAGCAAGAACCTGGCCGATGAGCTGGGCCCCCAGGGCATCAACGTGACCACCGTGCATCCGGGTATGACCTACACGGAACGGATCCCGGCGATGCTGGAAGAACGGGCCAAGACTCAAGGCATCACCGTCGAGGAGGCGGAGCGCCAGATGGCAGAGGGAAACTCCATCCACCACATCGTCGATGCCCGTGAAGTGGCCTACGTGATAGCCTTTCTAGCCTCCCCCAAGTCCATCTCCATCAACGGCGACGCCATCGCCGCCGGCGGCGGAGTGGGCCGGGCGATTCACTACTAAAAAGCCAATCGAATAATTTACGTTGGCTTATTGGCGGAAGCAAGTACCGCCCCCATGGGAACACCGATGATACCCTCTCGGTCGTAAGACTTGAGTTCATCGCGGACAAACCCAACGATGCGTTCTAGCGCCTCCTGGTTTTGAGAACGAAGAAGCTCTCCGGCGCGCACCCCAGCCTCGCGGAAGCTGTCGATCAGGACGTCATAACTGGAAAGTTCCCATGTATGTGGCAGGTCCGTAATCAGAGGATCAACGAATCCCGCATCAAGCAGTGTTTTACGGGATTCGTTGTGGTCGCTGAAGCGGAACAGAGGAGGGCCTGGTGGTAGGCCCACATCCATTGATCCATGGGTCTCAATTGCTCTGAGCAGTATGCCTAAACCCGCCGCGCCTCCTTGAGGTTTGCCCCATACCGTAAAGGCAATACTTCCTCCCGGTTGCAGGACACGGAGCACTTCGGCCAGCACGGCTTCTGGCCGTGAGAAGTGCAGCATTCCGAAACTAATAACCACCGCATCAAAACTAGCGTCTGGAAACGCTAAATCTTCAGCGTCCCCTTCCTGGAATGCGACTTTGGGGTTTAGCTTCCGGGCCTCGGCCACCATATTGGCCGCGAAGTCTATGCCTAGCGCATCGGCGCCGCGGTTCGCAGCAGCGCCGGCAACGTATCCTGGACCCGTGGCGATGTCGAGAACCCGCATATCCGAATTTACTCCCGCTGCATCAAGTAGTGCCTCACAAAAAACTGGTGTGACGCCACCAAAAAACTCGTCGTACTTAGCGGCCGTGGTGTTCCACCCAGATTGCTCAAAGGCTCGGAACGATTCAAGTTCTTCATATGATGGCGTAGTCATATGGATCCTCCTCCTGGTCCCTGAAAACTCCCTTTTTCGCACCCCATTTTACCTTACCGATGGTTGGATGCAAATGCCGTGTCGGTAGACTACTGGGATGGCGGCGGCTTTCTTTCCTGGACCATCCACTACCAATCCGGTAGCGGCCTGCCGTAAACCCCAATTTTACATAACTGGACCCGTTGGCTCCGGCATCGTGACCCTTCCGGAACTTAACCGCGCCCCCGTGGGGTGCGACGGTAGGGTCATGGTGTTGCTATTTTGCGGCGGAATGGTATACACAGCCAATGAACTGGAATTTATCGTGCGGATCGGTTGGCTGCCGGTCGCGGTTCTCATAAAGTGTTCTTTGGTGTGGCTAACCTGACCGCTCTTTGACATTGATTAACCGGCGCTTTTGGCCGGCCGGGCGGTCCGTTTCTAGTAAGCGGCCAATTCGCGCGCCGCACGGATGATGTCCGATGGGCCGGGCAGGAGTGCGTCTTCCAGGGTTGGGCTGTACGGAAAGGACGGAACGTCCGGCGCGGCCACCCGCTGCACCGGGGCGTCCAGATATTCAAAAGCGTCTTTGGCGATGATGGCCGCCACTTCAGCGCCCACGCCCCCGGTCAGGTTGTCCTCGTGGACGATGCAAGCGCGGCCGGTCTTCTTCACTGAATCCAGCAGGGTAACGGTGTCCAAGGGACTCACCGTGCGCAGGTCCACCACCTCACAGTCTATCCCCTCCGCCGATAAGGTCTCCGCCGCCTCCAGGCAGTGGTGCACCGAGAGTCCGTAGGAGATCAGGGACAGTTGCCGCCCTTCCCGCCGCACGACGGCCTCCCCGATAGGCACCGTGTAATCGCCGTCTGGCACCTCGCCCCGCACCGTGTTGTAGGCGAGTTTATGCTCGAAGAACAGCACCGGATTATCGTCACGGATGGCGGCTTTCAAGAGGCCCTTGGCGTCGTGGGGACTGGAAGGCACGACCACCTTCAGGCCGGGCACGTGGGCGAAATACGCCTCGACGCTCTGGGAGTGGTACAGGCCGCCCCTAACTCCCCCTCCGTACGGCGCGCGGATCACCAAGGGTACCGCGAATTCCCCGTTGGTGCGGTAATACATCCGCGCCGCCTCGCTCACCAACTGGTTGAACGCCGGGAATATGAAGTCGGCGAACTGTATCTCCACCACCGGACGCAACCCATTCATGGCCGCACCGATGGCCACGCCGACCATGCCCGATTCGGCCAGCGGGGAGTCGATGACCCGGCGGGGACCGAACTCCTCCAGCAGGCCTTCGGTGACCCGGAACACACCGCCGTTTATTCCTATGTCCTGGCCGATGAGGAAAACGTCGGGGTCGGCCGCCAACTCCTCGCGGAGACCCTCGCGAACGGCTTCGATCAAGCGTTTCTCAACCATGGGGCCGCCCTACGGCGCGTAGACTCGGTCAAGGGCAGTCGCTGGGTCGGGCGGCGCTGCGGCGTCAGCGTAACCGATCGCCGTTTCAACCTCTTGGTCCACTGAGTCCCGCAGCGTCTGGTCTGATTCCTCGTTCAGGAGGCCGGTGGAGATCAGAAGATCCCTGAAGCGCGGCAGTGGGTCAAGCAGTCGCTCCGCATCTAATTCTTCCTGGGTCCGGTAGCGTAGATGGTCGTCGGAACTGGAATGGGGCATCATGCGGATCGTGGTGGCCTCCACAAGCGTGGGTCCATCTCCCGACCGGGCCCGGTCCACCGCTGTTTTCGCCGCCTGGTAGACCGTCAACGGGTCCAAGCCGTCTATCGTGACACCGGGGAACCCATACCCCTGGGCCCTCTTGGATATCTGAGGCTCCGCGCTCTGGAGGCCGATGGGGACCGAGGTGGCCCAACCGTTGTTGTTGCAGAAGAACACCACCGGCAGCCGGTGGACGCCCGCGAAAGCCAGCCCCTCGTGGAAATCGCCTTCACTGGCCGAACCTTCGCCGAAATAGACCATGGTCACGGCGTTCTGACCCCGGAGCTTGGAGGCCAGCGCCACTCCCGACGCCCTGGGGATGGTCGTTCCCACTGAGCTACCCATGGAGATGATTCCCAGTCTCTTGTGTCCCCAGTGCATGGGCATCTGCCGGCCGCCGCTATTGGGGTCCGCGGCCCTGCCGAACATGTTCAGCATGACCTCCTGGGTGGTCATGCCCTTGACCAGCATGGCCCCCAGGCTCCTGGCGTAGGGAACGATGAAGTCGTTGTCCGCATCCAGGGCGTAGGCGCTGGCGACGTCGGCCGCTTCTTGGCCGTCGCAGGGCATGGAGAACAACACACGTCCCTGCCGGGTGAGGAGCCAACTCTTCTCCGAGATGGCCCGCGCCAGCAGCATGTACCGGTAGACCCGCTGGGCGTCCGCGCCGTCCAGCCCGGATTCGTGGAGGCGGTCACTACCGTCGTTGGCCGGCATCTTGGCTCCCTGTGTGGCAGATCCCGATCTGAAATCCATGATATCACGCCTGATCTTCCCACCATGGCCATGAACTTGCATGGTCAATAGTTGATTAGCAAATTAACTGATCCTATAATCTAGGCATGTCCAAAGATTCAATCTCGCGGACGAACGCGCAGAACCATCTACGGATGTGGCGGTCGTTCCTGAAGACCCATTCCACCGTGGTGAAGTACCTTGAGCGCCGGATGCAGGAGCAGCATGGGTTGCCCCTGCCCTGGTGGGACGTTCTACAGCAACTTGCCGGCGGGCCGGAGGGGCGGTTGCGGATGAGCGAACTTGCGGAGTCGGTGCTTCTGACCCGCAGCGGCATCACCCGCCTCCTCGACCGGATGATCGAGGCAGGCCTGGTGGTCCGGGAACCCTGCCCCGGAGACCGGCGCGGGTATTACGCCGCCATCACGCAACAGGGCAGGGAGACCATCGAGAAGGTTGGCCCGGACCATTCCAGAGATGCCTGGGAAGTCTTCTTGGGTCACGTCAGCGAAGAGGAAGCGTCCTTGTTGGAGAAGGTGTTCAGCAGAGTTTTGGCCGCCGGGAAATAAATAACTGGTCTTTCTCCCAGCTGTCGGTATTAAGCTCCATTTGAGCCAAAAGAAGGACCCGCCCGGTAATCCCGGGCGGGTCCTTCTTTTCAAGAGAGCTTGTTCTCGCGACGTTTAGGTGTCGTTCAGCACGGTGTCTATCACATCGGGGGAAAGGGCCGCCACTTCCACGCCCAACTTCCGGCTCAGGGCTTCGACGATGGCGTTGCCCAGGGCCTTGAGTTCCCGCCGGTTAAGTTGCGGCAGCGGGTCCAGCGCCTGGGCCAGGTCCACCCGGTAGCGCTTGGGGTATTTGGCGCTGTTGGTGCCCAGGCAGCGGAAGCGGATGGGGGTGGCCGCCATGGTGGAGAACTGGTTCTCCATGCAGGCCGTACGGCCATCGTCGGTCCACCACCAATACACTGTGGCCACCACGGGCTCGGGAGTGTATGGCTGGCGGTCGCGGCTGCGGCGCTTGGTGGCCGGTTCCGGGTTGGCCACTGCGGCGAGACCGTCCACCGGGCGCTGTATGGTCAGGGTCATGGTTCCTCGGCCGGACAAAATTGGACGATTAACCGGTCCGGTGAGCGCATGTTACGTTGGAGAGAATTACCAAAGAGTTACGGCGGTATTTAGCCGTATTTCATTGGGGTTACCCTCTAATCAGAAAGACTACCCCGGACACCAACAGCATGACGGTGATGATCCTGGGGAATACTTTTTCCGGCACACGCCTGAGAATGATTCTTCCCAGATAAGCGCAGGCGGCGGCGATGGCCCCCAGTCCGATACCCAGCAACAGGACCCGCAGCGTCAGGAGGTCGCCGGCGCCGAAGATGATCAGCTTGGGCACCTGTATCATCGCCATCCCCAAAGAAGAAGTGCCGATGTAGGCACTGGCTGTCAGGCCATAGGCCAGGTAGAAGACTGCGGCGAAGGGCCCGGGGATGCCCAGGAAGGCGGAACCAAATCCGGTGCCCGCGCCCAGTGGTATGAAGCCCCAGAGCTTCATCTTGAAATTACGTCCTATGGGCATCCGGGTGTAGACCACGAATAGGAGCATCATCACCCCCAAGATGCGCACCAGCACCGTGGTGTCTATGGTGATGAAGAACAAGCTGCCCAGCACGGAGAACGGCAGCGCCCCCAGAGCGAAGTAACGGATAACCGGCCAGTTGAGCGCATCCCGGTGCAGCCCGACTCTGGCGACGGTGCTGAGGACCTGGGAGATGGACAATATGGGTATGGCCTCTCGCACGCCGAACACCCAGACCAGGACGGGAAGGGCCACAACTCCGCCGCCGAAGCCGGCCACCCCGGCGATGGTGAAGCCGATCGCCGTCGCAACTACGACGGCGACGATCTTTATGATTTCTTCCAATATTTAATCGCCCAAAAAAAGGCCCCGTCCACAGAGATGGACCGGGGCTGATTAGCCGAGTTTATCTTAAGTTATTCAGCTTGAATATGCGGCATTACAGGCTGCCAGCACCCAGGGAATCGTGAGATGCTAGATCGAACCGCTGCAACCGGGACCTGAGTGAGCGGGGGCTTCGTCGGGCGAGTTGGCGGCAACGGGCACAACCGCTGCGACGGTCAACAGGACCAAAAAGACCAGCGGAATCAAAAACCTGCGCATGGACCACCTACCACATCCAGTATTCTGGACCAGTATTCTGGAAATGAACCTAGCCCAATTCTAAAGGCCGCCTCCGCCAACGTCAAGAAGAGGGCGCCGGTCCACCGGCTGATGATCGTCCGCACCACCGTCACCGTCAGCTTGGGATATCAGGCATCGATACCCTCAACCTTGAACCGTGACGGATGTCACGCCGAATCGGGGAGTCGAATCACAGAACCGAACGGCCGCGCCATGGATAATTGAGTCAAGGTCTGATGATTCTGGCCCAATGCTATAAGCACCGTCCGGGAGTTAAGACAGATGCGAGCTATCTTGGAGAAAGCACTGAAGAGAGGATCAGAAGACCGGGAAGGAATGACTCTGGTAGAATTCATGGTAGTTGTGGGAGCCTTCGCAGCTTTCGCCTCCATCTACACCTATATCGTCATCGGCGCGATGATGTCCGATCCTTGGTCCGGTAGCCTTTAAATTCGGAGGCGCGCTGGTCCAGTCCGCTAGCCTTCAGCGTAAGATGCCCCTACGCACCGCAAGGAAGAGTAAAAATTCATGAATAAATGCCCTTACTGTGACGAAATCGTGTCCCGCCCCATGGTCCAGGCCGTTGAATCCAGCAGTGGTGAGATCGTGGTACTGGTCAGTTGCCCGTCGTGCCTCAAGATCATTGGGGTAACGCGGCTTTAGCGTTGCTCTCCACCGTCCGCTGGTGGGTCAAACTAGGATTTAGCTGCGGATGGCCGGCTCCGCCGCTAAAAGTTGCACGGAGTCCAAGGCTGATACTGAACAGCGAACATGCGGTCAGCACGCAGCAATGCCCCCGGAGTACGCTCATCCACCAAGCCTGCTTGTGAAAGCGCGCTGAAACTCACGGCCCCCATGTACACTGAGGCCAGATTAGAAACAGCGATCACCAGGTCCGGAGATGAGCTCGAGGCACGGCATTCGGCCCCCTCGGCCGACCCATCCAACTCGAACCGTCCTTCGTTCCAGGGACATAGTTCGTCTTTTACCTCCAGCACCAAACGGCCGTTCTGCATATAACGCCGGAGTTCTAGGGCGGCGGACACGTCTATCAGACGCACCCACAATCCATCACGTGTCGATCTCTGCAGCCGGCGCGGGTCCGCCAGCAACCAAGGCAAGGGGTCATCCACCGGACGCTTAAGTGCCTCCGTGCAGGTGGTGCGGTCCACATCAAAGCAAAACCGCCACAATGCGCTGGTTGCCTCATTGGTCGCCGCCATCAACTCGTTCACGACCAGGGTGGTCCCTGTGATTCGGTACGCCGCATAGCCGTCCACTCTCCCGCTATCCTCATAGGCAACGTAAAACAGCCCTCCTGGGCCGCCCTGCGCGTGCTCTGGCGCTCTGGAATCCCGCTCCCATTGGCGCAGGGGTCGCTGGAACACGCCTGGGCGTTCCACAGCGCTCCGGCGGAAAACCTCAGGAAGCTCATTCGCGATATCCACTGGGTCCACGAAAACGATTCGGCCATGACTCTCATACGGCCGGGCGTAGGTGTTGTACGGGCGGTCGATCGTCCATCGTTCGTGAAATGACCCGATCCCGTATCCGAACCTGCCGTAGATCAAGCTTTCGGTGGCGAACAGCGCGGCTATCGGCTCTCCACGCTCGTGGATATCGTTGATCTGATGGTGCATCATCTTGGTCATCAACCCGCGCCGCGTATGCGTGGGAAGCACGGCGATGTTGGCCACTCCCGCTATGACCGCCGAGGCCCCAGGCACGGACATCTCAACCTTGTGGGAGTGAGCGCCACCGACGATATTCCCTTGGTCGAAGACGGCGATGGAGCGGTCCAGATCGAAGTGCGGCCTAAGTACCTCGGGGTCATGGTCCAGCCGGTTGCCATGGGCCCGCGCCTCAGCGTGGAGCCACTGAACAAACTCGTCAGCGGTCACGGTCCTCATTTCTACCATCGGGAGTAATCCCCCTGCCGATCGATTAACTCCTCCAAGTATATTGGAAGGGCTTTCCCTGGGGCTACTGGCGCGCTTTGACCGCCACCAAATAGGCAGCGCTGAGGTTGGCCTACTTTGACTGGGCGTAGTCCATGGTTCTCTGCACGCGCTTGCCCAAGCGGTCCCTCCGGCCAGGGGCCGTTTTTCCTGAAGTGGATCGTGATACTGCTGTGCGGAGCCTGGTTCCACCAAGGCCGTCGGGTCTTCGTTCCAGCGGAGTGTAGACCGACTTGCATATGTAAGGGATGCGGTACGCGATTCGCCGAAGTTGCGCACGACGTGGAAGTTCGGGAATTAATCGGGTTGGGCTATGGCACGGGAAGCGGGGTTCGCGTTCGTTGCTAAAGTTCACCCGACGAATGGACCACTTTCCCACCAACCATGGTCAACACCGAGTGCAGCTCAGGAATCTCGTCTTCGGGAACGGTCAAGAAGTCGTCGGAAAGGACCGCAAGGTCGGCCAGCTTATTCGTCTCCAAAGACCCCCGGCGGTCCTCTTCAAAACAGAAGTAGGCGCCGCCCATGGTAATCGCCTTCAACGCTTCTATCCGGGTGAGGCGTTGTCTTGGTCCAACCACTTCCTTAGTCGTGCGCTCTTGCCGGACGACCGCCGCCCATAGAGTGGGAAATGGGCTGTATGGTTTGTTGTCGGTGCCGAGACCGAAATGGACACCTTGGTCTAGATAATCGCGGTGGGCTACAGCCTTATTCGCCGCCTCGGGTTCATCCACATACTGGCGGCCCCGCAGCCACAGGTGGGTTAAGGGGATAGTCTCGACGATCAGACCCAATTCCCGGATCAACTTTAGTTGCTCGGAAGACGTCTCGACCACGTGCCCCAGCATCCAGCGCTCGTTTTTGATCGATATCTCCCGGTGCACATCCCGAAAAACCTCTAACACTTCGTCCAAGCAGTCAGCCACGATCGTGTTGACCCGCAGGTTGTGCTGAGCCGCCAACTTTACCAGCCGGCGGAAACGTCCTGGAGCATTATAGCTTTGAGCGAATCCGGCCCAGCCGGTAAAAGGGAGCTCGGCTGTCCTGGCGCGGGCGGTGTATCTGCTGCCGCGGTAGTGGATGTAGTAACCGCTGATGCGGAGCATGGAATCCCCGAAACCCTGGCCGGAGGCCGAATGCGCCCATCGTTCCATCTCTTGAGCCGCTTCGGCAACCGATTTCCACGCGGGGCTTAGAACGAGGTGAGCCCTAACGGTCATTTCGCTTGCGTCCCAAACTTCCTTGTACGCCCGCAATACCTCCGGTGCTACCCCGTGGCCTTCATAGGTGCCCGTCGTACCCACGGCGTTGTAGAGCCGCATGGACTCTTTCAATGCGGCTACACGTTGTTGGTGCGTAAAACGGGGCACGACCTTCATCAGAGTGAATTCCAGTGATGGGAACCTCCCAGTGTCAACCAAAACGCCCGTGGGTTCGCCCGTGTCATCGCGCTCGATGGTCACGCTAGAATCGGGCGCCTGGGTGTCGCGGTCGATACCGGCGAGTTGTAATGCCAGGCTGTTGGCGATTGCCACTGAAGGGGGGACATTCCAGGGGGTCCAGATGCCCCGGATGTACACGGGGTTGTTGGGCGATACCGTGTCGAGGTCCCACCGGTTGGGAAAACGCCCCTCCAGAAGACTTGCCGGAACATCAGCGTAATTTGGCGGGGCGCCCACTGGCATGGTGACCACCCATTCGCCAGGACGCTTTTGGGCCACTTGCTGCTCGATGATGCCAAGAATCTCGGAGATGGACGTTGCTTTCTCAAGGGAGGGATCGATCCGTTTCAGTCCCTCACGGTCCATGTGGGCGTGTATATCGATGATGCCGGGGATCACCGTTCTTCCCTGAAGATCGATGGTCTTTGTGTTTGGACCGGCCAAGGCAAGCACGTCTTGATCGCTGCCCACGGCTTGAACAAGTTCACCCCTTATGGCCACTGCTTGCTCGATGCTGTCGTCGTTGCCAACGGTAAGGACCTTACCCGCGTGCAAGATAATGTCGGCTTTATCTGATTCTCTTGGTCTCACGGTCACCTTCCGATTTCCCCCTAGCAATCCCGGCTCACGCAGGATCAGGCCCTTGATCGCCTGCCGGTTGATTGCAGTCTAAATGTCCAAGTTTTCCATGATCCTGAAATGTTAAGCCGAAAGACACCGCCACCGCCGGGTCGAAGGCCCCGGTCTTAGGATTCTTTACCCACCCGTTTCAGGCGACCATTTGTAAATCTTCGCGAGGGTCCCGCCCATGAGCGCGGAACGCTCCGGATCTGAGAGCTGGTCCGTGACCCGGAACGCCTCCACGCCCTGCTCGTAGCTTAACAATCCCACTGCCCGGGTCCAGTCGGTGCCCCACATGCACCGGTCGAAGCCGAACGCGTCGAATACCTTGACCAGAGACTCCCAGATGTCCTGGTACGGGAATGGCTGATGGGACAGGGTACAGGCTCCGGAAATCTTGATGGCCACGTTGCCGCATGCCGCAAGCGAGACCACGTTGGCCAGATCGGCGAAGGGTTCTGGCGGAGCTGGCGGCTCGAAGGGCTGGACCAGACCCACATGATCGACCACCACCTGGGTGTCTGGATTTCGGAGCGCCAGTTCACGTAATAGAGGCAGCTTGCCCGAACACATGATATTCACCGGAATGCCGGCCCGCGCGCCAGCGGCGAGTATTCGATTTAGACCCGGGTCGTCCGCCTCGAATGACTGGGCCGTCAGCATGATGCGGGCCCCGACAACACCCGGTGTCCCTGCCCACTCAGCCACCTCGTCAGCGACCGCTTCCGACTGCGGATCGAAGGGCTTGATCAAGCCGAACCGGCCGGGGTGTTTCGCGTGTACTTCGAGCGCATAACTGGCGTCGTAGCGATACATACTGAACGGCGAAATCAGCAAAGCCCCATCGACGCCGACCGCGTCCATCGCTTTCACCATGTCGTCGCCGGTGACCTCTTCCGGACCCTGTAAGTATCCGCTCCAAGGACGCTCGGGACGATTCCGCTCGTAGGCGTGTACCTGCGAGTCGATCGTCGGAGTTTGCGCTGCCATCTTATTACCCCTTTCCTAGCCGGAATCTCCCATGTAACCTGGGGTCCCGTAAATACCGCACCTGCGATTGCGTGCTAGCAGTTTAAAAGTGCCGGTTGACCCCGTCAACAACCCTTGCAAGCCTCCGGTAAACGTGTCGCTATCTGCTAGACTTCCGGAATGTCACGGTCGATGGCTTCAGCCCGCTATTTAGCGTTTGCCACGGTGGCCGTTGGGATTTTCGCCTGCGGGACCATGGCAACCGAGACACCCGTTCCTCCGGCGTCCGGACCGCAATCTCCACCTGCGCCAACCTCTACTCGACGACCGAATCCGACGTTTACTTCAGCCCCAAATTTGAAATTTGCCCGAGGCGCCGAAGCATTTGTCCGGCTGCGACCCCACCTACCCAACCAGTACCCTACCCCGTATGGCTTCCCGATGAGGCCTCTTGTCAACAAGTGACAATGATGCCGGTTACGCCTGTAACAACCCTTCTAGTGCTTCGAACTGCAGCCTCTTGCCCCTATCGCTAAGCTGAAACCCGTATACAGGACACCAGCGACCGATAGTCTCGTAGTGAACACCGTTACTTTGTCTTAGACTCACCTTGGTGGCCCGGACAACAACCTTCGTGCCACCGTGGTGTACAGCTTGGTTCCCTTAAGGCTCTCTGTTGGACTTCCTCAGGCTACTGGTGGCATGTATTCAGTGTAACAACGGTCATGCGCACCGCCTAACTGAATCGTGTCATAATACCGGCAACTTTCTAGGCAGATACCGCATGAACGACCAACGTAAAACTAAAAAACACCTGTTGGAAGAACTGGAGCGGGAACGAGAACGCTCAGGCTTTTTCCAGGGCCTGGTGGAAAACTCGCCCGACGCCATCGTCATGACCGATGCCCAGGGCCGGTTGACTTATTCCAGCCCCGCAGTAGAAGCCCTGAGCGGTTACACGGCCGAAGATTTAATAGGCATGCGGGTCTCCGATTTCTATCAGGGCGGCGTGGAAGAAGCCCGGGAGTTCATGCAACTCTTGCTGGAGGAGGGCCAGCTGCGGAACTACCTGAAGACCCTAAAAAGCAAGGATGGCAGGCTCCTTGAAGTCTTGGTTTCCGCGTCCCTTCTCCGCGATGACAACGGCGAAGTAACTGGAACCCTCGGCGTTTGGAAGGACATAACCGAGCAAAAACGGGCTGAAGAGGCCTTGCGGAGGAGCGAGGAACGCTCCGACGCCCTGTACCGGATCTCCAACCTACTTGCGGGCGCGCATGACACGGACGAAGTCCTGGACCTGATCGTGAATGAAGCTACCCGGCTGGTAGGTGCGAAAGCTGCATTCATCAGATTGTTGGAAGGCAGTGTGGGAGTCCCAGCCGCAGCCACGGCGTCTGCGGCCGGCTTTTTGGCTGAAACAGAGTTGACTCCAGCCTCCAGCTTGGAAGATCGCGAAACGGTTGCGGGCCAGGTAATGGCTGCAAATAAACCACGAGTCCTTGAAGATGCTACTACGTCAGAGATGGTAACGCCGCACAACCGTTTACTGGCCGAAAAATACGGCTTTTATGGAACCGCCTCCATCCCATTGGTGGTCAATGCTCAAGCTATTGGCCTATTCGCTGTGTTCGACGGGAGCGTGCGCCTATTTACGGAGGATGAGGTTTCGCTACTATCCGCCTTTGCCGACCAGGCATCCCTGGCGATAGAAAAGGCGCGGCTATTGAACGAGGCTGAGCGGGAGAAGGAACGCTCGGACGCCCTCTACCAGGTCTCTAACCTACTTGCGAGCGCACACGACACTGATGAAGTGCTGAATTTAATCGTGAACGAGGCCACCCGGCTCCTCAACGCAACCGCAGGCTATCTCCGCTTGTTGGAAGGAGACGTGTTGGTGCCCAGCGCCGCCACAGAGTCGGCAGCACCTTTTCTAGCCAAGATGGACGAATTGTCACCGGCCAATCCTGTCGGAAAAGAAGGTGGCGCGGGTGGTTATGTTCTGGCCACCAAGAAACCATTGGTGTCAATGGATATCGAAGAGGGGCAATTTACGCCCACGGGCGGGTTCTTGGTGGCGAAAGAAATGGGATTGCAAGAGTTCGTTGCTGTTCCGTTGATTCCCACCGGCTGCCACGTGCTATCGGACCAGGTCAAAAGACTTATGGCTGCCATCGGGCTAGCCTACAAGGCTCTTGGATTCCACGGCGGAGATCATCACCATCAGCTCCCAAATGTGCAGGTCAGAGCGAGTACTGGGGCATCGTCGCCGCCGCTACGGTGCTGGTCTGAACTCCGCATCAAACTATCCACGATAACCTGGGCTTCCTCCACGCCGTCGACTTCAGCAAGCCAATCTTTGGGATCTTCCATCTCTCCGTCGTGGCCTTCCACCAGACCATCCGTATAAAGGATCAGAGAATCGCCCGGGCCGAGGCTCACAACCGATTCACTCGGGTCCCAATCAGGGAAGATCCCCAAGGGCAGGTTCCGATTCGTGAAATCCTCGAACGACCCTGATTCACGCCGAATGAAGCCGAGCCCATGGCCGGCATCAACATAGGCGAGATTTCGCCCCTTGATGTCGAGACGACCGTAGAACAGCGTTACGAAACTCTCTGTGCGCCGCAGGTCGTCTCCAATGGCTAGTTCCACCTGGCGAATCACATGAGCAGGGGAGGGCAAGTACGCGGAAGCCCGCAGGGCAGACCGGACCGTCGCCATCAACAGCGCCGCCGGCATTCCTTTACCCATTACGTCGCACAACACAAAATCTATGGTGTCGGCATCCAGTCTTTGCCAATCGAAGAAATCTCCGGCCACCTGACTTGCGGGAACAACACGGGCCGCCAGGTCAAAGGACGACATTGTAGGTGCCTATGATTTCGTTCCTGTTGATGGTACTATACCGATTGATAGGTTTGCTCAAGCTAACTTGTGGACACAGCTGTTAGCGCAGTTGAGAAACTTTCCTACTATTATGAATCAGTATGATATGGGAGGAATCTTCTCGTGGGTTGCCCAACTTGCAGGCTTGAAAAACATTAATCAATTTAAGTTAGATATACGGCCTGATGCAGCAGGTAATAGGGCTGTAAAAGCAGGGGACTTAGTCCATAACGGAGGAAAGGCGGTGAAA
>JADFNR010000072.1 GCA_022563275.1 Chloroflexota bacterium | reverse complement strand
AACACGCCTTCAGCACTTCGACATCAGGATTCCTCATGATGCCATGCATGGTGGTCGGATTAAGGACTTCGGCATCTAACCCGGCTTCTATTTGAAACCCAACCCGCACCTCGGGATCATAGCCGCACGCACTGAATCCCTTTTCATTCGCCTGGATTCTCGCGGCATTTGTAGAATCAAAGGTGGTGCCTTGGCGGACCCGCGTTACCGGCAAACCCTGATAGCCGCTATAAAAATAAGTCCCCTCTATCCCCTGATAATCAAGAATAGTTCTGGGTGTTCTCTCGCCGAATTTATCGCCAAGCGCATTCAACCACAGGTCGGAAGGCTCATACACATGAGAGTCAGCCGATATTATGCTGTCGAAATTCCGTACAGTGCCCATCAGTCCTCCTGCGCGGGTGGATGCAGACAAATTATAGTTTACGCCAAGCAGTCACCGGTTCCCCAACATCCTGCCCGACTGGAACTCTCGCCGGGCCGGTCCGCGGTCTTCTGAAACACGTTGCTATCCACCGTGCCGGTCCGGCCAGCGTACTTGCCGGTGGTGATCGTCACCCGGTCGCCGCGGCGCCGCATCCATGTCTTCATGCCCTGGAAGTTAGAGAGCGGTCATCCAACCAGGGAAGAACGAAGTGTCACCACACTTAACTGAATCGTGTCATAATACCGGCAACTTTTTAATTCACTCGGTTAGGGAATCCTGGTATATGGCTTTGAAATCAATAGCATTAATTCTAGTGTCTCTCATAGCATTAATCGCCTGTTCTTCGGGCAGCGAGCCTGATGCCCAACCGTCTGCAACTTCCCCTGTAATTGCCACTGAAATACCAACGACGGTTGCGCCTACTGAACCACCGACTACAGCTGTCCCGACTCAGGCACCGGCCCAGACCTCAGTACCATCTACCGTCACGCCCGTCCCACCGACACCCACTGAGGCACCGACGATGGCGCCGACTCCGGCTCCAACCCCAAAACCTACGCTTGTTTCTATTCCGACTCCGACCCCTATACCTACTCTCGTCCCGACTCCGACTCCGGTTCTATTTGCCACGAGTGACTTTATCTTGAGAGTCGACGACGTTCTACCTAGGTACCAAGCAAATGTCACAAATGGAATCACCAAAAGTGCCGAATTTGCCAACACCCTTGGATTCAATTTTTGGAACGACCAGGTCACTATATACATGATTGCCGGGTTAGATAACCTATACCAGAGTTATGCGGAACGCACACGGTTTTCCATTGAAACCGCACGTCAACACTGGGGTGACGGCTCGTCTGTAGCAATAAGCGGGCCTGGCTGGTTATTCGTAAACGCCAACGCTCCCTGGTGGGAAAATCAAGCGACCGATCAAGAGCAAGAAAAAGTCGCCAGCCATGAATTTTTCCATCTGATCCACCACGATATAAGTCAATTGTCTTTGTCAGCATCCAACGACCGAGTGCCTCTTGCAGGTCCTCGCTGGCTCAGTGAAGGAACAGCTGAATGGTTCGGGTGGTGGGTGGCGACGCTCGACGGCAGTGTCAGCTACCAAAATGCCAGGGACAACCGGATTGCCGCAGTTACCAGTACTAGCCCTGGCACTCTAGATTCAATGGAGACTTGGACGGGATTCAACGTACCAGGCGGTTATGATCTCGGTATGTTAGTTGGCGAATTTCTTGCTCAGGGAAAGCCCGAAAAAATCGTGGAATATTACGGTTCCCTGCAAAGAGGTACCCCATGGCAAGAAACATTTGAGCAAATTTTCGGACAATCCATCGAAGCGTTTTATCAAAGCTGGGAAGCACATCGGGAAGCAGGCTTCCCGACCAGGTAAATTTCTATGTCGAATATGGCCAGCAGGATTACCGACAAGTGTCATAATGCGGCTGCCAGGGAGCGGGAACCAAGCCGACGCTATGGTAGGTGTCGTTGCTCCCTTCAGTCCCGTAAGCGCCTGGGCACAGAGGACTTCCTGGTGGGGTTGGAGAGGGAAGCTAGAAGGCAGGGAGCCGGTTGCCTCTGGTGAGCTGTTTCATACTTGTAGGATCGGCCACAGAAAAAGACCGTGGACAATCCGTGGACATATGGCAAAAAGAACGGCTCCCAAGATAACCTCAGAAGCCTCAATTACGCAAATTTCGTGCCTAAAAACCTGGTGCCGAAGGTCAGAGTCGAACTGACACGGAGTCACCCCCACCGGTTTTTGAGACCGGCGCGTCTACCATTTCGCCACTTCGGCACGTTGATTGGTATTATACGGTATGTTGTCTGGAACGACAGAGAAACTCCGGCCGCCAATATTAATGATGGGTCCGTGAGTTAGGAGGGTTCTGATGCCTATCTTGTACCTGGCAAACGCCAAGACGGAAGAGGGTTATCCCGGGATCCCCAGGACCGTCCTAGTGGACGCCAGCCACGGGGCCGAATCCCTGTGGGTTGGGCGCCTTGAGATCAACCCGGGCGCCAGAGTCACCACCCATATTCATCCCGACACTGAAGAGGCCATGGTCATCGTCGAAGGACAACTGGAGGCGGTGCTGGGAGATGAGGTGGTCACCCTGGGGCCCGGCGACACGGTATTGGCCCCAGCGGGAGTGAAGCACGGCTTCGTCAACCGCTCCGGCGCCAAGGCGGTTTTGTTGGCGTCTTTCCCCAAAACATCTTTTCAGCGCGTGGCGGCCGACTAAAGGGCCGCTAGCCACACATCTAGGCGCAGCGAAAGGTGCGGCATGACGGTATACCACATCACCCTGGGAGACGGACGCACCACCGAGGAACTGGTGGCCGCGGCAAATTACGGCTATTGCCACTCCCAGGTGATCTCCGATAATTTTCCGGCCAGGCCCTTTGGCGGCAAAACCGGCGAAACGGCGCGCCAGATAGTGCTGCTCAGCTTCGATCACCCCGTGTCATCGGAAGAAGCCACCGCCGAAGCGGCCAAGCAAGGCTTGGAGCGTCCTTACTACGAGGACGCCCTTTATTTCGGGATCGAGTACCCGGAGGTGCAGTTGGAAGGGCCGGTGGCCTTTCTCCATGACCCTTGGCTGGGCAACCATGGCCGCCGCGACGCAATCTGCCTCTGGAATAACGAAGGGCGCCGGGAATTGGGCCTGGAGGGATACGACGATCTTTGGGCGCCCAATTACCGGCTGGCGTTCGTACGTTCGGCGGGTCAGGCCTCCGGCTAAGGGCCGATCGGGTCCGGCCCACTTGGGGGACTCCTTGACGCCCTATTTGGGCACGCCTATAATTCCTGGGAGAAAGGATGTGTTTCTGTGCCTAAACGTACCTATCAACCCAAGAAACGACGCAGGTTTCGCGTGCATGGCTTCCGTCACCGCTCCAGCACTTCCGACGGCAGGGCGGTTCTCAAACGGCGGCGGTTCAAGGGCCGTCATAAGCTGACCGTCTGAAGCCGGCGCCCGGCGGTTCACCCATCAGCTCACTCATTAACCTATTCGGTAGCTCAGTCCGGTAATGCAGCGCAGGCAACGGCTAACTGGCAGCAAACGGTTCTCCCAGATCCATGAAGAGGGCAGCAGCGCAGCCAACCGGTTGCTGGTCATCAGATACCTGGCCAACGGTTCGGATTACAGCCGCTTCGGGTTTCTGGTGAGCAAGCGCATCGGCAACGCGGCCGTGAGAAACAGGGTGAAGCGAAGGCTGCGGGAGGCGGTCCGCCTGAACCCGGTAAAAGCAGGCTGGGACGCCTTGTTCATAGTCCGGCGCGGGGCTGGGACCGCCAAGTACCGGGAACTAAAGGAAGCGACGGAAAATCTATTGCAACGCGCCAATCTGGTGGACAAATCCCCAGAGCCCACCGGTCCAGGGCCCACCGTGGACCGAACTTCGGACCAAACGTAACGCTCGCGGGCGAATTAACTTACCAATGGGACCGCTTTCCAATGGAACCACTTACCAACGGGTTTGCTTAGATGAAGTTTGCCGTGTTATCTGTGATCTGGCTCTATCAACAGACCCTATCACGTCTGCTACCCACATCCTGCCGGTATGACCCCAGTTGCTCGCACTACTCCCAGGAGGCGGTGCAGAAATACGGGGTCTTCAAAGGAATCTGGCTTGGCGTCAAACGGCTGGGCCGCTGCCGTCCTCTGGGCGGCCAAGGATACGACCCCGTACCGTGAGAACGCTTGATCGCCTGTTGAAACCTATTACCCACATCATCCACAACTTATTAACCAGACCAGCCGCCGATGGGTCCCGAGCCGTTCCCTCCGGGATTTCGGACCGGCTTTTCAACGGTCAACACAAGCTACCGCGCGATCACTCTATCCGGACGCCGCGGGCGGGAACCGCTCGCAGTCGGGGGAGAGTGGTAAACCGGCGGTTGCTGGTGCTATGCGCCATCATCCTGTTGCCTCTTCTCGCCGCCTGTACCCGGAACATAGGCAACGAAAGCGACGGCTGGAACCCTCCGGTCAGCAGCGACGGGGTGGTCTACATAGGCACCAAGGATGGCGAAGTACAAGCCCTGATCGATGACGGCTCCGGGAATCTCCAGCTAAGTTGGACCTTCCCCGCCGCCTCCAGTGAAAATAACCTGATCGGTGTGTACAACACTCCTTTGGTGGTCGGTGATCTGGTCTACGTCAGCGGCATCGACGGGTACCTCTACGCCCTGAATAAAGAAAATGGCTTCCTGACCGACGGCGGCTGGCGAAGGCCCCAGGGCCAATTCGAAGAACCAGAACGGTTGGTCGCCGGACCGGCCTACGACCCCGAGAACGACATCATCTTAGCCCCGTCGGAAGACGGGTTCCTCTACGCCTACAGCGCCAAGAATGGGAACCAATTCTGGAACCCTTTCCCCACCGGGGCCGCCATCTGGTCCACCCCGGCGGTGGACAACGGCATCGCCTACTTTGGGTCCCACGACCATAAGGTCTATGCGGTAACGTTGGACGACGGCCAGGAACTCTGGTCGTACGAGACCGGCGGCGTGGTGGCCGGGAGACCTCTGGTATTCGACGGAAAGGTCATCGCCGGGTCCTTCGACAAAAAGCTCTACGCTTTATCGGCTAAAGATGGGACGGTGCTGTGGACATTTGAAGGCGAGAAGTGGTTCTGGGCCGGGGCCGTGACCGACGGGAAGACCATATTCGCCCCCAACATGGACGGCAACATCTATGCGCTGGACCTAAACGGCAACCTGCTCTGGAAGCACAACGTGGGTTCGGCTATCGTGTCTCCCCCGGTTTTGGTGTCACGGGGCCTGGTGGTCGCGGCCAAAGACGGAGACCTTTTATTGCTGGACACCAATCCCGCCATCTCGGGCTTGGGGCGTGTGTTGTTCAATCAGAAGATCGGAGACGCCGAGATAAAGGCCCCTTTGTTCGCCGATGGTGACTCAGTGTACGTTGGGTCACAGGACCGGACCGTCAGGAGGATCGAGTTCAAAAGCGGACAACGCAACGTGTGGTGCGTGGACACGCGGGAAGGCGGATGCAACAACTAACCCTAGATTTCAGCCGGGCAAATCCGGCAGCGAGGTAGGACTCTTTGGAGGCCATTTCATTCCTCTGGACCGAACTGATAATTCGGCCCATGCTAAACGGCCTGGTGGTGCTTTACACCATCTTATTCAGCCAGATGGGCCTGGCGATCATCGTCCTCACCGCCCTCATCCGGCTGGCCACATTGCCATTGACGCTGAAGCAGCTGAAGCAGATGCGGGCGATGAGTTCGCTGCAGCCAAAGCTGAAAGAGATTCAAGACCGGTTCTCCAGAGACAAGTCCCGGGTCTCCCAGGAGACCATGCGCCTCTACAAGGAGGCCGGGGTGAGCCCCATCGGCTGCTTGGGCCCAATGATCGTCCAGATGCCCATTCTGATCGGGCTGTTCCGGGTTTTGATCCAGGTCGTATTCACCCGCCCCGACGAACTGGTTGGATTGTCGGAAAAGATGTACACCTGGATACCCATCGCGCCGGTATTCGCGGCGGCGCCCATGGATTCGACTTTCCTCTGGCTGGACCTGGCGAAATCCGACCCCACCAATCTGATCATACCGGTGCTCGTCTTCTCATCCACCTGGGTCCAGCAGAAGATGACCATGCAACCGTCCACCGATCCGAGGCAGTCGGGCAACCAGGCCATGATGCTCTGGTTGATGCCCCTGATGATCGCGTTCTTCTCGTTCACGCTGCCCAGCGGTCTGGCCCTGTACTGGATAACATCCAACGTGATCGGTATCGGCATCCAATATTTCGTGACGGGCGGATGGGGACCCCTATTCCCACTATTCCCCAAAGCCGCACCCAAGGCAGAGCCGGTGGCGGCGGCGCAGCCATCCCGAGATGATTCACAAGAGGAGACGGTACAAGATGGAAGAGATAGTAATGAGCGCCCGAACCGTCGACGAAGCAATCGAGCTGGGGCTGAAAGAGCTCGACGCCGACCGCGACGAGGCCGAGGTAGAAATACTAAGTAGGGGCAAGACCGGCTTCCTGGGCATCGGCTCGGAAGTAGCCCGGGTCCGGGTTACCAGGATATCCGCGGACCGCAACGCCGCTGGAGTGCCAACCACCGCAGAAGGGGAGACCACCGCCGCGGGCGTGGCCAACGCCGTCGTGGGCCGCATCTTGGAGGCTGCCGGCGTCAATGTCAGCCGAACACTGCGGGCCGCCAACGACCCGGAATCCGGAGGACCCGTCATCGACCTGTCGGGTGAGGACTCCGGCCTGTTGATCGGACGCCGGGGCCAGACCCTGCAGGCCCTCCAGTTCCTGGTCAATCTCATCGTCCGGAAACAATTTGAAGGCGTCCGCGTGGTGCTTGACGTTGAAAACTACCGTCAGCGGCGGGAAAGCCAACTTCGCGACATGGCCACCAAGGTGGCCGCCCGGGTGGCCCAGACCAACCGAAGCATCACCCTGGAGCCGATGTCTCCCGCCGACCGCCGAATCATCCACACCAGCCTCACAGACCATCCGGGCGTGGCCACTGAAAGCAGCGGGGAGGGTGAGGGGCGTAAAGTGACGATCATGCCAAAGCGAGACTAATAGACCCCTATTCTGGTACCGCTGCACCTGTTAACCGGCACGGGTTCGCGGCATCATTGATTGCCGGGCTTTCCCGGCCAGACCCAAAACGGCATTTACCGGAAGGGCATTTAACAGAAAGCCTTTTAAATCGGGAGCCTTGATGTTGACCGCTGGATACCGGATTACATAAAATAACACCGTGAGTAGCGAGCTGGACTTCCCCTTCGGCCGCGTGCCATTTGATCACCCCAACGAAGAGTGCGGGGTGATTGGGGTATTCACCCCCGAGGGAGAGGCCAGCCGTTTGGCTTTCTTCGGCCTTTTCGCCTTGCAGCACCGCGGGCAGGAGAGCGCTGGGATAGCCGCCGCCAACGGCGAGAACGTGGTGGTCCACGCCGATATGGGCCTAGTCACCCAGATATTCAGGGAGCCCGATTTCTACCCCCTGGTCGGCGACATGGCCATCGGGCACACCAGGTACTCCACCAGCGGCAGCAGCGAACTCTGCAACGCCCAGCCACTGTTGGTGGAAGGCCACCACGGTCGATTGGCCGTGGCGAACAACGGCAATATCATCAATGCCGTCCAATTGAAGGAACAGCTCCAAGACGAATTGAACTGCACCTTCTCCTCCACCACCGACACCGAAGTCATCGGCCTTATGCTGGCCAACGCCACCGGCGCCACCTGGGAGGACCGGGTCTTCGATTGCATGCGCCAGTTGGAAGGCGCCTATTCGATCGTCGTACAGACCAAAGACACCCTGATTGCCGCCCGCGATCCGTTGGGCATCCGGCCCCTCTGTTTGGGCAAGCTCAACGGCGGCTGGATCGTCGCCTCCGAATCATGCGCCCTTGATCACCTGGGCGCCGAGTACCTGCGGGAGTTGGAACCGGGCGAGGTCATCGTCATCGACAGCGACGGCCTGCGCACGGCCATCTGGTCCGGTGGGACCGGGCGCCAGGCGCTCTGCGTATTTGAGCTGATCTACTTTGCCCGGCCCGACAGCATCATGGCAAACCAATTGGTCCACTCCGTGCGCCAGCAATTGGGCGCCCAACTGGCCCGGGAGCACCCGGTGGATGCCGATCTGGTGATCGGGATACCGGACTCATCCACCGCCGCCGCAGTGGGATATGCCCAGGAATCGGGCATTCCCTACAGCGAAGGCTTGGTCAAGAACCGTTACGTGGGCCGCACGTTCATAGAACCGGAGCAGCGCCTTCGCGATCTGGGAGTGCGCCAGAAGTTCAACACCCTGGTGGAAGTGATTCAGGGCAAGCGGCTGGTGGTGGTGGACGACAGCATCGTCCGCGGCACCACAACTCCCCACGTGGTGAACCTGCTCAGGAAAGGTGGGGCCAAAGAGGTACACATGCGGGTGTGCGCTCCGCCCATCAAACACCCATGCTTCATGGGCGTGGACATGGCCACTCGTGAAGAGTTATTGGCCGCTAATAATAGTCTGGAAGAGATCCGCACCATCATAAACGCCGACAGCCTGGGCTATCTCAGCGTGGAAGGCCTGATGAAGGTTGTGGGCGGCTCCAGCGGCGGGTTCTGCGACGCTTGTTTCACCGGCAACTACCCCGTCCCCGTGCAGTTGGAACTAACCAAGCTCGCCCTGGAACACAGCGGGCCGGCAGCCGATTAACGCCGGTTTGATCCGGACCGGCCGCCCAGTTCCCTGGGCATCCACGTGGGGCCAATCTTCCCGTCATTCAAGCCCATTTTCTGGCAATAGTTCCCCTTGCCATCGCGCCCACCTTGAATTAACCTTTTACAGCGGCATTCAGTCCGGCTAACCACCGGGGGGGATGGCCGGCCTGCCGCCGGGCGGATGGGAATGGGAGGACCTTCATCTTGGCAAGTGAAGCATACCGGGAATCGGGCGTGGACCTGGACCGGATGGACGGCTTGAAAGAGCGGATCAAGGGGTTCGCCGCCACCACCCATGGTCCCGAGGTGCTGGACAGTTCCGGAAGCTTCGCGGGTCTCTACCAACTTTCGGGATACCGGGAACCGGTCTTGGTCGCCAGCACCGACGGCGTGGGCACCAAGATTAAGATCGCGGCCCAACTGGGACACTTCGAGTCCGTGGGCCAAGACCTGGTCACCCTGAACGTCAACGATATCCTCACCAAGGGCGCCAAACCCCTGTTTTTCCTGGACTATGTGGCCTTCAGCAAACTGGACACCCAGCGGCTGGACAACCTCATGCGGGGCATAACCTGGGGATGCCGCGAGACGGGCTGCGCATTGATCGGCGGCGAGACCGCCCAGATGCCCCAGGTCTACTCCGGCGACGAGATGGACCTGGCCGGATTCGTGGTCGGCGCGGTGGAAAGAGACCAACTCCTTGAACCGCACAACGTCGAGGCCGGCGATATCTTGGTCGGCGTGCCGTCCAGCGGCCTCCATACCAACGGCTTCTCCCTGGTTCGCCGCGTGTTCAACACGGACGGCAACCCCAATGTGCTTTACCGCCGGTTCGACGAACTGAACCACCAACTTGGCGAGGAACTACTGGTGCCCCACCGCAGCTACTATCCGCTGATGGAGCCGGTGCTGAGGCTGGTCACCGGCCTGGCACACATAACCGGAGGGGGTCTGCCCGGCAAGCTGCCGGCCGTATTTCCCGACAACTTGGCGGCGGAGATCACCCGTGGGTCATGGCCGGTGCTGCCGATATTCAAGATCATCCAGGCAGAGGGCGGGATCAGCGATCAGGAGATGTACCGGGTATTCAACATGGGACTGGGAATGGTGGCCGTCTGCCCCGAAGCCAACGTCGCGAAGGTCTTGGAATGCCTGCCCGATGCGGTTGTCATCGGCAAGATGATCGCCAGGGGCGAGGGCGAACAGGTGGTCTTCAGCGGCTAAGCGGCCCGCTTATTGTCAGTGGCCAACGCTTGCCGGGAGCCAAAATATTATTCGGCAAGTCTCCCGATTCATCGGGAAAACTTCCCCCCGATTCATCGGGGAGGACGCTCGATAGAATCGGCGCTCGACTGCGGTCGGAGCCCACCGCCAACGGACCAAACTAGAGGAGAAGCACACATCCGTTCGTCCTGAGCTCCGACCGCAGTCGAGAGTCTCGATGGAATCGGACCCGTCGAAGGACTCAGTTCCCGGGTAAAACGAAACATTTAAATAGCCCCAAGGAGACGGAGAGGAAGTTGAAAGCACTGCTCAGCGTCTACGACAAGACCGGAATCGTGGAATTCTCCCGCCAGGTGGTATCGGCCGGCTACGAACTGATCAGCACCGGCGGCACCCACCGCACGCTGTCCGAGGAAGGCGGCCTCACGGTAAAGCAGGTGGCGGAGGTCACCGGATCGCCGGAGATCCTGGGAGGCCGTGTCAAAACGCTCCATCCGACCATCTACGCCGGGTTGCTAGCCCGGAGGGATTCCCCGGACCACATGGGTGAGTTGAAGGACCAGAACATCGACACCATCGACCTGGTGGTGGTCAACCTTTACCCCTTCGTCGAGACCATCAGCAAGGCGGACGTGACCCTGGCCGACGCCCTGGAGAATATCGACATCGGCGGGCCTACGATGCTGCGGGCCGCGGCGAAGAACTTCCCTTCGGTGATTGTGGTGGTGGACCCCGCCGACTATGGCTGGGTGGGAGAGAAGCTGGCCAATGGCGGATTGAGCGCGGAAGACCGCCGGGGACTGGCGGCCAAGGCGTTTGACCATGTCTCCACCTACGACGCCGCGGTGACCGGATATCTGATGGCGGATTCCAGTAAAGACGATAAAGCCGGGGATGTGGAATTGCCCGATTCGCTGACCATCTCGCTGAAGAAAGTGGCCGGCCTGAGGTACGGCGAAAACCCCCATCAGAGCGGGGCCCTCTACTCCCAATCCAGCTCCCCAGTGGGGATGGCCGGCGCGCGTCAATTGCACGGCAAGGAGCTTTCCTATAACAACCTGATGGACGCCGACGCCGCCTGGCGCACCGCCTCCGACTTCGCCGACGCCACCGTGTCCGTCGTGAAGCACGCCAATTCCTGCGGCCTGGCCAGCCGTGATGACATAGCCCAGGCTTATCTTCACGCCTACGAAGGGGACACGGTAAGCGCCTTTGGCGGCATCGTGGCCTTCAACCGCACCGTCACCGCCGCCGCCGCCGCCGCCATGGAGCCGGTGTTCTACGAGGTTGTCATCGCCCCGGACTACGAACCGGCGGCGCTGGAGATCCTTCAAAAGAAGCGTAACCTGCGCATACTGGTTATCGACACGCAACCGGACAAACCTGCCTACGACCTTCGGCCGATCAGCGGTGGCATCCTGGTGCAGACCGCCGATGTCATCCCAGAGGACCCAGCCACTTGGACCGTCGCCACTAAGCGGGCGCCGGCCGGGAGCGAGATGAAGGACCTGGCCTTCGCGTGGAAGGCCGCCAAGCACATCAAGTCCAACGCCATTGTCTTCGTTAAGGACCTGGCGTTGGTGGGCATGGGAGCCGGCCAGCCCAACCGGGTGGTCAGCGTCCACCTTTCTCAGCGGGCCTCCGGGGACAAAGCCAAGGGCTGCGTGCTGGCGTCAGACGCATTCTTCCCCTTCGCCGACAATATCGAGCTGGCCGCCGAGGCCGGAATAACCGCCATCGTGCAGCCGGGCGGGTCGATCCGGGACGACGAGGTAATCGCCGCCGCCGACAAGGCGGGACTGGCCATGGTGTTCACCGGCGTGCGCCACTTCAGGCATTAGGCCCGGCCGGCCTGTCTGGTTGAGACGAGAATGAGCGCGACTGTTGACATAACCATCCCCGTTTATAACGAAGAAGAGGTCCTCCCGCGCACCATTGCGTCCCTGACTGAGTTCTTAGAGGCCAACCTGTCCAACCCGTGGCAGGTTACTATCGCGGACAATGCCTCCACCGACAGCACCCAAGCGGTTTCTGAGATGCTCTGCCGGAAGCATCCCGGGGTCTTCTATCTCCGGATCCCCCAGAAAGGCCGGGGCCGGGCCCTGCGGACAGTCTGGCTGGACAGCCAGGCCGACATCGTCAGCTACATGGACGCCGACCTGTCCACTGACCTGTCACATTTTCCCCAACTGATCAAGGCGTTAGAGTCGGGGAACCACATCGCCGTGGGCAGCAGGCTTAGCAAAGACTCACAGGTAAGCCGGGGCTTCAAAAGGGAGTTCATCTCCCGGGGATATAACCTGCTGATCAACGCCATGTTCTTCACCGGCCTGCCCGACGCCCAATGCGGTTTCAAGGCCCTGACCCGTGCCACAGCCGAGGCCATCGTGCCCAATATCAAGAACAATAACTGGTTCTTCGACACCGAGTTGCTGGTCATAGCCGCTAAGCGCGGGTTCAACATCGCCTCGGTGCCGGTCAAGTGGATAGACGACCCGGCCAGCACCGTCAATATCGCCAGCACCGCCAAAGAAGATATCAAGGGGCTGATGCGTCTTCGGTTCGGTGGCATTCCACAGGTCGAGCCGCCCGCCCCTCTCTCCCTGTAATCTTAGCCACTGTTCTTTTTCAATAACGGCAACAGGGACGGTCCGCGCCGGCTGGACCAAATAATCACAAGGAGATTCCCCATGGAATTGGGCCTAAAGGGTAAACACGTCATCGTCACCGGGGGCGGGAGCAACATCGGCCGCGCCATCGTCCACGCCTTCGCGGCTGAGGGGTCGCACATATCCATCGCCGAGTTGGCGCCGGACCAGGGCGAGATCGTCGCCGGAGAAGTGGCGGCCATGGACACGGGCGGCCGCGCAAAGGTCATTCCCGTAGACGTGACCGACCCGGAAAAAGTGGCCTCCATGATCGAACAGGCCATCGGCGAGTTTGGGCCGGTGGACGTACTGGTGAACAACGTGGGTTGGACCGCGGACCGGCTGTTCGTGGAAAAGCCCAGAAGCGAGTGGGAGCGAGAGGTCCAGGTGAACCTCTGGGGCGCCATCAACTGCATCCACGCCGTGCTGCCGGGCATGATCGAGAAAGAGGCCGGAGCCATCGTCTGCATCAGATCCGACGCCGGCCGGATGGGCGAATACCGGGAGGCGGTCTACTCCGCCTGCAAGGCCGGGGTGATCGCATTAAGCAAGTCGGTCGCCAGAGAGACCGGGCGTTACGGCCTGCGGCTGAACGTGGTCTGTCCGGGCCTGGTGGTGCCGCCGGCCGATGAGTCCATCAGCGAAGAGAGCATGTGGAACCAGATGCGCGACATCTTCACCGACGAAGTCCGCGAGCGGGTGGAGCGAAGCTACCCCCTCCGCCGCATGGCCAAAGCGTCAGAGATCGCCAATGCGGTGGTCTTCCTATCCTCCGACGCCGCCAGCTTCATAACCGGGCAGACGTTGAGCGTGAGCGGTGGGTATACGATGATGTAGGTGGTGGGTAAGTCAGGCGTTTTGCCAGTCGGGCCAGTCTCCCAGGGTCTCGATGTCAGCGCCATCTGAGATTACAGCTGCGAGCTTTTCTAGCCACGAAACGTCAGGATGGCCGTCTTTGCGGGCCTGTACGATATTTGGGGCCAGATCCCATTCTGGGGATCGGCCTCCAGCAATTAGGAATTGTTTCAACTCTCTTAAGGCCTCCGCACGTTCGTTCGTCGTTTGGTGTGCGAATGCGTAGAACCAGCGTTCAGCTTGGATCCCATAGGGATTGTGGTCGGTTCCTCGCAGTACAATTTTTTCTAAAATCGGCAGGCCTTCGAAATCCCGTCCTTGGGCGAGAAGGAAACCGGCGAAGTTGGCCAAGGTAACGGCGTCGTCGGGCACAATTTCAAGGGAACGGCGGTAGAGATCCTCGGCCCCGTCGTAGTCATCCCGGACGTATCTTAGGAAGTTGGCATAGTTGCCCAGGTGATCGGCGTCGTTGGGTTCGATTTCCAGGGCCCGGCGGTAGCGCTCCTCGGCACCGTCGTAGTCATTACGGACGTTTTCGAGGAAGGCGGCGTAGTTGCCCATTAGCTCGGCAGAACCAGGAAATTGCGTCACTCCCTCACGGTAAATGTTATCGGCTTGATCCGGGTCGCTTTCCTCAAATCGACTAGCCGCCAGTCCCACGGCCCACCAATCAGGGAAGGACTGGTCGGTACGCACTACAGCCTGTTTAAGCGCGGATGCGTCGGGATCTGTGTCTGGAAGGGATTCGACTTTGGCCGAGAGGGTCTTGTAGGTGTCCATATATTGCTCGAAGACCCTTTCGAATCGCCTCTGGTCGGGGTGGCGGAGGCTGAACACATCCCTAACCAACAACATCAGTTCGTCGAAATCGCCCTTCTCAACCCAGACCGCCTCCCGGGACTCCAGCCAATCGCGTATCTCCCCTTGGGGTTCAGTCCCGCTTACCCAGTAGATTCCCAGTGGGAGGGCTTCAGGTGGCAAACAACGAAGCATTCTCTCGATCCCTTTGTCATTTCCACCGTAACCGACGAATATCAAACCCCGGTCATTGAGCAGGTTTCTCACCTGAGCCCCGATGCCGGCCAACAATTCTTCTGTTTCCGAAACGGTGTTTTGAGGGGATAAGCGGTTGTCTCCATGCAGCTTCACTACAAGGGGCCGTGTGCGCGTAGGGCGGATGTAAGTGGCCAAAGATTCGTGAAGAATGACCAAAGGGCGGGCCTCGGTGTAGAGATAAAGCGCATCGGCGATCAAATCATCGAAGTTGGTGGTGAGAACGACGTTGAAGCGTCCTCCTTCCAGTGCCACGAGATTGGCGAGGGTGGCATAGCCAAAACCGGGGAATTTACCCTCGCACTGGCGCTCAATCTCTAGTTGTCGCTGTTCGGCGTTTAGAAACAGTGCTTGCATAACGTCGCCGTAATAATCAGCGGCATTACCCGATTCGTATCCGGGAAATTCCTCCTTCGCCCAGGTTTCCAAGTCAGCCCGATTCCCCGATTTAAGGGCTATCAATCGCGGCAACCAATGGTCTCTAACCAAAGATCCTGCCGCCGGTATACCCGACGAAACAGAGCAGCCGGCTCCCAGGAAGAAGGCGAATCGCTGGTCCGGTTCCTCAAAAGACGCCTGCAAGCGCCGGGCGAATTCTTCGGCATCTATTCTGTGAAGCGAATTTGTCATAAGGAGGGATCACTCGCGCGGCTTGCGCGCCGCGAATTTGAGATCGGTGACGAACTGTTTAAACGCCATTGAGTCGATTATGCCATGATGGTGAGTTCGAGCAAAGTGGCAAGATCAACCAACGCAATATGCCCGGTCCTTCGTTTGAAGGACCGGGCATATTCTAAGCTACTGAGTTGGCTGAATTTACTTGTTGTTCAGCGCTACCAGGTCCCAGGACCGTTTCTCGATCTTGGGCATCACGGCTTGGATCAAGTCTTCGTCCAACTCGGAGGCGATGCTGGGGTAGCCGGCCCGCTCGATCATGGACTTGAGCTTGCCGCCCTTGAACTGGTCCAGAGTCCACTTCAAGGTCTCGCCGGAGGTGGTCACGTCCCAATAGATGCGGACGTCTTGGTTGCGGGGGCCGTAGTGGTAGTGAGGGGCGTTCTGGAAACAGTCGAAGGCCAGCACCTCCACTTCTTGACCCGCGATGTCGGAAAGGACGTGAATGGCCATCCCCTCGTCGTTGATCTGGGGCAGGTGGCGGTATTCCAGGCCGAATCGGATGTTTCCGGCTTGGATCTTATCGCCATCGACCAACTCAGGCATCATGTGGTGAACGGTGCGGCGCTCTTCCCGGACCATATCACGGGCCTTGTCCTCAACCTTGTCCAACACGGCCTTCTTCACCGGGGTCTTCTTCAGAGAATCAGCCAGGTCTTCGTAGCCGGCCCGGCGGACCATGGACTCCAGGTTGTTGCGCAGGTTGTTGATGGTCCATCCCAGCGGGTTGCCCGCCGTGGTCTTGTCCATGAACAGCCGGATGTTGTGGTTCTCGGGTCCGTAATGGTAATGCGGGGCCTGGTCGAAGCAGTCGAAGCGCAGGATCTCGGTGTCCTTGCCATCGACCTCGGAATAGACCTGGACGCAAAGTCCCTGGTCGTCCATTATCTCTGTGCGGTAGCTCATCGCGATCTCTACCGGACCGGCATCAAAAGTCGTTCCACCTTTCTCCATGGTTGACCTCCTAAATTTTCCTATGGGTGTCTAATCTTTGGCTGGCCTGGAATCCCAGGCCCCCCAGCCGTAATTTGAAATGATTATAGCACGCGCATTGCGCTCCGCAAATCGTTAAGATAGCTTTGGCGCAGGCAAGATCTTAAAGGCAACCCAGTCACGGGAGTAAATCGTTGAAGGCCAACCGATGTTTCCCATTAGCAGTGGCAGTCCTGTCGCTGATGGCGTTGGCCTTCGGATGCGGAGGCCCGGAGCCCACCCGCACCGTGATAATCACAGCCGCCCCTTCACCCACAACGCAGGCAACGGCGACGTCCGTTCCGCCAACAATCGTCGCCACCGCATCGCCGTCCACCGCGGTCCCAGCGCCCGGCGTCACGCCTACCCGTCCGGCGGTGATTGACGGGACGACAGCAGCCCCGGCAGTTGATTCGGGCCATCGGCTCGAGCCCACGGCGGGCCCGGCCGCAGATACGCCGGTGGTGAGGGTAACGATAGCTCCGGCGTCAACGGATACACCTCAACCGGCCCCGACGCTTGCCCCCACTCCTACGTCTACGCCTGCTCCTACCCCTTCCCCCGCCCCCGCCCCCGCGCCAACGTCTACTCCTACCCCTGCGCCAACGTCTGCCCCTACCCCTACTCCTACACCTGCCCCTCAGGCGCCCTCACCCGCGGCAGATTTGATCATCGAATGCATATTTTTCGACGGGGTAGTCCGGACCACCGAAGCCGACGAGTTTGTCCAAGTGCTGAACCAGGGCCCAGCCGCCGTTGACCTGTTGGGATGGCGGCTGGTCGATCAGTCCGACGGCTCCCCCGAGTTCGTGTTCCCAGCATATGAGCTGCAGCCCCAGGCGACGGTGCGGGTCTACACCAACGAAGACCATCCGGAATCGGGAGGGTTCTCCTTCCAGCGGAAGTCTTCGATCTGGAACAATTCAGATCCGGACACCGCGGCCCTGATCGACCCTAGCGGGGCCGTGGTTTCCACCAAGTCCTACCCACCCGGCTGCTAGCGATTCCTTCAGCTATCTTTGCCCGGTGATGAGCGCCGGGTTTATACTCCTCTGCGGCCCTGGGCGTTGCAAACTAGAATCAACTACCATCCATAGGAGGCAACAACTTTGGAAATAGGACTATCGATTCCCCGGATACCGGACGTACCGGGGCTGAGACGATTCGTGGAGACTGCGGAAGAACTGGGCTTTGAGTCGGTCTTGGCCGGCGACCATATCGTATTGCCCACGGAAGGCACGGACCAGTACCCCTACACCAGCGACGGGTCGTTCTCCCGGCCAACGGACGAACCGTTCCTGGAGACCATGACCCTGCTGGGATTCCTGGCGGCCTGCACCAGCCGCATCAAGCTCGGCAGCACGGTGATCATCCTGCCCTACCGGAACCCGGTGGTCCAAGCCAAGATGTTCGCTTCGCTGGACGTCCTGACCGGCGGCCGTATCATCTGCGGCGTGGGAGTGGGTTGGCTGGAGAAAGAGTTCCAGATATTGGGGTTGGACTACCATCAACGTGGGGCGATGACCGACGAGTTTCTGGGTATCATGCAGGCG
>JADFNR010000071.1 GCA_022563275.1 Chloroflexota bacterium | reverse complement strand
TTGCCCGCATCGGTGGCAGCCACGCCCAGCGGGAGGTCTTCGAGGACACCTTGACCGAGGCTTATCTTCGGGCCGGTCAGTTTGATAAGGCCGAAGCCCTGCTCGGCCAGCGTCTAAAGCGGCGTGAATCGCCCAGGGACCTCTTCTGGCTGGCCAGGGCCCAAGAAGCGGACGGGAACCGTGAGGCGGCGGAGATCAGCGTTCAACAGGCCCGGGGCGGATGGCAAGATGCCGACCCAGACTCTCAGGAAACCGCGGCGCTGGCCGGTCTCGCGGAAAGGATCGGCTGACTTTATTGAAAGAGTCAGCTGGCTTCCTGATGCCCGGCGGCCAGACCAATGAGGCTGCATCTACTGCGGTCCAAGAGGTAAAGAATGACGGACCTTGAGCAGGAGATCGACCGGTTATTTACCGGTTATTTCAGCGATTTCAGTAATCTTGATCTCAAGGCCATCGTTTCTTATTTCCATGATCCGTGTACCTTTATCGTGCCGCAAGGTGTCTTGGTTTTTTCGTCCGCGTCCGAGGTTGAGGGATTCTGGGGTCCGAGGTTCGATGATTTGAAGGCCCAGGGATTCGGTCATACCGAGAGAGCCGAGGCCAATATCAAGGTGCTGACCGGCGATACGGCTATCGCCAACAGCTTGGCGGTTAGATACACGAAGGATGGATCGGAGCTAGAGCGTAGAGGCGCTACATTCGTGCTGCGCAAAACCGGTGACGGTTGGAAGATCGTCACTCTGATACATCATTCGCCTGATAATGTCATGAAGATGATTTGATCTGCCGGGCCGGCGAATGGCCTAGCCTCCCATCCCCTGCCCATATAGCAGGACGATGCTCGACTAAAATTAAGGAACCAACGGTGTCTTTATGCCAGTAAAAATGGGCGTGGCCATCGTCAGCAATGACATCAGAGAGTTTATCCAACAGGTGCGCATGCTGGACGAGGCCGGAGTTGCGATGATTGGCAACGGCGACTCCCAGGCCCTCTACCACGAGCAATTCATCCGCACCGCCCTGGCAGCCGAGCATACCCAACGGGCACGGGTGGGGACCTGGATCACCAATCCCGTGACCCGCCACCCGGCGGTGACCGCCGCAGGCATCGCCACGGTGGACGACCTGGCGCCAGGCCGGGCATTTCTGGGCGTCGGGACCGGTGATTCCACGGTCTACAACGCCAGTCTCAAACCAGCCAGCTTGAAAACCCTGGAACAGTTCATCAAAACGGTGCGCGAGCTGCACCAGGACGGCGAGTCTCAGTGGCGGAATAAACCCTGCTACCTGACCTGGGCCGACCGCCGGATACCCATCGGCATGGCCGTGTCAGGCCCCAAGGCGATGCGCATGGCCGGCCGGTTGGCCGACATCGTTTGGGTCTGCTTCGGCATCCAGGAAGATGAGATCCGCATCGCCAAGCAATATCTGGCGGAGGGCGCCAAAGAGGCGGGCCGCAGCATCGACGACATCGATATCTGGTGGATGGTCCAGTTCAATATCGCCGATAGCCGGGAGGAGGCTTTGCAGCCGTTGATGGCCAATCTCGCCACCTCGGGCCACATCATCTTCCGGTATGGGCTGGAGGGCAAGGCAGTGCCTCCGGAACACCAAAAAGGCGCCAGCGACCTGGCCCGGCTTTATCAGCCCATCAAACATTTCGGTAATTCGGACCTGCCCGGAGAATTAGGACTGACGGATTACCTGGCCGACCGTTTGGCGATCGTGGGCAACGCTGAAGAGTGCATTCACCACATCAAGACCCTGGAGTCCCAGGGCGTCGACCAACTCTTTTTTTACACCGCACTCCCTGACAAGCAACGGTTGTTCAAGCAATTGGCGGAAGAGATACTTCCCGCGATCAGCTAACGCCTCCCGCACCGACCCTCACCGGCCATGACCGGTAACCGAGTTGGAGGAGCCCGGAATCGATTCTTCTGATGCCGTCCCGGCAGGTCCAGTCCGGACACCGGCCCGTGGATGGGCGGTGCTCCTTCTTTTCCGGTGTCACCTCAGCACCGCGGTCCTTATCTCATATACCTTCGGGGTTTTCCTGCCCTTCATCCGGGAAGACTTGCGGCTTTCGCCGCTCCAGGCCGGCCTCTTGCAGGGTATCTGGTGGGTCACGCCGGCGGTCCTTTCCATCCCCTTCGGCGCCTGGTTCTCCCGGTTCCGGCCCGTTCGTTTGGTGATGGTCTCACTGCTGCTCCAGATCCCGTTCCTGATCCTCCAGGGCCTGGCCGAGAATTTCGTGACACTGTTGATCGCCAGGTTCCTTTTCGTCTTGTTCCATGTCCTGACGAATCCGGCGCGCACGTTGCTGTTACAGCAATGGGCCGTGCCCCGCCAGTTCGCCTTGATCAACGCGGTGGGACTATCGCAGCACAGCCTCATCTTGGCCTTGGCCATCAGCACCAGCGCCCTGCTCATCACCGGGTTCGGGAGTTGGCGCGCGGTCTACTACATTCTGGCGGCGTTCCTGGCCCTGCAGGCGCTGGCCTGGTGGAACACGGCCCGGGAACAACAGGCGACGGCCCAGGACTTTCACCGGGAGCTGGCTGACCAACCGGGCACGCCCCTTCGCGCGATACTGGCCTACCCTCAGGTCTGGTTCCTGGCCGTGACCATGTTCTCCCTTTCGGCCACTTGGACCTCCCTGGTGACTTTCCTGCCCACCCTATGGCTGGAGGAGCGGGACATACCGCTGACCCTAGGGGGACCGTTGCTGGCCTTTCTCTATTACGGTCTCATACCGGGTTCCCTCATGGGCGGAGTCATCGCTGAGCGGGTCCGAAATCCCAAGATCTTGCTGGGAGTGCCGGCGGCCTTGAACTTGTTCCTCGGGCTGGCCATCGTTGTTACCCACTCGACGCCGCTGCTCATGGTCCTGATCACCGCGCTGGGCATGGTCTGGATCGCCACTCCGGCGATGCAGGTGCTGCCGTTTCAATTCCCGAACATCAGGCCCAGGGAGGTTGTCGCGGTGACTTCGCTGGTGATCACCTTTTCCGGGCTCGGCTTTGCAGCTGGTCCGGTGATCACCGGCCTGGTCGCCCAACTCACCGGGTCTTTGCAGACTGGACTGGTCGTCCTTTGCCTGCTTACCGGCATTGGCGCTGTGGCCGGCGTGCTGTACCCAGCGCACAAAACCCTTCCGGAAGCATAGATCGGGCTGGAACCGGTTCTTGTTTCGGTCCAGGGCAGATGAGAGCGCTTAGATGCCCACCGAACTGCCAAGCTGGTATATTAAGCCCGCTCCGGTTCTCATCCAGCTTTTTCGGGAGGCCTTTCATGGGGTCGCAAGGACCTTCATTATTGCTCGAACAATTCGGCCCGTTGCAAGGGGTGCGCGTCCTCTCCACGGGCACCATCGTCGCCGAGCCGGTGGCGGCCGGAATGGCCGCGGAGATGGGCGCCGAGGTCATCCACATCGAGCGGCCCGGCAAGGGAGAGGACTGGCGGGTGGCGGAGTTTCCCATCGATGGCCCAAATGGGGAACAGATCGCCAGTTCTTGGATACAAGACCGGCGCAACACCTACTACACCACCCTGGATTTCAGCACGCCCCAAGGCCAGGAGATCTTCCTCAAGCTCATTCAGCGGACCGACATCTGGATGGAGAGTTCCAAGGCCCGCACCTATGACAAATGGGGTCTGGATGACGAGGCGGTATTGAAGGCCAACCCCAGCATCGTTATCTGCCACGTCTCCGGGTTCGGGCAGGACGGCGACCCCGAATACGTGAGGCGGGCTTCCTACGATTTCACGGCCCAGGCATTCGGCGGGATGCTGAACTTGGCGGGCAACCCCGACCCCGACCCACCGGTGCGGGCGGTCCCTTGGACAGCGGATTACATCACCGCCCTGTTCTGCCTGTGGTCGTCGTTGGCGGCGTATATCCACGCGCAGCGGACCGGTGAAGGGCAGGTGATCGACCTGGCCCAATACGAGGCCGTGCACCGGATACTGTCGGGCACCATGGTGGCCTATCACGAGTTGGGGATGGTCCGGGAAAGAGCGGGCAACAAAGCGGGGAACGCCCAACCCTGGGACACGTTCCAGGCCAAGGACGGCTGGGTAGTTGTCGCCGCCATCGGGCCGGTGGTTTACTCACGGGTCTGCACCGTGTTGGGGTTGGACCCGGAAGATGAAAAATGGATCTCGGCCCGGCGGGAGATGGAGTCCCCCCAGGGGATCGAGTTTGACGCAATCCTGCGCGGGTGGGTGGAAGAGCGGACGGTGGACGAGGTGGTCAAAACGTTTAACGACGCCCTGGTGGGTTGCAGCAGGATCATGGACGCCCGCGAAATGGCCGAGAACTCCCAATACAAGGCCCGGAATGTCCATCTGGAGTGGGAGGACCTACAACTGGGGAAGACCGTGAAGGGGGTCGGCATAGTCCCCAAGTTCTCTAAAACGCCCGGCAAGATCTGGCGCGGGTCGGTCCCCGTGGGCCACGACAATGAGTTGGTCTACCGCGATCTGCTGGGACTGGAAGCGCAAGCGCTCCATGACCTTTCCGAGCGGGGGGTTATCTAGGGGCCAGACTAGATAAGGTGGGGCGGCGGGCCCAGCCACTTCCGAAGGGACCCGGCCCTCGATAGTGGGGACGCCATCGACCCCGCGCTAGGTGGATGTTGTTTGATTATTCGATTACTGATTATGTTTAGCCGGTATCTGTTGGCCATTACAGCTAGTACGCTCTTTACCCACACGTTTTGACATATTGATGAAATGTGAATATTGTTGAACGGGTGATACACTTCGCGATTGATTACGCTCGAAAATATTCCGCCGATGGGCGGGAAGCATGAGAAGGTGGGAAACATGGTAAAGCAGGGTGTGGTACCCGACGAATTGACGAAGCCCTTCTGGGAAGCCGCCAACCAAGGGCGGCTGATGATGCAGAACTGCAGCGCCTGCGACCGGCTCCAAAATCCTCCGGCGCCGGTCTGCGCTCAATGCAAGTCGGGAGACAATCTGGAATGGAAAGAGATGAGTGGGCGGGGCAAGATATACAACTATGGGGTGGTCTACGACTGTCCCGTGAAACTGCTTCAGGATGAACAGCCGTTCAACCTCGCGGTGATCACGTTGGACGACGACCCAGGTATTCAGATGTATTCCCACCTGCCTGGGACACCGGTGGACCAGGTCCCCGTGGGCGCCAGCGTGGAAGTGGTGTTTGAAGAGACCGCGAATGGCCAAAAGGTTCCAGAATGGCGGGTTGTCGCCTAGGCCGGCTTTGATTCTTGATATTTAAAAAGTTCTCACCGAGGAGTGAACAATGACCACCCAGAATGCTCCAGCTTCCATGTACCGGACGACCGAGGGATTGGGAGTATGGGAACACAAGGGAAAGGTGGCAGCCGTCGGCGTCGGGCACTCTCCGACCTCCCGGCGCTGGGACGGAACACCCGGGAACACCATGGGCGCCAACAGCATCATCGCGCTGAGGCAAGCCATCGAGGATGCCGGAGTCAACCCAGCCGATATCGACGGCTTGGTCCTTGACCCCGTGACGACCACCGGGGCCCACTGGCCGGAGGGCCAAGAGATTCCCATGGATGTGGTGAACGCCTACAACACCACCGACGACCCCTTGGACGGCATCGCCAAGCTGAGCGCCGAGTGGATCTTGAATAACATGCCCGAGCTGACCAACGTCAAGTTCACCATGTACGGCCCCGGCTGCATGTCACACGCCATCGTCGTTGCCGCCCAGGCCGTGGGTGAGGGCCGCACTCACACCTGCCTGGTGCTCAAGAGCTGGCACAACTTGGACGGGCGGTACAACCAGTCCGGGATCAGCGCCCAAGACGCCGTTCCCGGGACCTTCGCGTTGAGCCCAGGGCGGACTCTCTGGGGCGCCCCCGGTTCCTACGGAACGGCCTTGCAGTTCGCCGAGTACTGCCGCAAGTACGGCAAATCCCACGACATGATGGCCCCCTTCATGGAGAACTCAAGGCGGAACGGCCTGATGTTCCCGGAGGGCTACTGGGCCCAGCACCGGCCGGAGCAATTGACGGCCGAGGACTACCTGAACGCGCGGTGGATCGCCAAGCCGGCCAGCCTCTTCGACAACGACATACCGATCATGGTCTCCGGGGCCTACCTCTTCACCACCGCCGAACGGGCCAAAGACATGAAGCAGAAGCCCGTTTATATCCTCAACCATGCATCCAGCAGGGGCACGCAGCGGAGTCTTCTGCCGACGCTGGACGAGGTCGAAGCGGAAACCGCCAGCACGGGCAGGAAGATCTACGAGGGCGCTGGGATCACCGCGGACGACCTCTCGTTCGAAAATATGTACGATGGCTTCTCTCTGTTCCACCAGTTCCACCTGGAAGGCCTCCGCTACCGTGGGATGAAGAACGGAGAGGCGCTGGACTTTTACCAAACGGATATCAGCATCGAGGGGCCGAGCCCGGTCCTCCCCAGTGGCGGCAATATCGGCAGCGGCCGGAGCCGTTTCTGGATGCACACAGACTGCATCCAGCAGATACAGGGACGGGCGGGGGCACGGCAGATCACGGGAGTAAAGCCTGAGATCGGCGTCTCCGGCGGTCCCATGCCCATGGGCGGCAACTTCACCGTGTGGAGCGCGTCTCCCGGCTAAAATGCCCGGCCTAGAGAGAAATCCCCCTAAATCCCCCTTTATCCCGATTCGAATCGGGAGCGGAGGCCCGTATCGACCCGATACGAATGAAAGAGGTCCAAGTCCCCCTTTGCAAAGGGGGATTTAGGGGGATTTCCGCCCACAAGCAAGGCCCAATGATTAAGCGAGCGACAACCAGATATTAAGGAGAGATGAACCCACTTGGTGATACTGATTAGTTTTGACATCGACGGCACTTTGGAGGTGGGTGACCCACCCGGCGTCCTGACCATGGACCTGGTGAGAAAAACCCAAGAGGCGGGAATCTTGGTTGGCAGTTGTTCCGACCGCCCGCTCAGCGGACAACGGGCCATCTGGGAAAAGCACAACATCGCCTACGACTTCGCCGTTTCGAAACACCAGCTGCCCGATGTAAAAGCGAAGTTCGAGGCTGATATTTACTACCACATAGGCGACCGGGAAGACCTGGACCGGCAGTATGCTCTGGCGGCGGGGTTCGAATTCCTCTGGCCCGACGAAGCGCTTGCGGAGCCCTGGCTCCACTTGGACGGCGATTCCGCAAAAGGTTGATTCAAGGCTGATTGAAAACCATGCAAGTTGACCACAATCAGAGTCCCAAACGGCGCAAGGACCAACCGCTGGAGGGGGTCCGCGTCGTGGACTTCACCTGGGTCCGGGCCGGACCGTGGGCGGCGCGTTGGCTGGCCACCCTGGGCGCCGAGGTGATCAAGGTTGAATGGCCGGAGAACATGGACATGCTCCGGCTGAACCGGTTCACCGTGCCCCCCGGCGTGGAGCCGGGACCCAATTCCACCGGCCAATTCGCTGACACCAACGCCGGAAAATTGGGCCTCACCGTCAATGTCCGCCACCCCAAAGGACTTGAGGCCATCAAAGGCCTGATCTCGGTATCCGACGTGGTCATCGAAAATTTTAGTTCCCGGATCATGAGCCGCTGGGGCTTGGGCTACGAGGAATTGAGGAAGATACGGCCCGACGTGGTCTACGTCTCCATGGCCGGTTTCGGCCAGACCGGACGCCAGCACTATTTCGGGACCATGGGCCCCGCCGCCCAGGCCCTGTCCGGCCTCACCCACCTTTCGGGCCTGCCCGGCGAACCGCCCGCCGGATGGGGCTGGTCTTACCTGGACGACACCGGCGGTATGTATGGCGCTATGTGCGCCCTGACCGCGCTCCGGCACCGCAATCACACCGGTCAGGGTCAGCACGTTGACCTCTCGCAGATGATCACCGGCATCACCCTCACCGGTTCGGCGTTCCTGGATAAAACGGTCAACGGACGGGAGTCGCGGCGGGAAGGATATCCGCCGGGCAACCGGACCGTCTGGCCCGGCGCTCCGGTGATGAACAACTACCGCGGCCCCATCGCGGCCCCTCACAACGCCTTCCGTACCCTGGGCGGCGGCTACAACGATTGGTGCGTGATCGCCTGTCTTTCCGATGAAGAGTGGACGCGCCTCGCTGGTCTCCTTGGGAGTTCCGGTTGGGCCAAAGATAGCAAGTTTGCGACTTTGGAAGGCCGGCTCGAGCACCAAGACGAGATGGACCGGTGTATCGAGGAATGGACCGCCACTTTGGGCAAGTATGACCTGGCGGATGTATGCCAGGCGGCCGGTGTGCGGGCCATGCCGGTCCAAAGTTCCGAAGACCGTGTGGAGAACGACCCCCAACTGCGCTTCAGGGGCATGTTCACCGAGGTAAAACATCCGATGTTGGGGGATTGGAAATTCCAGGGCGCTCCGTTCCGGCTGGACGGCAACAAAGTGGCCGTCAAGGGTCCGCCGCCAATGATCGGGGAGCACACCGCCAAGATCATGGGGGAACTGCTGGGCGTCAGCCGCGAAGACCTGCTACAAGGATATGAGGATGGCGTTTACTGGCCGGAGACAACACCCCGGTTCGATTACGTACAGCAAGCTTTAGGTCAAGAGGTCGAGAGATGACGGCGGCAGCGCCCGGAAACGATCCCGGAAGTGGTCCGGTTGGCCCCCTGGCCGGCGTCCGGGTGTTGGAATTGACGGGCGAGCATGCCCAGTTCTGCGGCAAACTGATGGCCGACCTGGGCGCCGACGTGATCAAGATCGAACCGCCCGGCGGCCAAGAGACCCGAAATGTCGGGCCGTTTCTAGATGACCAGCCTCACCCAGAGCGAAGTCTCTATTTCTGGCACTACAACACCTCCAAACGGGGCGTGACTCTTGATATCACCAAGCCCGAAGGCCGGGAGGTCTTCCGCAAG
This sequence comes from Chloroflexota bacterium, assembly GCA_022563275.1. The sequence continues at coordinate 8,776 of JADFNR010000071.1, read as the reverse complement.
CTTGCCGCCACTGCCGGGCTGGTGTTGGAAAGCTTCCCAGCCGGGTACCTGCCCGGTCTCGGTTTGGGCTACGAATCTCTTTCGGAGAATAATCCCGGCCTGATCATGTGCTCCGTCACGCCATTCGGTCAGGACGGCCCCTGGCGGGACTACCAAACATCCGACCTGCTGCACCTGGCGGCCGGCGGGCAGATGGCGTCATCGGGCTATGACCCCGAGGACGTCCCCGATGCGCCTCCCATCGCTCCGGGGGGAGGCAACGCCTGGCATATCGCCAGCCATTACGCCTATATAGCCATCCTGGCGGCCCTCTACCACCGGGACTTCACCGGGGAAGGTCAATACATCGATGTCTCAGCCCACGAGGCTTGTTCCCTAACCACGGAGGGCGCCATCGCCATCTATCTCTCCACCGGCGAGGTGGTGCGCCGTCACACGGGAAGGCACGCCTCTCCCGACGAGTCGCCGGTGATTCAACACGCCACCAAAGACGGCGGTTATATAAACACCACCCGCTCCGGCAGCAACCTCACCACAAGGAGAGTGAAGGTCCTGGCCGAGTGGATGGACAGCCATGGACTGGCCCAAGACCTGCTGGACGAGAAATACCAAGACCCGGCGGTGGTTGAGGAGAGCGGACAGCATTTCGCGCAGGTGCTAAAGAATTTCTTCGCCAACATGCCGTTGGTGGAAGCCTATGAGGGTGGGCAGGAACTGAACTTCCCCTGGGGCGCGGTCCGGACCATGGATGAGATCGTCGGCGATCCGCATCTGGAAGACCGGGAATTCTTCGTGCCGGTGGAGCACCCGGAACTGGGACGCGAGTTCACCTATCCCGGTCCGGCGGCGATCTACAACGCCTCTCCCTGGCGCATCTACCGGCGCGCGCCCCTGATCGGCGAGCACAACGATGAGGTGCTGGGCGGCGAGCTCGGCCTGTCCAAAGGTGAACTGGCGGCGTTGAAAAAGTCGGGAGCTATCTAGGGCTAAATCGACCCCGTGCTACCCAGGATTTGGTCCTTCGACAAGCTCAGGATGAGCGGAAAGGTAACTTGGTGGCGGGCGCCATTACTCCAAGATCGCTCATGGTGAGCTTGTCGAACCACCGTTTGTGCACAGGAATTTTTCCACCGGAGACTTAACTGATGCACGTCCTTCGACAGGCTCAGGATGAGCGGAAAGGCCGTTCGTGGTGAGCCCGTCGAACCACAGTTGGGGATGGTTATCTAGGATCGGCCCCGAGTCTCCAGCCCGGCGACTATTCTTGATTCGCGGCGGGCGAACTGAAAGCGAAAAGAGGGTCGGCCGCCCGCACAGTTGCTTCTGGCAACCCCAATTCCCTGCGAATGATATTGGTCCCCTGCACTAATGCCACGCATTTATGGAAGGCGATCCTGCGGGAGATACCTTCACGGCCAAAGCCGCAGTTAGTGGAGATTATCAACCGCTCTGCCGGCACGTACTCCAAGGCCCTTCGGATCAGATCAGCCACCTTTTCCGGCGACTCGACCACGGTATCGGTGTGGTTCACGACCCCGATGGCGATCTTTTTGGATGTTTCGTACTGGGCGAATAGAGCCAGGTCCTTACCGTCGGAACCGGCGATTTCGAAGGTGATGACGTCGGCATCCACCTCCAATAGATGGGGGATAGCCTTTTCGTAAGATGGATTCGAAACCAGGCGCTGCTGCGCCGGGTTGCCCCAGCAAGTATGAAGCCAGATCTCGGCTTCCACGCCGTTCACCTCCCGGTTGAACGCATCCGTGAAAAACTGGTAGTCCTCATCGGACGTGGCCGGGTCCTGCGCCATGAAGTGGTGCCTTGGCTCCTCGATCTGGATCAACTTGCATCCCGAGTCCGCCAATTCCCGCAATTCTTGGTTGATGATGTCGCAGAGATCGAGGATCAATTCTTTTTCCGTTGGGTAGAACTCGTTCCACATCATTCGGGTCAGCGATTGGGAGCTGATGCTCCCGAACTTGACCGTGTTGGGGGTCATCTTCTGGGCTACTTTCCAGATCGCCGAATAATCCAGCCGGCCCGCGCTCAGCTTTTCGGCCACGATGGGCGGTTGATAGGCTTCTTGGACCTCATAGAGGATGTGACCCGGCCGGATGCTGTAATCTCCGGACCATCCTGGGGATAGGCTCTTATTGCCCCGCAGGCCGCCCAGCCGCTCCAAGACGTAGAAGAACCAAGACTTTCCGCCGACTTCCAGGTCGAAGCGGGAGTCGCCGTCGGTCAGGATATCCAGCCCGGCCATCTCTTGGTCTGAGATCACCGCCGCCACCGCGTCCAGGTATTGCTCCCGGAATTGGTTGTCGCCCAACGCCGTCTTGAAAGCCCGTCCGTGCAGCCCTTGGGTGTACCAGTTTGGTTTTGGGTACGACCCGGTCATCGTTGTGGGAAGGACCATCCCTTCCGTGGCTCTAAACATGTTCGCTCCAGGCGGAAATAGGTATATCGAGAGATCTAGATCTTTCCCAGGCGGATGAACCGTCCACCGATCAGCCACTCGGCCACATAGAGGTTTCCTTGGGCGTCAACCGCCAGGCCGTGGGGGCTGTTGAATTTCCCTGGTTCCAGCAGACTGGTGGGAACGACGTTTCCCGATGCGTCCTTATTATTGGGCCATCCATCAACGTCGCAGACCTGTTCGTTGGCCCCAAGGTAGCAGATAAACTCGTCGTCCTTTCCGCACAGGGTAAGCCGGGCCCGAAGTTCGGCGATCACCAGCAGATCGCCGTGGGTGACGAACCCGCTGGGCGTGGTGAGGAAGCCGCTGCCGAACACCCGCTTGTAATTTCCCTCTAGGTCGTACACCTGGACCCGTCCGTTGGCCCGGTCCGCCACATAGAGTTCGGCGCCCCGCTGGTCCGATCCTCGGCGGTCGATGAAGATGGCATGCGGAGTACTGAACCTGCCGGCGCCGCCCTCCTCTCCGTTGATGCTGGAGATGTAATTTCCAGAGCTGTCGTACCGGTGCACATAGCTCTGTCCGTAACCATCGGCGACCCAGACATCGCCGTTTCCGCCGTGGCGTTCTTCGTTCACGGCAACCCAGGTCGGCGAATACATGCCCTCGCGGTAAACATCGAGGTCCGGTTGCTCCAGACTGGCCAGGACATTCCCTTCCAGGTCCATCTTCAGCACCTGCCCGCGGGTCCCGCCACCGGGGTATTCGTACCCTATCGCCGGCTGCCGTTTACGGCCGTTGTCGGCGATCCAGAGCAACTCCCGGCCACCCTCGTTCACCAGCGTAATGCCGTGGGCGTCGCTCAGGTCCACCGGCCAAGACCGGACCAGTGAGCCATCAGGATCAAAGACCATCATGGTTGGGTCGCCGGGGTGGTAGGTGATTATCTGGCCCGACTCCGTTACCGTCACGCCATGATGCGCCCAACCGGTCTGGGCGCTCTCCGATTCCGGAATTGACGCCCAAGAGTCCTGCCATTCATAGGTGTTAGAGCCGCTGCCGATCCGCATCTGATTCACCGGTCTCCGAGTTTAGGGGTTCAGGATCACTTTGGTGTAACCGTCGATCCGTTGGTCGAATTTCTTGTAGGCGTCCGGGGCCTCATCCAGCGGGACCGCGTGAGAAACCACGAAACTGGGGCTGGCCCGTCCGGAGACGATCATGTCCCGCAGATAGGCGTTGTAGAGCTTCACGTTGCACTGGCCGGTGCCCAGCCTCAGCCCCTTCTCGAACAATTGGCCGAAGTTTATGGATAGGGCGCCCCGTTTGGAACCCTCATCGACTCCGCCCGGATCGGTGGGGACATAGAGTCCGGGGATGCCGAGAGCGCCGGTGGGGTTGACCACGTCGATAAGCTGGTTCAGCACGATGTTGGGCGCCTCGGTCTGTTCTCCACCCGCGGCCGAGGAGCCGGCGGTGGCCGCCTGGTATCCCACGGCGTCGATTCCTTTGTCCACTCCCTGCCCGCCCCGCCGGTCCTTGATCTGCTGCACCGGGTCGCCGTTGTCGAAGTCGATGGGGACGCAGCCTATCTCTTCGGCCTTGTGCAAACGTTCTATCACGTGGTCGATGACGTAGACCTCAGCCGCGCCTCGTATCAGGCAGCTATAGGCGGCCATGAGACCCACCGGACCGGCCCCGAACACGGCCACGCTTTCTCCGGGGCTGACATCGGCCAGTTCAGCTCCGTGGTATCCGGTGGGAAATATGTCGGCCAGGAGTGCGAAATCCGACTCCCACTTGGTGCCCTCGGGGAGGGGCAGGCAGTTGAAATCAGCGAACGGCACCTGCAGGTATTCCGCCTGTCCGCCAACCCAAGGGCCCATGGCCACGTATCCGTAGGCGCCGCCGGCGAATCCCGGGTTCACCGTGTTGCAGAATCCGGTGAAACCACGCTGGCAGTTCTTGCAGAACCCGCAGGCGACGTTGAAGGGCATCACCACCCGGTCACCCCGCTTCAGGGTACTGACCGCGGGGCCTACCTCCTGGATGATCCCCATGTTTTCATGGCCAAAGACGATTCCGGGCTGGGCGGCGGTGCGGCCCTCGTACATGTGCAGGTCCGAGCCGCAGATGCAACTCGAAGTGACCTTCACGATAACGTCGTTGGGGTGTTTGATCTCGGGGTCCGGAACATTCTCGATGGCGACTTCGAATGGTCCCTTGTAGACGACGGCTTTCATGGCTCTCGCTCCTGTGAAACTGAACGAAGGATGAATGGGTTAGAAAAGAAGCCGGCCGGTCCCCGATCAGGCGGGGATCGGGGCTGTTGGAAGTTTGGCTAGCGTTTCTGGTAGACCTGGAAACGGTGACGGTTGGTCTCGGCCACGTAGAGGCGGCCTTTTCCGTCCAACGAAACGGAAACCGGCCCCCAGAAATAAGGCTCCGTTTGCGATGAGACGTGGTACGGGGTGTTCAGATGAGCCGGCAGTTCCGGCAGGAGGTTGGAGACGTCCCGTTCCGCCTTTTCTTCGGGATTGGAGGCGAAATAGTCCTCCGCCCATTTGGAGTCGGTGGCCTCTCCCCGCAATATCAGTTGGAAACTTCCGTCCGGACCCAATACTTGGACCCGTTCGTTGCCCCAATCGGCCACGTAGATGAAGCCTTCCGTGTCGATGGCCACGCTGGTGGGCCGCTGGAACTGGCCTTCGCCTTCGCCGGAACTGCCGAAAGCGGCCACGAACTCGCCGTCATTGGTGAATTTTTGGATGCGGTCGTTGCGCCAATCGGCGATATAAACATTGTCGTTGCCGTCCACTGCCGCGCCCCAGGGCAGGTTGAATTGCCCCTCGCCGCTTCCGAAAGACCCCCAATTGGCGATGAACTTGCCCTCTGAAGTGAACTTTTGGACCCTGGAATTGTGTTGGTCCACCACGAAAACATTGTCCGAGGAATCGATGGCGATCCCAGCCGGGCCATTCAACTCCCCGTCTCCGGCCCCGGCTTTACCCCAGTGGGACAGGTACTCCCCGGTCGCGCTGCCAGAGGTATCGTAGATAGTCACCCGGTGGTTGTGCTCGTCGGTGATGTGAAGACGGCCCTGGCTGTCCAGCGCCATGGCCACGGCCCAAATGAATTGTCCGTCGCCGGCGCCGTAACCGCGCCCAAACTCTCCCAGGTAGTCTTCGTCCAGGTTACAGATGCCGATGCGTATCGCGGCGGCGCGCAACGGGTCGCAACGGTTCAGCACGAAGATCCGGCCGTCACCGCCGACTGCGATGTCGTAGGGATTGGCGAAGCCACGGCCACTGAAGCCGTTGTTCACGATGCCGATGGTCTTGACGTAGTCCAGCACGATTCCGGAAGATTTGGTCTGCGTGCTCACGCGAACCCCCTAAGTTAGCCTTAGATCAGTGGAGATAAAGTGTGGCCGCCACGGCCCCGGTTTTAGTCCTTAGGCCAGCTGGTATTCCCTGGTAGCCGCCACCAGCCGCAGCATGTTGCCCACCTGCTGCTCGGCCTGGTCTCCCGGTTGGTGGCCGTTCAGGTCCAGGTCCCCGTGCCGAGAGGCATAATCCACCAGGACCGAGCGCGTTGCATCGGAAACTTGGATCGGGCCCATCAGGTCCAGGCAGCCGTCGGCCAGGTCCGAAGGTTTAAGCACCCCTTGGTCCGAGTTCGCCTCCAGCCGGTCGATTATTGACCGCACGCCGGGGCTGTGCACATCGGATAATTCCTTGGCCACGAAGTTCACCCGCTCGACCAATGCGCCGCTGTCGATCCATTCGGCGCCCTCGTGCCAACCATCAACCGTGGGGGGCCGCAACAGACCCTGGCCCATGAAGAACATGGTGTTTGACACTTTCTCGATGCCCAAGGACGGGCTCTGGTAATTCCCCGCCATCCGGATGGCGCCCACCACCATCTCCACCGGACCTTTGACCCGGGCGAAGCGGGCATCCTCCGACTTGAAGAACCCGGAGTGGAACAGGGTCCGCAGCATATCGCGTATCTGGTATCCGGACGAGAAATAGGTGGCCATCATCTCTTCGATGACCGTTTCTCCCGCCTCGGTTACCTCGTCGGCCCCGAAGAACTGGAACAGCCGGGTGGCCACGAACCGGGCAGTTGCCTCTTGCTTCACGATGATGGCGATGATTTCTTCGCCGTTGAAACGGCCGGTCTCTCCCAGGAAGGTCTTTTCGCCGTCGTCGTGGTCCTCTCGCCGGTAGTCAAAGTGCCAGGCGATGCGGCCGTAGGGCCAGATGGAGTCCTTGGCCGCCCGGATCGACATATATTCCGCGTTGCCGAGGGTCCAGCCGGTGAAGGCCCGCGCGCATTCCTTGACGTCGTCCTCGGTATAGTTCCCGATGCCCATTGAAAAGAGTTCCAAAAGCTCCCGGCCGAAATTCTCGTTGATGGCGGAGCCGTGGTTCTCGTTGTTGTCCAACCAGACGATCATGGCCGGGTCCTTGGATAGTTCCACCAGGAGTTCCTCAAAGCTTCCCAGACCGGACCGCCGGAACATGTCCACCTGGTTGAGCAGGGCGCGGGCCTGGTTCAACTTGACGTAGCCGGTGGCGAAGAGACTGTGCCAAAAGAGGGCGATCTTTTCTTCCATGGGACAGGAGGTGCTGATCATCCGGTACATCCAGTAGGCGGCTGAGCCGGGCAGGTCGCGCAGCTCAGATTGCTCCACATGATAACGGCGTATGAGGTCGTCGGGCATGTTGTCTGGGTCTGAAGGATTGAGCAGGGTCTCAACGGCCCCTTCGTACCCCATGGCAAGATATTCCTCTAGTTCGTCGCGGTTGGCGCCGAAACCGGCACGCCGAAGCAGATGGGCCATCAAGACGGTATCGTTGCTTATCATCACTATCCTCTATCGGACCAGGCTAATGCCGGGTCAGCGGCCGCTTAAGACTGGAAGATGTCGAATTTCTCGAACTGGCCGTTGACGATGGGGGCGGCGTCCAGCCCCAGCCAGTCCTCCAGTATCCCGGTGTAGATGGAACGGAAGTCGTTGTTGGAGCGCAGGTCTCCTTCGATCTGTTCCGCTTCGGCCAGTGACGGGTATTCGCCGTACATCCCGCCGTTAACGGCGCCTCCGATCAGGAATGCCACGCCGCCTGAGCCGTGGTCGCTTCCGGAGCCGTTGTCCTTGATGCGGCGCCCGAACTCGGAGAAGATCAAGATGGTGGCGTCGTCCTGGGTGCCGTGTTCCTTCATATCGTCCATGAGGCAACCAACCGCCCCGGCCACCTCGTTCCAGAGCATAGCGTGGGTGGGCAACTGGCCCGCGTGGGTGTCGAAGGAGGGCCCGTGCTGGGTGTAAAGCACCCTGGCGCCCAGGCCGGCGTGGAACACCTGGGAGATGCTTTTTACGTTCTGGGCCAAGGCGTCGGGGGCGTACTCCACGGTCGAGGAATACATGGCGGGCGCGGTGCGGAGGATGTCGGCGCCTTGGAGGGCGTCCTGGCCGGTCTGGCCCAGTAATTCCATCACCGGGTCTCGTCCGGCGGCTCCTCCGTACATCCTGGAAAACGCCTCCAGGGTGAACGTGCGCAGTTCTTCGTCCTGCACGTCCGGAAACAGGCCGTAGGTTTCCAGGTCGCCCACCGACGCGACGGACACGCCCGGGCAGCCCAGCGCCCTGGGCAGGCCCCGGCCAAAGTTGATGCCGGTGAGCACGTTCTCGCCCTGCGGGTCCAGGTCGCGGATCGCCCGGCCCAACCAGCCTTCCTTTCCAATAGTGTCGGGCTCGGCGGTGTGCCAGATGTCCATGGACCGGAAATGGGAACGGTTGGGGTTTTCGTAGCCAACCCCGTTGATCACAGCCACCTTGCCCTCATCCCACAGGGCTTTGATCGGCCCCATGCTGGGGTTGAATCCGTACCGGTCGTCGATGGCGATCACCTGCTCTTGAGGGATGTTCACCGTTGAGCGGTTATCGTAATACCTGCCCTCGCTGTAGGGGACAACCGTGTTCAGATAGTCGTTGCCACCGGTGAGCTGAATAACGATCAAACTCTTTTCACGTTTGGTGGTGGTCATATATGACGGTCTCCTATGGAGTGGAAATAATGGTGTCTGGCCCTTGATTAGAAACAGGTTATCAGATGAGATAGAGGCCAATATTGTACCCTTTGTTGACCGCCTTTTCGAGGTACGTCATTGAGGCTGTTTAGAGGAACGTGGGCTGGGTGGCCGGGAACGGAAGGAATGGTGGTAAAATTGGGTACATTGAACGCCAAGATATAGAGGTAATTCCATGATTAAGCTCAATGGGTTGGGACATTTGGTGATCAGGGTCAGGGACGCCCAGCGTTCCGAGGATTTCTACCATAAGGTATTGGGCTT
>JADFNR010000070.1 GCA_022563275.1 Chloroflexota bacterium | reverse complement strand
TGCAGGATACAAGGCAGGGAAATGGGGGCAGTACCTGCGCGCGCCGGACGTCTACTTCAACCTGATGGATAGGTGTGGGGACCGGATGGCACCGATGTATGAGGTCGCAGAGGTCAAGTTTGGGTTTAAGACGGGCGTAGACAAGTTCTTCTGCGTGCGGGACGTTACTGAGGATGAAGTGAGGAAGGCAGACAGTACGGAGGCGTTCCAAAAGAAGTGGGCGATCTCGCCCGATCAGACGAAGCGGCTACGGGTGATTCGGGACGGCGAGGGAGGGTTGCACTTAGTAGAGGCAAGGTATCTGGAGCCGGAGTTCCACCGTCTGACGGAGGCAACGCGGATTGTGGTGAAGGCGCGAGATGTGAAGAAGATGGTGATAAACGCGCCGGTGGCGCGGGCACGGCTGCGGGGAACACACCTGGGACGGTATGTAGCCTATGCGGAAGGGAAGGGATGGCACAAGGGCAGCACGGTGGCGTCGCGGGCGCGGACGCGGCCATGGTACGACTTGGGCTTGCTGCCGAAGGGTGAGAGGGCTCAGATGTTCTGGCCTATGGCTCAACAGTACCGGCACGTTGTTTCATGGAACGGGGATGGGATGCCGAGCAACCACAACCTGTTTGATGTTTGGGCTTCGGAGGGCATCGATGCGCGGGTATTGTGGGGAGTCTTGAACTCCACTGTAGTTGCGCTGACGAAGCACCAGTTCGGCCGCCCAGCTGGTATTGAAGGGAGCCTAAAGACAGAGGTGGTCGACGCGAAGATGATGCTTGTGCCCGATCCGAGGGCGGCGGCCGCTGACGTGCAGCGGCGGGTTGTGGAGGCGGCGGAGGTGGTAGCAGGGCGGCGTGTGGCGCGGATGCTTCCAGAGGAGTTTGAGCTAGAGGATAGACAGCGGCTGGACGACGCAGTGCTGGAACTCATGGGGATCGATGACGCAGAGGAGAGACAGGAGTTTAGGAAACAGATCTACTCAGCGCTGGACGAGATGTACCGGGCGACGCGGGAGCGGGAGCTGGTGGCGCAGCGGGACAGGGCAAGGGCGGCGCGCAGAGGGCGGAATACGCCAGCAGAGATGGCGGAGGATATTTGGGAAGAACACTACAACACTTTGGGCCTAGTCCAATTCCCTGAAGACTTCGTGCAACGCTGGACTGACAGCGAGTTTATCGACCTTCCCGACGGCCAAGTCGAACCGGGCATCGCGATGATGGAGACTGGCCGTCAGCTTCGGGTCGGGACCATTCGGGTAGGTGGAACGACTGGCATAGTGATGGACGTCGGCTCTCTAGAAAAGGGGCTGTTCCTCAAGGCGCTGGCCGAATGTGGGCACTATGGGTCAGTCCGGGTGCCCAATGAAGAAGAGTGTGTCGATGCTAATCGAGAATTTGAGCGATACAAGAGCGACCTAGCCCAGCGGTTCGCCACTTTAGCCGCCCAGCGCACCCGTGACGAGCGCCGCCAGCGTCCAATTGTTGCTGCGTTGATGCGAAAAGCCCTTGCATGGAGGCATGAGCATTCCCCGAGCGGCGACTGACGTTTCCTGAAAGAAGTTGATAACGAAACTCCGGGGGCGTCCCGCTTCATCGGGACGCCCTTACGCATCTGAGCCGTTTCGGCGCGGAGCGGCCTACCCCGAAACCGTCTCTTTGAACCGTTTGATGGCCTCTATGTGTTGGTCCGGGCCCTTTAGCCCGGCCTTCATGGTGTTGACCGACAGGTGGGTGGCGCCCACCTCGTCCCAGGCGGCGGCCATCTTCTCCCAGGTGTCTTGTTTATCGGCGGCGTAGGAGATGCGCCCCTCGATGCCGATGGCCTTGGGGTCGCGCCCGGCTTTGGTGGCGTGTTCGCGCATCTCGTGAATCTTCTCCTGACCGGCGCTGTCGGGCTGGAACTGGGGGAACCAGCCGTCGGCCATCTTCCCGATGCGGCGGATCACCCGCTCCTCGCCGCCGCCCAGCCAGATGGGGATGGGCCGCTGCACCGGCAGGGGGTTGATGCCCGCGTTGGTCACTTTGTGGTACTTGCCGTTGAAGTCCACCGATTCCTGGGTCCACAGCAGGCGCAGCAATTCGATCTGCTCCTCGCTGCGGCGGCCCCGATTGGTGAAACTCTGACCCAAAGCCTCGTACTCGACCTCGTTCCAACCGATGCCGATGCCTAGGCGCAGACGGCCCCCGGTCAGCACGTCGACCTCCGCCGCCTGTTTGGCCACCAGGCTGGTCTGGCGCTGCCCCAGAATCAGCACCCCGGTGGTGAACTCGATCTTCTCGGTGATGGCGCCCAGGAAGCCGAACATGACGAAGGGTTCGTGGAACATATCATCTTTGTTATAGGGCCGGTCCCAACCGGTCCTCTTGGTTTGGTCGGCGCCCAACACGTGGTCAAAGACCAAAATATGGTCGTAACCCAGGTCCTCGGCGGCCTGGGCGAAGTCCTTGACGGCGGATGGGTCCGCGCCGATCTCCGTCTGGGGGAATATCGCTCCTAATCGCATGCCAGCCTCCCGTAGTTGTCCAAATCACGCTCAGTATCCAAGGTTGGCCAGCCTGCGTCAACCGCGCAGTCGATTTTCATTTTCTTGGTCTATAATGCGTGGACTTTCGCACGAGCATCCACCGATCTTTATCAGCAAGGCCAGATGGGAGGAAACCGATGAAAAGCATCGAGCTGGACTATTCCAAACGGTGCGCCGACGAGCCAGAGAAGGGTCACAACCGCTGGCACCCGGATATACCGCCGGTCATCGAAGTGGAACCGGGCGAAGAAGTGGTGATGCAGACCAGGCATGCCTTCGACGGCCAGATCACGCCAACTACTGTCGCAGCCGATCTGCTGGGCACGGACCTTAACCTGGTCCATCCGCTCACCGGGCCGGTCTTCGTGAAGGGGGCCGAACCGGGCGACCTGCTGGAGGTGACCATCCAGCGCATCGAGCCGGCCAGTTGGGGCTTCACCAGCATCCTGCCGGGATTCGGGTTCCTAAGGGATGTCTTCACCGAACCCTATCTGGTCCATTGGGAGATGCAGGACGGGTTCGCCCGCTCCCCGCAGTTGCCCGGAGTGCGTATCCCCGAGGCATCTTTCATGGGCACCATCGGAGTGGCACCGTCCCGCGCGCTGCGGCAGGAGATACTCCTCAGGGAGGATGAACTGCTGCGCCGGGGAGGGATGGTGATCGGCCCAACGCCCCAGGGCGCGGTCCCGGCCCAGGAACCCTTTGCCAGCGAGGGTCTGCGCACCATTCCGCCCCGGGAGCACGGCGGAAACATGGACATCAAACAGCTTACCGCGGGAATACGGCTGATGCTCCCAGTATTCACCGAAGGCGCCCTGTTCTCGGCCGGCGACGCCCATTACGCCCAAGGAGACTCCGAATGCTGCGGCACCGCCGTCGAGATGGACTGCACGCTGCACGTGACTTTCCAACCATTGAAGGGAGAGGCCACCCGCCGCAATATCCGCTTCCCGATTTTCGAGAGGGACGATTATTTCACCAGCCCCGAGATGGCGGCGCCCAAACGGTTCATCGCCGCCACCGGAATGTGCATCGCCGAAGACGGCGTGAATCAGTCGGAGGACGGCACCCTCGCCATCCGCAACGCGCTATTGAACATGATTCAACTGCTGATGGAAAGGGGCTGGTCGAGGGAGCAGGCCTATTGCATCTGCAGTGTGGCCGTGGACTTGAAGGTGAGCGAGGTGGTGGATGTGCCCAACTTCATCGTCTCCGCGTTCCTGCCTCTGGACATATTCGAAGACTGATCCGCCGGACGAAGGGCCACGGCGCCGGTCCATACCACGATGCGATATACTCTCCGAAACCGGCCAGATGGCGGCGTGCGCCACCGGCCAAAGCCACTGAATCAACGATCCAAAGGAACAATGACATGAAATTCGGACTCCTATTTGAGATGCAGCGCCCCTTCGAGGGCAATGATGTGGACTGGAACCTCCTGTACCGCGAGACCCTGGACCAGTGCGAACTGGCCGACCAGGTGGGCTTCGACAACGTCTGGTTCGTGGAGCACCACTTCCTGATGGGGTTCTCCGGTTCGCCCTGTCCCGAAGTCATGTTCGGCGCTCTCAGCCAACGTACTAAGAACATACGCATCGGCTTCGGGGTGTCCGTCCTGCCCAACCATCACCCAATCCGGGTGGCGGAACGGGTGGCGATGGTCGATCAACTGACCAACGGCCGGGTGGAATTCGGCACCGGACGCTCCAACGCCTACGAGCAGGTTGGCCAGGGCATCGACCCCCGGGAGACCCGGGAGCGGTGGGAAGAGGCGATCACGATGATTCCCCAGATCTGGCAGTCCGACGAATTCTCCTGGGAAGGGAAGTTCTGGAACGTTCCGCCGCGGCGGGTGCTGCCCAAGCCGTTCCAGAAGCCCCATCCCCGTATGTATTTAGCCTGTACCCAGACCGAGAGCTTCCGGTTGGCGGCGCAGAAGGGCATCGGCGTGCTGTCGTCGGCCTCGTACGCCGTGGACATCCTCAAAGAGCACGTCAAGGTCTACCGGGACGCCATCAAGGACGCCGACCCGGTTGGCGCGGAGATCAATGATTACTGGGCCAACAACGTCCACTCCTTCTGTGGCAAGGACGACCAAGAGGCCAAAGAACTGTGCGCCGAGTCCATGAAGACCTTCTTCGGGCCGGACAAACCCTACATCCAAGGCCGCATCAACGCCTACGAAGAGTTATTGGAGTCCTGGGGCGGGGTGCCGGACAACCTGAAGGCGGACTTCGGCCGCTGGCTGCGCCAGTCCGACGATGAACACAAGGCCCAGGCGGCGGAGGCGGGGATCTCCCTGGACTCGGGTCCGGGCGCAGCCCGGGCGGCCGTGGCCGAACTGGACGCCAACGTCCTGTCCGACCGGGGCGTCATCATCGCCGGCAACCCCGAAAGCTGCATCAACACCATCAAGACCTATGAAGACGTCGGCGTCGACCAGGTCATGCTCATCATGCAGACAGAGACCATCCCCCACGACCGGGTGATGGAGTCAATCGAACTGTACGGCAAAGAGGTGATCCCGGCGTTCGCCGAGGCCAAGGTCGCCTAACCGGGAGCCTGAATTTGCTAGAAGCGTTCTGAGCATCGCTTGGGCGCTTTTTTTCAGAAACTCGGAGGTAGCAAGTTGGCGCGGAAGATGATCGTCGAAGGTACTGATGGCATCCGGAGGACTTTAATAGAGACTCTCGCCGACAGCGAGGCTGAACTCGAACTGTTCCTAAAGGAAAATCCGGACTTGTTTCCGATCGAGGAGTTGGACCTACCTGGACCAATGATGGTTGTTGCCGTCCAGGCACAAGTGCCTTCGGGAGCTGTGGACATGGTTGGCCTTGCCCGAACCGGAGACGTAATTGTTCTCGAATTCAAGACCGGTCCACAAAATCCAGATTTCCGAAATGTTTTGGCCCAGTTATTGGATTATGGGTCTCACATCTGGAACATGTCTTTTGAGCGTTTCGAGACGTCAGTGGCGAAGACGTACTTTAGCAGTGACCGCTGCCAGGATTCGGTGCTCAAAGGGAAAGCCTCATTAGTTGACGCCGCCACTGAATTTTGGGATGGATTTTCCGAGGAGGATGCTTCTGGGTTTGAGAATACATTATCCGCAAGACTCCAAACCGGTGCGTTCCATTATGCCGTGGTCGCCCAAAGAATCACCAAAGAGATTCAGCAGACCATCGAATATTTGAATGGCGCCATGGTCTCCGCTAGATTTTTTGGCGTCGAAGTCGTTAAGTTTGCAGGTGCGGAAGAGACCGCATATGAAGCAAGAACGGTCGTAAAACCGTCGTTGAAACGGATAACAAAGAGTAGTGGAACACCAGTAAATAGGATGCAATTCCTTGAGGAATTAATTGATGACGACTATCGGCAGGCAATGGCAAACCTATTTGATCATTTTGAGCAACAAGGGTTGCGCTTCGAATGGGGATCAACAGGCACATCGGTTCGTTACTACAAATCTGGGATGAGTGTTCCTATAAGCATAGTTTGGGCGTTTCCTCCAGGACGAAGAGGCTGGGGCAGCTTCGTTGATTTAACGCTTGGCTATGATTCATTGAGCGTTGAAGTAACCGAACCCGTTAAGTCCGTATTGGAGAATTTCGCGAATCGTGCGTCAAAAATCCTCGGCTCACGTCTGATTAAAAATGGCAGTGCGTCGGGTCATCATTTTGCACCGGAAGTGGTGGTTGCTTCGGAAAATGAAATTCAGTTAGCTGTCGCCGACGTCGTCGAACAATTACGCGACGTGGTTTAAATTAGGTCCGTATTTCGATCTCGGCCCGCAGAGTGGCGGCTAGGCGCTCGCCCTCCCCTACGGAAGCCACGTCGTATCCGGCAACGCCGCACTTTAGGCTGGCCTGGGCGGTGGCGAAGCGGGCGCACCGTTCCAAGGACCATCCCCGCAAGCTCCCGTAGATGAAGGCAGCGGAGAAGCAAGAGCCGGCCCCGTTGCCGTCAACCACGTCCACCACAGGCGCGATCACCCGGACCTTTTGTCCTGCATCCGCCACCAGAGAGCCGCGGCTCCCTCCCGTGACCAAAACCGTGTTGACCCCGGCACTTAGCAAGCCGTCGGCGATGGACTCCATATCGTCTCCCCTATCCGTTCCATCGGGCGTTCCGTCAGACGGTCCATCAGCCGATACCTGGCAGACGGTGACGTAGGGGACCAGCTTGGACAATAGGTCACGGTTGGCGTATTGGGATTCCAGGTTCACGAAGACCGGCACGCCCTGCGAGAAAGCCGCCCGCATGGGCCGTAGGATGTGGTCTCCGTCGTACCAATCGACGTACAGGTAGGCGGCGCCCTCCAAGGGTGTCAGGTCGGCGGCGTCCAGCGTGGCCAACAACTCCGGAGTCCGCTGGTAGAAATAGGTCCGCGCGCCGCTGGGGTCAGCGATGGAAAGCTCGGCGACGGTGGCGACGGCGGGGTCGACGTTCACACGGACGGGCACGCCCAAACGGCCGACGGTAGATGCCACCTTTCTGCCCAATTCGTCATCGCCCACGGCGGACGGGATGAACCTGGTATTCTGTCCCCATTGGTGGAGCATGCCGGCCACGATGCCGGCGTCGTCGCCGTAGGAGTCGGTCAATTGCCGGATTGGCGTTCCACCGTTGTGAACGGGCACTTGGTCCACGACCATCAGCTGCAGGTAACTCAGCACGCCGAAACACACCACCTCGCCACCGGGAAGAATATCTGGTGTCTGGCTGCTGTTCATCTGCTGCAAGGTCCGTAGTCCGGCGCTAGGCAATCCGGTAATGGCGTCATGTCGTATCCTTTGGGAGACCAGTATAGCCAATCCCTGAAACATCCAGATCTAAACGCCTTGGGACCCGGCCGAAAAAGGACCGCTTCCATTAACACCAAGCAAAGGGCATAATTAGCTTGGGGCACAGACGAAACGTTGCCGGGACCGGCACGGGGCCTCGTACATACCCAACATTGAGACTGCATGCAGGACGCGGCTACCCCGATGACGGGACCGTTAAGCGAGGATTAGGATGAAACCCGTTTTCGCATTACTATCGTTGCTTCTCGTGGTGGCGATCGCGTGTTCGTCGAGCACCCCCACGCGCTCGCCGCTCGATTCCGCGGGCGATCCGGTTCCTACTGCGGCGCCCCAGGGCTCATCCGCATCTGGGTCTTCCACAACTTCCATCCAGTCCCGCAAGTAACCAGCGCACCCGCGGTTCCTTCCGTTAGCTCGAAGATCGTGGAAGGAGGCACCTTCCTCCGGCTGGGCGCGGACCCCCCCACCTTGGACCCCCACCTGACCACCGATGTCAACTCGGCAATATACGCCGTGGAGATCTTTGGCGGCCTGATGACCATCGACAAGAACATAGCCATCGTGGGCGACCTGGCGGAAGGTTGGGACGTCAGTTCCGACGGTGCCACCACGACCTTTCGCATCCGGCCCAACGCCAAGTTCCACAACGGGCGGTCAGTCACGGCCGGCGACATTAAGTGGTCTCTTGAAAGGGCGGCCGATCCGGCCACCGAGGCGTTCAACGCCAGTGTTTTCTTGGGTGACATTGTCGGCGTGAGGGAACGGCTGTCGGGGGCCGCCACTGAGATCTCCGGTATCCGGGTGATCAATGACCGCACGTTGACGATCACTATTGACGCCCCCAAACCTTATTTTCTTTCCAAACTCACTTACCCCGTGAGTTTTGTCCTAGACCGGGAGAACGTGGAATCCGGCCGGAAATGGATCTTTGAACCCAACGGCACCGGGCCCTTCCGGCTGGGCGAGTACATTCCGGGCGAAGTGCTTCTGCTGACAAGATTCGAGGACTATCACCTGGGACCGGCCAAGTTGGATGCGGTCGAATTCCTGATCAGCGGCGGCAACAGCATGCTGATGTACGAGAACGACGAGTTGCACATCACCGGGATCCCTTTGACGTTGCTGGCCGGAGTTTCCGACCCGTCCAATCCTCTGAGCAAAGAGATCGTATTGGCTCCGCCTCAGTTTGACGTGGACTACTTTGGATTCAACACAACCCAGCCACCGTTCGACGATGTCAAAGTCAGGCAGGCTTTCAACTACGCCGTTGACCGGAAGACTCTGGCCAGCACTCTGCTCCAAGACCTGATGGTGCCGGCGCAGGGCATCCTGCCGCCCGGATTCCCTGGCTACAATCCGGACCTGAAGGGCTACGATTATGACCCCGTAAAGGCACTCCAGTTGCTCCGGGAATCCAAATACGGGACCGGCGAATTGCCTAGGATCACACTCACGCTCCCCGGCAGCTTTGGCGCCGCGATAAACCCTTCCATCGAGGCCATGTTGGCGATGTGGGAGGAGAACCTAGGTGTGGAGATCTCGATCCTCCAAACAGAGTGGGCCATCTTCCTGCAAGACCTCCACCAAAATAGGTTCCAGATGTTCGGCGGTCTCGGTTGGATCGCGGATTACCCAGACCCAGAAAACTTCTTGGATGTCCTATTCCACAGCGAGAGCAGCAATAATCAGTCGGATTACTCAAATCCTCAGCTGGATGTCTTGTTGGAGCGGGCTCGTGTCGAGATGGACGAGACAGCCAGGTTCGAACTGTATCACCAAGCCGAGAAGATCATTGTCGAAGACGCGCCGTGGGTGCCCTTGTGGCACTCGAACGGAGGCTCGGTCCTGATCAAGCCTAACGTGCAGGATTACTTCCTGTTTCCGTTGGTGATTCCCAAATACCGGTACGTGTATTTCACCGAGTAACCGAGACCGAAAACGCCGGGATATGGGGTGCTATGAAGGTCTATCTGGTGGACGGCACCTACGAATTGTTCCGGTCTTATTTCGCCCTTCCGCCGATCCAGGCTCCCGATGGGCGTCCCGTGGGAGCGGTCCGCGGCATCGTTCAGAGTCTTCTTTACCTGCTCCGGGAAGACCAAGTGACCCACATCGGCTGCGCCTTCGATCATGTTGTGGAGTCGTTCCGAAACGACATGTACGCCGGTTACAAGACGGGCGAGGGCACCCCGGCGGACCTGCTGGCCCAGTTCGAACTGGCCGAACGGGCGGTAGAGTCACTGGGCATCTTGGTCTGGCCAATGATCGAATTTGAGGCTGACGACGCCCTGGCGACAGCCGCCACCCACTGTGCCCGGCTACCCGATGTTGAACAGGTGGTTATCTGCTCTCCGGACAAAGACCTGGCCCAGATGGTCCGGGACAATTCTGTGGTCTGCTATGACCGCCGCCGGGAGAAGGTGTTTGACGAAGCCGGCGTGGTGGAGAAATTCGGCGTCTCCCCCGGTTCCATCCCAGACCTGCTGGCCCTGACCGGCGACGCCGCCGATGGTATTCCCGGCATCCCCAAATGGGGGGCCAAAACATCAGCCCAATTGCTGGCCCGCTACGGCCACATCGAAGATATACCCCATGATGCCGCTGATTGGGATGTAAAGGTCAGGGGGGCTGCCGCCGCGGCCGCCAGCCTGAATGCACATGCCAGCGAGGCGCGCCTGTACAAGGACCTGACCACGCTGCGCACCAACGTCCCGATGGATGCGTCTCTGGCGGCGCTGGAATGGAGAGGGGTCGACCGCGAGAAATACCGGGCTCTATGCGACGACTTGGGGTTCGGCAGACTAGCCAGTTTACCGCACCGGTGGTCAGACGGCTCTTAGCAACTGGCTTTTGTGTCCGCGTTTCCGTGCCTGAGCCGCCGTCTGGCACACGAGCCGCCCCATGCATCCTGATTATTCCAGGGGCACTCCACTGCGGAACCTGACCCACCCACGGTCCTAATGCAGGGGTTTGCCGGTCCCGGCTAACCGCCTGAAGCGAGACCATGGCGGGCCAACAGGTCTTGTAGGTCCAAGGCCGCCTGCCGGCGCAGTCTCTCAGCGAATGACCGGTCCGCTGAATACCGGCCAAAGGCGCTGGTGTCCAGGGAGCGCCAGGTTTCACGGAGGGACAGCACCGCCGTCTGCTCCCGTTCGGCTGCCTGCAACAGAAGTTCACCCATCTTGCGGACCAGTGGACCGGAGGACAAATCGCCGATATCCCTCACGGTCTGGCCGAAATCCGCTGCCAGTTGACCCAGCGCTTCCAATGCCTGGCCCTGGTCGCAGCCTCCGTTGGTGCGCCGCCATTCGTCGTAGCTATCGTGGAAATCGTTCCACTCGCGGTCCAACGACCTCGTCTGCCAGAGGAGGATACCCAAGTTCTCTTGCCCGGAATCTGTCAACGAGGCCCGTGCATCGTCGAGGTCGTTGCGAAGGCTCCTCCGCAGACGGTTTACCGAGGCGATGTGGGTGTCGAACACGTCAAACACGGTTGCGTCATTAAGCGCCAATCCAGAAAGATCGGGGCCGCCGTTTCCGTTGGCCGTATCGGTTATCACCAAATTATCAGGCAACACTGTGACCGTTGCGGTCAATGAACCATCAGAGGCAAGGAGTCTGCGGAGCAACAGTTGCTCCCCATCGGCGGCGTCGGCCAGCCGGCCTGCGATATCCCGGGTCAAGGCCGAGTCGGGCAGCGCCCGTATCTGGTCCACGATGGAATCGAATTGAACCAGTAACCCCCCCAGGCGGTTGCCGGAGGGTTCCTCGTCCGGATCGATTATCTCAGTCCGGAACGCGTCATAAGCGCGATGAAATTGGTCCCAGTCCAAGTTCAGAGTCGCCATTTGCGAGGAAAACCCCTCGATAACGTTCCGGCTAGCGTCATCCGGACTGGTCTGTCTGGCCAGTAGAGACCGGGTCACTTGCCCGCGCACCAGGTCGGCCGCGGAACGGGCCGAAGCCAGTTGCTGGAATGATTCTGAAGATCGGCTTGGTGTCCAGTTATTGCTGAGTGTCTCGAATGCAGCCCCTTCCCGCTCGGCCGCGGCGGTGAGGCGGGAGGCCAAGGTCTCGAGGTTCGGGAGACGGTCCAGCCCGCGGGCGGTCTGAGTTATTCCCAAAGCCCTGCCGGCAAAGGTTTCGAGCGCCGACTCCACGGACGCCGGCACGCAGGCGGCCACATCCTCGCGCCATTGGTCCATGCCCTGACGGAAACGGTCCCAATCATCCGACGTAGACCTGAGGCCCGCCGCGAAGGCCAAAAGGTCTTGACGCGCTCCCTGAGACAGCGGAGTTGGAGTCAAGGCCCGGGCCTGCGACAACGCCAGGGCCGTGACCGTGGCCTGGATGTCGGGTGTGTTTAGACCCCCGGCGCCCGATGGGCTCGCGGCGGAATCGTCCCCGCAAGCCGCAAGAGCTACAAGAAATACCGCCACGGCCACCGGAGCGCTCAGCCCCAATCTAAATCTCATGTCGTCCTACCCTGGTCGTCATCTTAGTTTCCTAGTTTGCGGCCACTATCACGCCAAGCAACTCGGACACAATCACATCCCGGAATTCTCCCGATTCCAGACGGGCCGTCGCGTCCGCCAATGTGTCTAAAGTGTCGGCCAGAACGATCAGTATGTGGCGGCCATCCTGCTCTTGCAGTGAGATAATGGCGGTGCCCTGGGGTTCCAGGTCCGGAGTAAAGGGAGTCCGGAGAGTTTCGCCCACTTGGATCCCCGCCCGGCTCAGATAGCCCTCTGCCTGCACCGCGTCGTCAAAGAGGCCCAAGAAGATTAGGTCCTTTCCGGGCTCTTCGCCGTTTTTGACCTGGGCGTCGATCTGAAACGTTGACAGGGTCCGCCGCAAGCCGGCGCCCAACTCCAACAGCGAGGCCCTTCCCAAAACGATATCCGCGGCCCCGTCAAAGAAATAAGGAAAATCGGCCAGTTCGAAATCCCGGCCGCTGGAGGCCAGGAACTCGGCGATATTGGCGACCAAACGGTTGTTGTCCAAGATTGAGTTTTGGGGCGGCACCATAAACGTCAGGTCGCCTACAGCCAAAACATTGCCCTGGTTAGACTTGACCAACGGGTAAAATGGTTCCACCCCTTCTACGATGGTTGAGAAGGTGTTTCCGTCGGTGTAGGCCAGGGCTTGGCCCGCCGACCGGATGGCCCCGGCGGTGTAAAAGGCCACTTCGGACAGACCCTCGGTCACGGGGTCGGAGAAGAAATCCCGGACAAAGATGTTGCGGTGGTTCAGATCGAAGTCCACCTGGTTGTAGAGAAAACCCGGCTGGAAGGTGAGGCCAAACTCCTCCGCCAAGGTATTTATCTGTTGACTGCGGGTCGGGTCGCCGATCAAGAGTAGCCTCCCGCCCTTGTCCACGAACCGCCGGACCAACCCCCTCTCCTCTTTGGAGTAAGGCTCTCTGGGAGCGACCACGATCAGGCTGCCCGCCTGACGTAGTTTGCTTTCCAGCATCACCAACCGGTCGGATGAAGTCGTGCGCCTAAATCCACCGAATCCAGTTGGCACTCCCATCAAGTCCACGGAGATTCCCCGGTTGGCCAGACCGGCCAGCAATGAAACAAGCTCGGCCGTGGTGAAATCGTTGTCGTGGGCGCCGTCGATCACCGACAACCCAGTCCGAACCTCGGGTTGCTCGGTAAAAATCGTGTGGGCCGAGACATCCGTGGAGATCTCTTCAAACTTGAGGTCGGGAGTTATGGGAGCGTCGTACGTGCCGCGGTAGAAGGTGAACAGCGCCGCCAAGAAATACACGGCGGCAAACAACACGGGGATGGTCAGCACCCGACGGAGGGTGCTGCCGAAGGCGAACCGGCCAATGGCGCGCAGCGGGTTACTCAGAAGGACCAACATACAAATAGTAGGCTTTTGGCCCGGTGATGCTCAGTGGAAAGTCCGGCAGGGCTTCGGAGGGGTCCGCTCCGATGCCGCCCGGGGGCGGCAGGGTCAGCAAAGACTGGGAATTGGCGGCGATCAGGTCTTTCAAAAGAGTGAAATCTTCGCCCGGGCCACCGGCCCCTTGAACATCTAGCAACGCCAACAATTCCGCGGCCCCGAGTCCGCCTGACAATGCTGATTCAAACCGCGCTGGGCCGTTTATCCGGTCCAATTTCTGGTTGAAAATGCGGGAGACCTCGGTGTTCACATCCACCAGGCTGTAGTTGGCGATCCCAGCCAAGGATGCCGCTTTTTCAATGGCATCGGTCTGGCCACCCAGTCCGTCGATCAGTCCGACCTGCATCGCCTCCACTCCGGAATAGATGTTGCCCTCCAAGACTTCGTTCCTGGTCATCCTTAGTTTGGCGCCCCTTTCGGTGAGCACGATGGAGGCGAAAGCCTGCCGCAACTGATCGGTCAGAACAACGTAATGACGGCGCGTCCCACCGTCCAATTTGAACGGTCCCGTAACCCCTATGCGGTCTGATGGTTGCCTAGGCAGTATCGGGGGCAATGGAGAGAGAATCACGCCCACGCCGCCCACGAAGCTGGATGGCTTGGCCATGGTGTAGTTGGCGCCCATGGCCATCATGAACCCGCCACTGGCCACCAGATCTTCCATGACCATCACCACGGGCTTCTTCTCCCGGAGCCTGACGATCTCGAAGAAGAGTTCTTCGCTGGGCGCGGCCCCGCCGCCAGGTGTGTTGAGGGAAATGACCACCCCTTTGATGGAAGCGTCGTTGCGTACATAGTCGAGCATCGCTCCGATCTCAAAGGCGGAACGGTCGTTGATGATCGTGAATGGAATCTCGATCATCCCGATCTTGGGCTTGCCCGGGTAGGCATAGAAGAAGACGGAGGAGCCAATAACCAGGCCAACCGCCGCTAGAAGGACGGTGGAAACGTACCATGTCCCGATAAAACGCCCTAGGCCTGCTAGTTTATTCATCATTAGAGGACCTTCTCTGGAGCTATACCGTTATACGGGAATCGGGGCGTTGAGGATTGGTTAGGCGGTTGTGGGGTTGCGGAAAGGCCGGCATGGGCGCGCACGCTGTTCGCAGAACCAATCAAAGGTGCCCGGATGATACCGAGGTAGTAAAACGGTGTCAAACGCGGCCAGCCGAAACCTGGGACGACGGCGGGTGTCCCGGGAGTCAACCAAGAAAGGGCAGCCCGGCAGGCTGCCCTTCGGCCCGGTTCTTCGTTTATCCGAAAGCTCCACCCGGCCGCTGCCGGCCAGGCAAATCGCTAAAGCAAAGCAAGTCTGTCAGCACCTGCCCCGTTCAACTACTGTTTCACATCTGTTGGCCGGTTCTATATCAACCGAGCCCATCTGGCTGAACGGCGACATGAACTCTTGGACCTTGGCGGTGTCGGCGGCTTCCAGGATCATTTGAAGGGTATGTTTGCCGTCTAGGACCGCCGAGGCTTGGATATCAACTCCAAACTTGCTGGCGTTGGGCTGCGAGAGTAGTTGAAGAAGCATCGGAGCCATCTCTTTATCCCCCGAAGGACATGCTTCGGCACTGTGCACATTTGTCACGACAAATAGGCCCCTATTAAGCTACCTCCCAAATTAGCGGTACGTCTGACCAGATCACGGGTGCGCCTGGCCGGAATAATGGCACTACTTAAGCATCCAGTAAATGCTTTCTGAATGGCTGGGGATGGAGGGTTCGAACCTCCGCTTCCTGATCCAGAGTCAGGCGTCCTACCACGTGGGCAAAGGATTCAGTAATGCAGGATCGGGACCAGAAGAAACTGGGAGAATTGCGGGAGGACCTGAGCAACTTGTTTCAAGATGCTCAGGCTGAGGTGGAATCGCTCGAGGAGCGATTACTACCACTGGACGACCGAGTTCCGGCGGAATGTACGGCCTTCACATTTAGCTTTAATATGGCCTGCGGTTGTGCCGGCGTAATGGGTGGGCTAGAATCCTCGGCCGCCGCGGCTGATGGGTCCATGGACACGCGAATTACCGAGCGTTGCCAGGAGCACCAGGACCCCGCCCACGATCCCACGATTTACGCCGCAGTAATGATGGCGTGGGGCAAGTCGATGGGGCTCCCGGTATGAGCAACAAAGCGGACCGCCAACCGGGCCCTGGCAAGACGGAGTGTTCCAACTGCCCAGGGGCCTATTTCAAAAACGTTAAATCCCATCAATTCATGGCCCGCTGCGCCGTGCCCAGCAGCAAGGGCGCCGAGGCCTCCACGCCGGCGCCGGCCCAATTGACCCTGGAGGAAAAACCCATGAGCGACTGTGTAGATTGCAAACTGAAGGACCGGGATATTCAGGACCGGGACAAAGAGATCGTCGCGCTGAAAAAGGCTGCCGAGCCCCAGGCCCCAAACCTGGCCGAGGCCCTGGCCCACGCGCAGGCCGGCGGGTGTTCCAATTGCACCGCGGCGCTGCAGGAGTTCTCCCAGGACCTGGTGGCCAAGGCGATCCCCGAGCTCTCCGATGAAGCGGTCCGGGCCCTGGCCATCGAGCGGAAGGTTATCCCCGAGACGATCACCGTTGAAATGCCTGCGAGGTCCTAATGGCCCAGCCACCTTTCTCCGACGATCCGGAAAAACTCTACGGCCCCACCAGCGCCTGGGAAGGCCTACACCTAGGCGCCCAGGGGCATGACCCGCCGCCGGTGGACCAAACCCCGCCGGCGGACCAGGCCCCGCCGGCCAAGGTCCAGGTCGACCCGGAGCTGTTGCGGCTACTGGACCGCCGCTATAACGAGGCCCTGGCCGACTTCGCCACCAAGCTCCAGGCGAACATGCTGGAGAAACTGGACCAGAAGCTGGTGGCGGCCTTCAACACCCAGGCCGCGCTAAATAGCCCTGCAGCTCAGACGGGCCCCAACCCGGCCGCGGGCCCCAACCCGGCCGCGGCCCCCACGCCGGCGGTCCCCAGCGGACCGAGCCTGGAGGCCATGGCCACCGCGGCCATGCCGATCATCAACATGATTGCCGCCAAGTTCCTGGGAGCGCCGCCGGCCGAGGCCGCGGCCGGGATGCTGACGGCGAAGTTCAAGGAAGTGGCCGACGTCGTGACCATGGTCAACACCACCTTCATGGGGAACCATGATGAATCGGTCCGCATGGGGATGCGCATGGCGTCAGATGCCTACACCTTTGCCTATAAGGCCACCGGAGTGGTCCCGGAGGCGGCGGCCTTTAATGCGTCACTCACACCGGTCACGGCGCCTCCAGACGGCTCTCCTGCCGGCCTGTCGCGCCGCACTTTCGACTTCAAGGCCGAGGCTATCCGGATCGCCGACAAGCTGGGGGCGAAGTGATCACACTCCGGGACTATAAGCTGATGAAAAAAGGCCTCAATCCGTTCGAGGACCCGGCCAAAGTGCGCTTCTACATGCCAACCCGCTTCGGCCGCTTCAAGCGGTTCAAGAACAAGCGCCAGGCCGCCCGAGCTGCGCGTCGATGATCTGCCCCGAGGCCAGGGTTAAGCTCCAGGAAATGTTTACCTGGTGGCGAGAGCACGTCGAAACCCACCGCTGCCTGGGCTGCAGCATGGCCAGGGCGGCGCTCACTCTGCAGAGCGGCGTGGTCCGCCTGCTAGGGGGCCAGGGGGTGAACGTATGACGCTGCACCGCCAGGGCGTCAAGCAGCTCGCCGACGGCTCAGTAGAGTACGACGTCGCCGAGATCGTGGGGCCGTACACCTGGAGCCTTCTCCACCACGCGGTCGAAACCTTCCCATGCGAACACTGTCGGGAAGAAGGGACCCGCCTGCTCCATGGACTCCATGACGTCGTGAACGCCGAGCTGGGCAAGCCGATCAAGTACCCCCAGGACCTGAAATTTCTGGCGGAGCACGTCGACAAGGCCATGGCCCTGGTGAAAAAAGCGCCGGCCGGCAAACTCTCCGCGGTCAATGAGGCCGAGATCGAGCGGCTGGCCAGGTCCGCCGGCTTTCTGTCCCGAAAGCTGAAGGCGCCCGGCGATCCGCCGGTGGTCCGGTGGGCCGGCAAATGTACCCAGGACGACCCCAGGAAACCCCCGATCTGCGATTTCAAGGTGACACGCAAAGGGAAGTCCGCCGGCGAGCTGGACATAGGCGCCGCGATGGAAGAAACCATTAACCTGCTGAAAGAGGAAACCGCCGGCGCTGGCGTCGCCGGCAAGGCGGGCCCCGCGGAGCCTCTAACGGTGGAGCTCTCGGGCAAATCCTTCACCCTGGCCCCGGAGACCCTGCAGGCCATGGTCAAGGCCAATGTGGACACCGCTCGGACCGGGAAAGAGCACGGGTTTTCGTTCTGCGAAACGGCCGACGGGGTCCTGGTCCCTGGGGCCCCTTGCGTCGGGAATTCCTGCAGCATCCGGATTTCTCCCTGCGGCGCCGGCGTTAAGACCGTTGGCTATCACCACACCCACCCCGGCACCCTGGACCAGCAGCTCGTCCAAAGCGTCGGGGACCTGACAAACCGCATCAAGGGCCAGCTAAGTTGCATGGGGGGCCCAAAGCGGGACAAGGTGATCTGCGCCGCGTTAAAAGAGGACCACCCGACGGGAATCAGCAAAAAACGGCCAGGGAACGCGGCCGCCGGCGGCTGGTCCTACCTACACCCGGAACAGCACGAATCGGTCA
>JADFNR010000069.1 GCA_022563275.1 Chloroflexota bacterium | reverse complement strand
CCAAGCCCCCCAACATCATCTGCATGGCGGTGAACTACATGGAGGACGGCACCCGGGACGAGCCGGCCCCCATTAACGCTTTCCAGAAGTCGCCCAACTCCGTCATCGGCGATGGCGACACCATGATACTTCCCGACATTCCGGCCACCATCTTCGAGGGCGAGGCCGAGTTCGCGTTGGTGATCGGCAAGCGGGCCAGCAACGTGAAACAGGAAGACGCCTACGACTACATATTCGGCTACCTGAACTTCATCGACGGTTCGGCCCGCGGTCTGCAGGCCGGCGGCAACACCTTCTACCAGATGAAGTCCCGGGACACATTCGCGCCCATGGGCCCCTATCTGGTCACCGCCGACGAGATCGATGACCCTCATAAGCTGTCGATCAATCTATGGGTCAATGAAGATTTGAAGCAATCATTCAACTCCGACGACATGGCCCACCAAATCCCAAGGATCATTGAATGGGTCAGTTCCATCCACGAACTGGAGCCCGGAGACGTCATCGCCACCGGGACCAACCACCGGGGCCTGAGCGCGTTTCAGGACGCCGACAAGGTCGAGCTCGAGGTGCAGGGCCTGGGCACGCTGCATTTCAACGTCCAGGACGATCTGAATCGCACCTGGCCCAGGACCACCCGCTTGGAGATGGCCGACCAGGGCCGCGAGGGCACCGTGCCCCAGGACGGCGGGAAGTACTCATAGGGGTAGCCCCCGCCCTATTCCAACCTGGAAACTCGGAGGCGGCCCTGCCACTGGGCATCGGCAGGGCCGCCTCCGTCATCCCGACCCAGCCGGGATCCAGGCGTCTCTGGTCATCTTGCAATCATTATCCGTCTGGCAACCCTCTAGTCCTAGCGCGATGTATAATCACCTATCTTTTTGGACACTTTACTCTGGTTCTAGGAGTGGCAGTTATGGCTGACCAGGAAATCTCCATGGAAGAATTCAGGTTCATGGCCGACCGGGCGGGTCTGGGCATGGACCAGGAAGAGTTGGAGCATCTCAAGCCTATCTATGAGCTGTATCTGGAGTACACGGCCTTGGTGCACTCCATAGATTTCGGCCCCGAGGAAATGGTGCTGGAGTTCCATCCAGATTAGGCGGGGAATACCCTCACCAGGGAACGCCCCCATCCTAACCTTCCCCCGCCACGGGGGAACGGATTTTTGCAAGAAACGGCGGTGGAAAATTGGCGCAAGTTGATAAGAAGCTACACCATCTGACGATCCACGAAGCGGGCAAGCTGCTGAAGGGCGGCGAACTTTCCCCCGTGGAACTGACCCAGGCTTTCTTGGACCGGATAGCCGAGACCGATGACCGGTTGCACTCCTTCATCACGTTGCTATCCGAGGAGGCCATGAGCGAAGCCCGCGCCGCCGAGGCGGAGATCCGCGGCGGCCGCTACAGAGGCCCGCTGCACGGGATACCCATCGCCCTGAAAGACCTCTACGACACGGCGGGGATACGCACCACCGCAGGCTCCCGGGTCGATTTCGACCGGGTGCCCACTGAGGACTCGACCCCCACCGCCCGTCTGAAAGAGGCCGGAGCGATATTGCTGGGCAAGCTGGCCATGCATGAATTCGCCCTGGGCGGCCCGGACTGGACCACGCCCTTCGAGCCGGCCTGTAACCCCTGGAACCTGGACCACATCACCGGCGGCTCCAGCAGCGGGTCGGCCTCCGCGGTTTCGTCGGGACAGGCCATGGGCGCCCTTGGCTCCTGCACCGGCGGTTCCATCCGCGGTCCAGCATCCCTCTGCGGCATCGTGGGCCTGAAACCCACCTACGGCCGGGTGAGCCGCTCCGGCGTGGTCACCCTGAGTTGGTCTCAAGACCACGTGGGACCCATGACTTGGACGGTGGAAGACAGCGCTTATATGCTCCAAGCCATCGCCGGTCACGACCCGAAGGACCCCACCAGCAGCCACGCGCCGGTCCCCGACTATTCCCTGTCCCTCAAAGAAGACATCCGGGGCAAGACCATCGGGCTGCCCCGGCATTATTTCTTCGACGCCGATCCCAGCGTAGACCCGGAAGTGGTGGCCATCGTCGAAAAGGCGGTGGGAGAGTTGGAGAATCTGGGAGCCAAGATAGTGGAGGTAAACCTCCCCAGCCTGGAATACGTGCGCGCGGCCAACACCATAATCATGGTCAGCGAGGCCTACGCCTTCCACGAGCCAAACTTGAAAAGCCGGCCCCAGGATTTCGGCGAGATCGTCCGGGCCAGGTTCCGCATCGGCGGCTTGCTCAGCGCGGGCGATTATCTACAGGCCCAACGTTGCCGCCAGTGGAGCAAGCGGGAGTTCGCGGAGGCGCTGCGCAAGGTCGACTTCTTCGTGACGCCGACCATGACCCAACCGGCGGCGGCGTTCGAAGGCTACGACCCCATCGCCACCATCAAGGGCCGCAGTTTCACCGCACCGTTCAACGTCACCGGGCTGCCGGCCATCTCGGTCCCCTGCGGTTTCACCCAAGCGGGGCTGCCAGTGGGCCTGCAGATAGCGGGAAGACCCTTCGACGAGCCCGGCGTGATCCAGGCGGCCTACACCTACCAGCAGCACGCCCGCTGGTACGAGCAGCGCCCGCCGGTCTAGGCCAACCGTTTTTCGACGGACAAACGCCTGGTTATTCTCGTTGGTCTAGGGCCGGCGAGAGCACGTTACGGTAGCTGGCAGCGGAATCCGGATCAGGTCAGTCCAATGGGCTTAATGGTTGGCGTGGACCGAATTGATGGCCCTGGCGTAGCGTTGCCTGCTCTCCTGGACGAGGCGGTCTACGGCAGACAATGCCTCGATCACCTTGGGAGCGATGGGGTCTGGGAGTTGGACTGGGGAGTGAGGTGTCCTCCGTTCTCCGGGGGGCACGAAGCGCTCTTGGACCCGTTGCTGCTGCTCCACGGCATCATGATACTGTTGTTGGGCGTCGTTGAACTCTTGCCAAGCGGCGGTATGACCGGACATTTTCATCCACCCCCGATTTGCCTCTCAGGCCCGAGAAGCTAAATCCCACTAAGCCGCGACGTTTCACAAACACCCGGGCGCAGAGCCCAAAGCGGTGTGAATCCATACGAAGTCCATCATCACCGGCAGACGCGGTTTCGACGCCGGCTTGGGCACCGGTGGCGCCGGCAAGAATGCAGATCTGCCTATATCAATTTTGCGCTCAAGTAGCCGTTATAAGCAAGGTAAATTCTCCGAAACGACGGAAAGGCCGGGCGGCGGCTCATCAGCAGGGTATGGATTACGATGGATTCGCGGGATGAGTTTCCCGGCGCAGAGTTGGCCACCGTTAGATTGAAGAATCTCCTAACGATTGAGTCAGGATTCTGCGACTCCCTTGGAGCAGATCAAGAGATTCGTTCACCTTTTGCTTCTTAGCGGCCATTTATTCCTGGATGGACCAGTACCGGTCACGCGGGGGTCCCCCCGGCGGGCGCGAAACAGGGTAATATTGTTGCACCGGCCGAGTTATGCCTAAGACGCGGGCCTGAGGCTCCGGACCGTCAACACATGATCATCACATGAACACCAACGGACTGACACTTAGCATCCTGGACCAGAGTCCGGTGCACCAGGACGAGGACGCCGCCCAGGCCTTCCAGCACACCATCGAGCTGGCGGCCAAGGCCGACGGCTGGGTCTACCACCGCTATTGGGTGGCGGAGCACCACAGCTCTGACCGGGTGATGGGGTCGTCGCCCGAGGTCTTGATCTCCCATCTGCTGGCCAAGACCAGCCGCATCCGGGTCGGCTCCGGCGGCGTCATGTTGCAACACTACAGCCCCTACAAGGTGGCCGAGAACTTCAATGTGCTGGCGTCCCTGGCCCCCGGCCGGGTCGACCTGGGCATCGGACGCGGTCCTGGAGGGCTGCCCCAGTCGACCATGGCCCTGCAGCAGACGGTGGCCGGAGAACGGTCCATCGGCGACAAGATAACGGAACTGCGCGATTACCTCCGCGGAGAGCTACCCGAAGCCCACCCGTTGCACGGGCTGAAGGCCAGTCCCCGGCCTCCTGAACCGGCTGACCTATACCTGTTGGGGACGTCGGTCTCCAGCGCCGAGATGGCCGCCGAGTTTGGCCTGCCTTACGTGTTCGCCCTCTTCCTGAACGGCGACCAAGAGGAGATGGCCAAGGCGATCGAGACCTACCACAAGCTCTTCGACCCGGCTGGTCCGGGGTGCAAGCGGGCTATGCTGGCCCTGCCGGTGGTGGTGGCCGACTCCGCCGACGAGGCCGCCGGGTACGCCTCCGAGATCAAAGTTATCCGCATCAGCTTGGAGAGCGGCCGTACCCTGACCACCGGGACCCTGGCGGCGGCCGAGAATTTTGGGAAACAATCGGGCGGGAAATTCGAGATAGTGGTGCGTGACGCCCCGGTGATTCACGGCTCTCCCGAACTTGCCTTGAAGAAGTTGTTAGACCTCCAGAGATTACATAATGTTGCCGAGATATTCGTGGTGACGGCCATCAATGACTTCAGGAAGCGGCTCCGTTCCTACGAGCTGTTGAGTCGGGCGCTCACCGATTCCGGCCGGGCCATCAGCGTAGACCAAGGGCGGGGGGTAGCATGACCGAACCTCGAAAGATGCGGTTGGGCGTTTTCCTTTCCGGCACCGGCGGCAACATGGCGTCGTGGCGTCACCCCAGCGCAGTGCCCGACGGCGCGGTGAACCTCGAGTATTACCAGGGCCTGACCCGCAGGGCCGAGGATGCCAAGCTGGACTTCGTGTTCTTTGGCGACGGACTCTATATCAGCGAGAAGTCCCATCCCAATTTCCTAAACCGTTTCGAACCCCTGACCCTGCTGGCCGCGCTGGCCATGGTCACCACCAAGATCGGCCTGGCGGCAACACTTTCCACCACCTACAGCGACCCCTACACTGTGGCGCGGCAGTTCTCGTCCATCGACCACCTTAGCGGAGGCCGCGCCGGCTGGAACATCGTCACCTCGCCCCTGGAGGGCTCCGCCGCCAACTACAGCAGGCCCGAGCACCCCCAGCATGACCTGCGCTACCGCATGGCCGACGAGTTTGTGGAGATAGCCAAGGGGTTGTGGGACTCCTGGGAGGACGACGCCTTCATCCGTGACAAAGAATCTGGGGTATTCATCGACCCGTCCAAGATGCACCGGCTCGACCACCAGGGTGAGTTCTACTCGGTGCAGGGCCCACTGAATATCTCCCGCTCCAAGCAGGGCAGCCCGGTGTTGATCCAGGCCGGTGCTTCGGAAGCGGGGAGAGCATTCGCCGCCAAGGTGGCCGACGCCATCTTCACCGGACAGGCAAACATGGCCGAAGCCGCCGAGTTCTACAAAGACATCAAGCGGCGCGCGAAAGAGGCGGGCCGCGATCCCGGCGAAGTGTTGCTCCTTCCTGGCTGCTCGCCCATCGTTGGGGATACCCCGGAAGAGGCCGAGGCCAAGTATCAAGAGATCGCCAACCTGGTGGTCATTGAAGACGCCCTCAACTACCTGGGCCGCTATTTCAACGACATGGACTTCTCCCCCTACGACCTGGACGGGCCTTTCCCCGACCTGGGAGACTTCGGCCGCAACGGCTGGGAGAGCACCACCGACCGTATCAAACAGGTGGCCAAGGACGAAAATCTGACCCTGCGGGAGATGGCGTTAAGGTCCACCACCCCCAGGAACGAGTTCATCGGCACGCCCACCCAGGTGGCGGACGCCATGCAGGCCTGGTTCGAAAATGGCGCGGCCGACGGCTTCATGTTGGTCCCCAGCGTGCTGCCCCAGGGGTTCAATGATTTTGTGGACCACGTACTGCCCATCCTGAAAGAACGGGGCCTGTTCCGCACCGAGTATGAGGCTGACACCCTGCGCGGAAACCTGGGCTTGCCCAAGCCCGAGAACCGTTATTCCCGGAATGCCAAACCTGAGACGGCCAGCCCGAAGAACCCTGGCAATTCGAATTAATGACCGGACCTACCATTGGTGACCAGAGCCACCACCCGTTCGTGGTGAGCTCCGTCGAACCATGAACGTGCCGCAGCCAAGCTCCTCCGACAAGTCCGACTACGTCGAGACTCTCGACCTCGGTCGGAGCTCAGGACCAACGGAATGCGAAACTCAGCAAACAAAATCCCCTCCCTCGCGAGTGGGTGGGTTAGGTCCCCCGATATATCGGGGGGACTCACGACATAGTCGGAGGGGGGGCTGACTTCTGCCAATCTCCCGATTAGCTCTCAAACCACCATTAGAGAAAATATCTAGGAGGCAACCGATTGCCGACCCTATTGGGCATCCACGGCGCGGTGACCAGTCCGGGCCGTCTGCATCAGGCCCTGGCACTGGCCATTGACGCCGCTGTTGCCCATGACCCATCGATAAGCACAGGACTGCTCCATCTGGGAGACCACCAGATTTCCTTCGCCGACGGACGCCCGCCCGAAGCCTTTGGAGACGACACCCAGAAGGTGTTGGAGCAGGTGACGGCGGCGGACATGTACCTAATCGCCACGCCCATCTACCGGGCGTCTTTCACGGGAGCCCTCAAGAACCTGCTGGACCACATACCAGTCGAAGGGCTCATGGGCAAGGCCTGCGGGCTCATCGGCATGGGCGCCACCGACCACCACTATCTGACGCTGGACACCCAGTTGCGGCCGGTCCTGGCCTGGTTCGGGGCCCACCTTGTTCCCGGCCAGGTCTATCTGCAATCGCAGCACTTTCAGGACGGCAAGCTGGCCGACCCCAAGGCCATCGCCGGGTTGGAGACTTTGGGCCGGGCGGTGGTGGCCCTACACAGGTCTCTGACCGGCGATGCGGACCTGGCCGGCCCGCCGCCCCTGGCCGCCGGGTAGCCTGGAGCCGATTCTGGAAGCCATCGACACCACACTGTTCTTGGAGACCGAGGCCGAGTCGGGAGAAATGGTCCCGTATGGGGTCCCCATCACGGCCTACCCCACCGGCTCGGGCGCGATCGTGGTCAACTCGCCGGGTTCCGGGGAACTCAAGGACGGGCGGGAGGACCGCTGGCGAAACCTGGGCCTGCACCTGCAAGAGCGGGACCTGGCCACCCTGGTCACCTTCAACGCCCCCCGGCCCGACTTCCAGGTCAAGTTGGAATGGGAGCCTTACTCCTACCGGGGCGCCAGTTGGAACAAGCTGCTCATCGAGAGTCTGTGCCACACCATAGACTGGTCATTGGAGAACGCGGAGCAACTGTGCGGAATTGAATCCCCGGCGGTCTTTCTGACGGGGTTCTCCTCTGGCGGCTCAGCCGTGGGGGCGGTGGCCCACCGGTATACCAGCGTAAAGCGCATCCTGCTGCTCTCGACCTACGATAGCGTGGGCGACCCCTTCTATGAGGGCGTCTCGGCCTTCACCGGCGACATCTACCTGGTCTACGGAGACGAAGACCCCATGGCCGGCTGGCTGGCCCGGATATTGCGGATGGGGAAGTTCGCCGCCAGGTCCTTCCTGGTGAGGGAGGCCCCCGAATGCGGCCACCGTTTCGACGGCGAAGCCAACACCAAACTGATCACCCAAGCTTTCCACTGGGCATTTGAAGGCGACAACAGCCAACCGCTGACCGCTGATAGCTAAGAACTGAATCAGGACAAGGGAAGGAATAAAGATGCCAAGAGTAACCGTGTATCTGGGAGACCCCGCCGGCCAGGCGCTGGTCAAAGGGACTTGGAAGTACGCCCGGGGTTACGTGCCCGGCCAGCCCAACGAGGGACTGGTGGAGCAGATCGAAGGCAGCCCGGCCCGGCTGGCCGATTACGACGATTCGGGCTGGGAGGTCTGCCACGACCTGGCCGAGCGGATGTCCCACGGGTTCAGCTTCATGTGGTACCGGATCAAAGTGACCTTCCCTGAGGAGGTGGACGGACACCCGGTGAAGGGAGTGCGGGTGCAATTCGAGACCTGCATCGACGATTATGGTGAGATCTGGATCGACGGCGAATGCGACCGTGACCGGGGCGTGATCCAGGGTTTCAACGTCCCCCAGCGGGTGCTGATCACCGCCGACGCCACCCCCGGCGAGCAGCACACCATCGCCCTTCTGGCCGCCAACGGTCCGCTCGCAGCCCCCGGCGGCACCGTCTTCTGCCGCTACGCCAATCTGGCGTTTGAGTGGACGGGCGTTTAGGTTCTTGGAAATGCGGCCACTAATCTAAAAAGAACGGGGCCAGAACCCAACAGGCGGGCAGGGGTCTGTCCAGCGTCTGCTCTCTTTTTATCGGTCTAACCGCCGCACCGCGCACCCGGAGGGCCAGACCGACATCTAAGTTGCATAGGCGTTTGAGCGCCACTTAGGCATATTTAAAGGCATCTGGCGCCTCTCGGCGTGACAGTGATATATGGCTATACATGCATAAGCCCCTTCGGTCCTTGACCGCGATGCTGGCCGTCGGAATAGCGTTACTTGTTGCCTGCGCCAGCAGCGCGCCCACGCCGGCCACGCAAACTCCCATCCCTCGCGCCACCAAAACTCTGCAGTCCGGTTCCCCGCCTCGATTCAATCCCGCCGATCCCGCCGTCCCCGCCAATTTCGACAATCCCGAGCGGTTCGGCGGCTACAACACGAATCTGAAGTGGTTGTTCAAAACCGGCGGACAGATCAGAACGATGCCCCGCGTGGCTGAAGGCACGGTTTACATCGGCAGCGACGGCGACCTTGGGACTCCCGGCCTTTATGCAATCTCCATCGAGACCGGAGACCAAATATGGAATTTCCCGGTCGCAGGTGGCGTCCAATCGACTGTGGCATCGCTGGATGGGGCAGTGTATTTCGGCGGCCGCGATAAGAATCTTTACGCGTTGGACCGCCGGACCGGGGCGGAGATCTGGAGATTCGAGACTGGAGACTGGGTGGATACCGACCCGGTCATCGTTGGGTCGACGATCATATTCGGCAGCCGTGACGACAACGTTTACGCCGTGGACATCGAGACCGGGACCGAGAGATGGAGATACATCACGGGCGGTGAGACCGTCTCTTCTCCGGCGGTCGCTGGGGGTTTGGTCTACATCGGCAGCAACGACGGCAGTATGTACGCCTTGGACGTTGAGACCGGCCAAGAAGCATGGCGGTTCACCACCGGACTACGGGTGGAATCGTCTCCTTTGGTGGTTGACGGCCTGGTCTATTTTGGGAGTTTCGATAATTTCTTATATGCCCTTGACGCCAGCAGCGGGAAGGTGGAATGGCAGTTCAACGCTCAGGCCCGGGTGGTCTCTTCTCCGGCCGCTTTCGAGGACCTGGTTATTTTCGGTAGTGGCGATGCACAGCTATATGCCCTGGACCGCGAGACCGGCCGGACCGTCTGGACATTCAGGACCCTGGGCGAGATTTTCTCCTCCCCGTCAGTCGAAGATGGTGTGGTCTACTTCGGCAGTAATGACGGCAATCTCTACGCGGTGAACGCCCGGACCGGGTCGGAATTGTGGCGGTTCAAGACACCGGACCAGGTGGTTTCCACTCCGGCCGTTCATCAGGGAGTCGTATATTTCGGTGATGTTGAGAGAACTCTCTACGCATTGGAGGTCTCGGCCAAGGCCAAGGCGCCGGACGAAGAGAGTTCGAGCGCGGCCATGTTTGGCTCCGGCCCCAGCCGCAGCGGGTTCTATGACACCGTCGGTTTGGACCGGTTGAGTGGGGTGAAGTGGGATTTTGAGACCATCGGTGAAAAGAAGACCATCAGGGTCCAGGACCTTAGTCCGAGGTTCCAGTCCCCCAGTAACCGGACAGCTTCCAGCGGCGGGGTACGGTCGTCCCCGGCATTGTCGGACGGGGTCTTATTCTTCGGCAGTGAGGACGGGCACTTCTATTCGGTGGACGCCGCCACCGGCCGGGAGATCTGGAGTTTGGCCATCCAGAGAACGGGCGCGCAGATGGGAATAAGCCCGGTTGAGTCCTCCCCTGCCGTGGCCGGCGGTGTGGTCTATTTCGGCAGTTTGGGCAACCATCTTTATGCGGTCGACGCCAAAAGCGGTCAGGAAAAGTGGCGGTTCCGAACGGATGGCGGGGTGTTCTCTTCGCCCCTGGTGACGGACGGGGTGGCATTCTTCGGGAGTTGGGACTGGAATGTCTATGCCGTGGACGTCGCGACCGGACGGGAGAAGTGGAGATTTCGGACCAAGGACGAAGTTTGGTCCTCCCCAGCCGGTGATGGCGATACGATCTTTATCGGCAGCGACGACGGCCGTCTATACGCTCTGGACGCCCAAACAGGGAACGAGAAGTGGAATTTCAAGGCCGGAGCCGCTGTGACTTCCACACCGGTCCTCGGCCAAGACACCGTTTACTTCGGAAGCTTCGACAGCAATCTTTACGCCTTGGATTCGGCCACCGGTGAACTGAGATGGCGGTTTCAAACCGAAGACTCCATACTGTCCTCCCCAGCCCTCCACGGCACGGCGGTCTACGTGGGGAGCCATGATGGAAATCTCTACGCGGTGGACTCGCGCTCCGGCCTGGAGCTGTGGAGATTCGCAACCGGAGGAGAGATCAAATCCTCTCCGGCCATCGCCGGAGAGACCGTATTTGTCGGCAGCTTTGACGGTAGACTTTATGGTCTGGACGCGAATACCGGGTTGGAGCGGTGGCGGTTCCAGACCAAGAGCGATGTGTTCTCCTCTCCGGTCATCAGCGACGGCGTGGTCTATTTTGGCAGTGACGACGGCCATGTATACGCCCTGGAGTGAAGTTGGTGTGGCGCCCGGAACCCAACCTTTATACTAGAGCCTCTATGCTGGGGTGCGCAGGGCACCCATTCGATTTGAGAGGAACAAATGCGTCTTGAGAACAAGGTAGCTTTGATCAGCGGCGGGGCCAGGGGCATCGGCGCCGCAATAGCCAGGATCTTCGCCCAAGAAGGAGCGAAGCTGGTCATCGGCGACATCCTGGAGGAGGATGGGCGCCGGACAGCGGCGGAGATCACCCAAGGAGGTGGAGAATGCTTCTTCGTCCGGCTGGACGTAACCAATGAGGCCGACTGGGAACAGGCGGCCGGCGAGGTGATAACCCGGTTCGGCAGGCTGGATATCCTGGTGAACAACGCCGGCATTTCCGCCCGGGGCAACGTCGAGGAGACCAGCGAGGCCGATTGGACCCGGACCATGGACGTCAACGTCAAAGGAGCGTTCCTGGGCAGCAGGCAGGCTATCCCACTCATGAGAAACGGCGGCGGCGGTTCCATCATCAACATATCTTCGGGGGCGGGCATCGCGCCTCAGCCCGGCACATCGGGCGCCTACGCCGCCAGCAAGGGCGCGGTGCGGATCTTCAGCAAATCCACGGCCGTGCAATACGCCCGGGAAAACATCCGCTGCAATTCGGTCCATCCCGGCCCCATCGAGACCGACATGCTCCGGGCGACCAGGCCTGACGCCGACAATCTCGAGGCGATGCTGGGGCGGGTGCCACTGGGCCGGTTCGGGCGGCCGGAAGAGATCGCCTACGGCGTGTTGTATCTGGCCTCGGACGAGTCATCCTTTGTCACCGGCTCAGAGTTGGTCATCGACGGGGGCCGTACGGCACAGTGACGGGAGAATCTCCTGACCGGCATACCGAATTTCCTGTTGACCTGTGGGCTGTCGGGAATCTATAATCCCGGCACCACATATCCACGTAGCCGATAATCTATATGGGCTACTCGAATAATTATGCGGCCCGTGGATATGCTTTTTCGGCGTCGCGGCCCCATTGGATGGCCTCTCCAGCCGATGCATCGATGGACCAGCGCAACAAACCCGATTCTGTCTTGAAAGGGGATGCAGATGGCCACTCGAGCACCGTTTCTTTCCACCCGCTACGGCGGTTATTACCACCGCGATGTACCACAAGAAGACGCCGAACTCACCCGCATCGGTCCGGGGACTCCCTGCGGGGAGTATCTGCGCCGGTTCTGGCAGCCGGTGACCTTCTCCGACGATCTCAAGGACCTGCCGGTGGCGCTCAAGATCCTCGGCGAGGAGTTGGTCGCGTTCCGTGACTTCAGCGGCCGGATCGGCCTGGTGGAAGCCCACTGTCCCCACCGGGGCACATCTTTGGAGTTTGGCTTGGTATCGGAAAGGGGCATCAGGTGCTGCTACCACGGCTGGCTATTCGACGTGGATGGCACCATCTTGGAGACGCCGGGAGAACCGGACGACAGCACCCTGAAGGACCGGCTCTGCCACGGCGCCTATCCGACCCATGAGTACAACGGCACCATATTCGCCTATATGGGGCCGCCGGACCAGAAGCCTCCATTCCCCATGTTCGACACCTACGAGCGGGAAGGGTACCGGCTCATGCCTGGCAAGAAGTACAGCTATCCCTGCAACTGGCTGCAGATACTGGAGAACGCCATGGACCCGGTCCACACGTCGTTCCTCCACACCATCGTTTCCGGGTCGCAGTTCACCGAGGAATTCGGAGTGATACCCGAACTGGACTTCATCGAGACCCCGGCCGGCATGATCTACATCGCCACCCGCCGCATGGGTGACAACATCTGGGTGCGGATGGTGGAGAACATAATGCCAAACCTGCAGCAGGTGGCGCCCGTCTGGGAAGACGGCAAGGAGGTCCATCCCTTCGACGGGCCGATGATGAGCCGCTGGATAGTTCCCCAGGACGACACCCACACCATGCTGCTGGAGTTCCGCCACATCAGTGTGGAGGAAGAGGGCACGCCGGGATGGTGGGTTGACCGTGAACAGATGCTGCCCGCCCAGCTCCCCATCACGGAGAACCTGGAAGACCAGCAGCGTCAGCCATCGGACTACGAAGCCCAGGTCAGCCAGAGGCCCATCGCCGTTCATGGCCTGGAACACCTGGGGGCCACCGACCGGGGCATCACCATGTTCCGCAAGCTGGTTAGGCAGGGCATCGAGGCGGTAAAGGAGGGGCGCGACCCGGACGTTCTCTCCCGCGACGAAAAACCGGTTTCGACCTATTGCAATGACACCGTCGTTTACTCGCCCGCGGTGGGCAATCTCGAAGAAGACATCGAGATGATGCGGGAGACCGGCCGCAAGCTGGCCGAGGAATACATCAAGAACCCGCCCCTCTCAAAAAAGAGCTAGAAGCGCCACGACCGCACGCACTCATCAGCCCAGGAATAGTTCCTGGGCTGATTCGTTTCCGTTCCAGCCGGGTTTTCCGCCGTTGTATGACCGGCCTTTCAGCGTTTAGCCAAAGAAGTCCAGGACCGTCTTGGTGAACTCCGACGGTTTCTCCATCTCCGGCATGTGGCCGCAATTATCCAGAATCTTTGTTTTGGCGCCTTTGATCGCGCTCTGATAGAGTTGGCAGGTGCTGACCGGAATTATCCCGTCATCCCGCCCCCAGACCAGCAGGGTCTCCGTGTCCACTCCTCCAAGAAGCGCGGCGAGGGTGTGGCTCTTCATGTAGGGTTTCCAGAGTAAACGGGCCGCCATCTCCCGGTTGATCTCGACCTGCTCCTCCTCATCGGGAGTCCAATCGTTCCCGTAGTATTGGGCGTACTCCGGCGACTGGCCCGAATCGTGGAACGCCCGCTCGAAGGCCTCCTTGCCCGAGTTGACGAAATAGTCCCAGGTTTCCCCCTGCTGCGGCTTCAGACCAGCCGGGCTGACCAGCACCATCTTCTTGAATATGGAAGAGTTCATGGTGGCGATCTCAGCGGCGATCCAGCCGCCCATGGAGAATCCGATGACGTTCAACGGCTGGGGCAGCCCCAGATCCCGGACGAACCAGGTGACCCAGGCCGCCATGTCCCGCACGGTCACGATCCAGTCCGGCCGGGACGACTTCCCGAATCCAGGGAGTGAGGGGACGTAGACGGTGAAATGGCCGGCCAACTCCTGGTGGGTGTCGAGCCAACCGGGCACGCCCAACTCGCTGGGAATCACCAGAAGAGGCTCTCCCTTCCCGCCTTTCCGTAACTGGACCTGTATGCCCGCGGCCTCAATCATCTCCTCTGTAAACGTTTCCTGCGCGGTTGTGGTCATCGTACCTACCTCTTTTTATCTTGTTGGTTGTATTGGCGAAAAACCAAGCTGCCAAAAGCTAAGCTCATGATGGAAGGCGGTCACGCCACGCCGGCGGCCAGACGCTCACCGGTGGCTGGGTCCACCTCAAATGGGCTGAACAGCTCCAATTCCTTGCCCATCTCCCGCACAGCGGGGAGAACTTCCTCACCCATGAGTTTCAGGCTGCGCATCTGGTCTCCGTGGTCCATTGCGCCGTCGCCGTCCCAAAAGACGACGCTGCCCGGGCGCACCTCTTCCAGGACGTGGCGGATCTTGGGCAGTACGCTCTCGGGCGTCCCGGCGATGATGCTGAGGTTTTTCACCTGCTGCTCATAGGGTGCGAAGATCGTGGCCCCACGGCTGTCCGGGCCCGAGGCCGCCGCCGCGCCCAAGATCTCTATCCGGCGTTTCACTGCTTCCCTGGATGAGAGGCCCGGAGGGGATTGCAACCACGGCACGATTCGGCCCTCAGCGGGGTTCCCGGCTATCTCGGGGTTGGCCACGCCGGTGAGATATTTCCGGGCCACCTCCTCGGCTTTCTCATCGGTCTCCTCCACGTGCACCTTGACCATGTAGCCGATGTTCTGGGTGCCGGCCTCGTAGCCAAACTCGGCGGCCGTGTCGCGGTAGACCTGGAACATCTCCTTGGTGGGCTCCAGCATGGTGGCCAGCATCAGATAAGGATACCGGTGCTCGGCTGCCCACTTGGTGGTGGACGGGCTCACTACACCGGGGATCCAGATGGGCGGATGAGGCTTCTGGTATGGCATGGCCCAGGGATTCACGTACCGGTATTCGTAGTGGCGGCCCTCCCAACGCCAGGGCCCCGGTGTGGTCCACGCTTTGATGATGAAATCGTGGGCCTCCTGGAACCGCTCCCAGTTGTAGGAGGGTGGAGCGTTGTGGGAGATGCTCTCGGTCCCGCCGCCGCGAACGAAGCCCGATATCAGACGGCCCCTGGAGATCATGTCAATCATCGACAATTCCTCGGCCAACCAGAGTGGGTCCTCCCAGATGGGCAGGATGTTGCCAAGGATAATGATCTTGGCCTTCGTGGTCTGGCGGGCCAGGATAGCGGCTTGCACGTTGGTGACGCCCTGCATGCAGAAGGGGGTGCTGTGGTGCTCATTCAGCATCAGGCCGTCGAAACCCACCTCCTCCGCGTACAACTTCTCGTCGAGGTAGCGGTTGTAGAGATCGGCCCCGATCTCAGGATCATATAGCTTGTTGCTGATGTCCAGAGTGGTGTTGCGGGCCCCCATGAGGTTGGTCTTCTGGTCCTGCCAAGGTTGCTCCGTGAAGTGTCCTATGAACATTGCGCACATCTCCCTTCCATACTTTGTTGATCTGATCTTTGATCGAGTTGCCTATCTTTTATCTTCGTTCGGCTCATCCGGTGGCTGACGCTCACGAGACCGGCTGCTTTTGCCGGAGCTGGGGAGCGGCAGAACTGGCTGAGAGAACCGGGGTCTCACCTCGTGTTCCCCGCTCTACCGCGGGGCTCCATGAGACTGGCGATGCCGCCAGGCCGCCCACCTCGCGGGTAGGAGAGTGGCCGGGCGGCATCCGGAAACTTGAATTTTTCAGGCTATGTAGTCCTCCAGTTCCATGGCCAGCACGTCATCGCTAAGGCTGAGGGCTACGGCCAGCTTGTTCTTGAACACTTCCAGGGCCTCCTCGCCCTGCCGGTTGTCAACCCCTCCTGATTCCTTGATCTTGCCCACCAACTCCTCAAAGGCCCAGGCCTCGGCGCGGCCATGTGGCATATTGAAGAACTGACGGTCAAAGAGAGGCAACTCGCCCGGTCCGAAATAACCCTTTTCCGCCAGTTCATAGCCCTCCAGGTCATGGGTGCCTTTGCCCAGGACCTGTCCGGTGGCGGCGTAATGCTCCATAA
Source organism: Chloroflexota bacterium (assembly GCA_022563275.1). The sequence continues at coordinate 2,084 of JADFNR010000069.1, read as the reverse complement.
CTCTCTGCAGGCCGTATTTCTGGATGGGGCAGACCTTCATACAGATGCCGCAACCCAGATAGCGGGCCATCACCGGGCGGCACCGCATGAAGTTCAGCTTGTTCTTCTCGACGCCGCGCCACCAGACCTTATCGCGCATCAGAGCGCGTCCGGGGCAGCGGTTAACGCAAACCTGGCAAACCTGGCAGAAGGCGTGAATACCGTAATCCACCGGTTGATCGTATGTGACTTTGGCGTCGGTGGTGACCACCATCAGGCGGCACCGGGAACCTTCGTTGGGAGTCAGCAGATAGCCGCAGGCGCCCAATTGGCCCAAGCCCGCTGCCACGAACATGGGGATGTAGGGGCCGGTGTTGTCGTTGGGGCTGTGGACCTGGGCGTGGTAACCCAAGGAGTTGATGAAACTGCCCAACTCCAGGGAAGCAGCCCCTTCGGTCCGGTAGGTGCTGGAATGGACGATTTCCGCGTCCACGCTTGGTATGGTCTGGGTCGGCTCGAAGTCTTGTTCGTAAGCGAGACAGATGGCGTGCTCGAATTTGACGTAGTCCTTCTTTCGGGCGTAGGTGTACCGGAAGTCGTAGGCGGTGAATCCCACCTCTAAGAACCCCAGTTCTTTAGCCTTGACTCGGATCTCCTCGGTGACGTCCTTCCCGGCTTCCGGCTGGTTGGTGGGTTCGATATCACCGGTGAGGCGTCCCGCCATGATTAAAGGCCGGTTCAGGGCTTCGTGCTCCTTTCGGATCTCCTGCATCTCCACGTGTTGGTCACGGATTCGGTTGGCCCAATCCCGGGACGCCCTCTCCTCCACGTTCAAGGTGTCCAGCGGGGACTCCTTGCTGTAGTAGTCGACGTCTCGGTTGAGCATGGGAATACCCGGCACCGTTTCTAGCTCTTCGGGCACCGGAATGGTCACGGGAGAATCGCCTAGTCTCTTACCGGGGCGGTTAACGGTATGGCCAATCTTTAACATTGTTCTACTCCTGCCGATAAAAATTAGTCGTTCTTTCCGAAGGTTCTCCTCCCTTTGGACGGCGCTACCCAAATTTGTATTGCAGGCAGACCCGCTGGGTATCTCGCTGGATTCTTCCGGCGGGCAACTCTAAGGGGGCCATCCATCATTATTTGCGCCTACCCTATTCCGGGATTCGCTCTGAGGCCAGAGCCCAACGGACTAAGAAAGTAGGGCCGAAGGTCATCTCCTTCGAGGCGGTTGTGATGGGCTTGGCCGCGGAGACCTGCCGTTCCATTGTCTGAGGATGATGCATCTGCATCATTGGAGATGATTAACACATACCTTCTCGGTTCGGTGACCGGTGATTCATAGTTGACCCAACCAAACGGGAAAGGAGGAGAAGCCATGAAGTTCGGATTGTTCTATCTCTTCAGCGAATTTGGGGATATACCACAAGAGAGGATCTTCAGCGAGATACTTGAGGAGATCGATTACGGCGAGGAATTGGGGTTCGACTCGGTATGGCTCCCGGAGCACCACTTCTCGGTCTACGGCACGCTGGGAAACCCCATGACCTTTGCATCGGCCATCGCCCAGCGGACCAAGAAGATGCTCATCGGCACCTCGGTGATGGTGCTTCCCTTTCAGCACCCCCTGCGCCTGGCCGAGGATGCGGCTCTGGTGGACGCGCTCAGCGGAGGGCGTTTGCTTTTGGGGTTGGGCCGGGGCTACCAGGTCCCGGAGTTCGATGTACTGAACATCGACCAGAACGTTTCCCGGGAGATGTTCATGGAGAGCCTGGAAATCATCATCAAGGCTTTCACCGAGGACAATTTCACCTACGAGGGGAAATTCTGGACGGTGCGGAACGCATCGGTGTACCCCAAGCCGGTCCAGAAACCCCATCCACCCATCTACTGGGCGGGCATCAGCCCCGCGACCTACGAGTTGGCGGGCCAAAAAGGCTACAACATCCTCCGCGGCCCCAACTTCACATCCATCAGTTCGGTGGAAGAATCCTTTGAGATCTACACCAAAAGCTTGCAGGAGCACGGCCACGACCTGGAGAAGATGGACCTTCCCTTCTCCATCAAGGTCTACGTGGCGCCCACCGACGAGGAGGCGAAGGCGG
>JADFNR010000173.1 GCA_022563275.1 Chloroflexota bacterium | reverse complement strand
CTCCGAACATTCTTTCATAATGCCGCGTTAGGGCCACTTCGTTGTTCCGCTTGGCTATCCGGCAGGCCAGGCCGGCCCGCTCGGAGTGCGTCAGCCCCCCTGGTTGGTTGGGCCGAAGGGACGCCTCATGGGAATTCTCCGTCAGTTCCAGAATGTCGCCGCGAAGGGATAGCACGCCGGCCAAGGGACTGCCGGCGGAGATCCCGGACGCTTTGGCGACTATCGTCTCGAATATATCCAACTTGCCCTCCGTCTTCTGGGAACCCTTTATAGGGAACCGTCGATGACTATGTCCAGCACGGCCGGTTTGCCCGAGGCAAGGGCCCGCTCCACCGCCGGCTTTATCTCGGCCGGGTCGGTGATCCGCTCACCGTGAACGCCCATGCTCGTGGCCATGGCCGCGATGTCGAAGGGCGTTGGGAAATCCGAGTAGGGGAGGTTCTCACCGGACGATTCCTTCTGCTGCAGTATCTCCCGCTGATAAACGTCAAAGTTCACCTTCAAGACCCGGTACATGCCGTTGTTGCAGATCACGAAGACGCAGGGGATGTTGTCGTTGGCCGCCGTCCACAACCCCTGGATGGTCATCATGGCGCTGCCGTCGCCGATGATGCCAAACACCGGCCGGTCTGGATTGGCGACCTGAGCGCCCATGGTGGCGCCGATGCCACCGCCGATGGACTGACCCCGGAAAGCCCGGAGGTCTCCCCGTTTCTGGCCCTGGAAATAATGGCGCATGGTGGCCCGGTTGCTGATGGAGTCGTCCACCACGATGGCGTTGGCCGGCATGGCCTTGGCCAACTCCGACATCATTCGCGCCGGAATCATCGGGTTGTTGTCCCATTTAGCGGCCACCGAGTCGTCAAAGGCCTTCCGCTTCGCCGCCGCCGCCGCCACGACCTCGATCTTACGGCCTTCGATCTCGTTCTCCAGTTCAGGCGTGAGGAGGGGTTTGATGGAGCGTATCAGCTCCTCTATGGCCAGTCCGCAGTGGGACACGATGCCAACATCCGTGGGTTCCGACCGCCCGGCCCGGCCCGGGATCGGGTCGATGTGGACCAGTTTGGTTGCCGGACCCAGGATGATGTCTCCCCAGTAAAAGAGTTCGTCCATGGCGTCCATGCCGATGGCCAAGATCAGGTCCTTCTCCTGGAGCAGCTCCCGGCCCGCGGTGACCCGGAGGGTGTGGTTGCCGAAGAATTGGGGATGGGTCGTCGGGAATGACACCTCCGCGCCCCGGGACTGGTAGACCGGGAAGCCCATCAGTTCCGCCAGTTCCACGGCCAGGTCGTTGGCATGGTCTTCGGAGACCCGGTCCCCCACCATCAGCATCGGCCGTTTCGCGGCCATGATGAGGGACACCGCCTCTTCGATTCCCTTGGGGTCGGGCCGGTAGGAGTCGTGAATCTTGCTGGAGGGAACGATGTTCATCTCCGCCTCGCCCTCGAGGGCATTGGCGGTGAAGCCCACGTAGACCGGGCCCTTGGGGTGGCTGTTGGCCTCATGGAACGCCCGCCGGATGACCGATGGTATCTGGTCCGGAAGGTTCAGTTCCACCGACCATTTGGTAACTGGGCGCACCAGTTCAGCCAGGTCGGTCTTGGTTTCGTTGATCTTGCGGGCGTCGTAGTTAGCCGACATCACGACCATGGGGGTCCCGGTGTTGAGGGCGTCCAACATCAAGGCGATCCCATTGGCCAGCCCGCTGTCCACGTGGAGCATGACGAGAGACGGTTTCTCCGTGGCCCTGGCGTAGGACTCGCCCATGCCCATGGCGACGCTCTCCTGCAAGGCCAGGAAATATCTGAGCTCCGGGTAGTCACCCAGCATGTCCATGATTGGCGCTTCGCTGGTGCCCGGGTTGCCGAAGATGTGCTTCACGCCTTCCGCCTTCAGCATCTCAAGCAGGGCCTGTTTTCCGGTCATCTTTTGGGGCATCGAAATATACCTTCCATCCAAGTAATGTTTTTCAACGCGTTGCTCAGGCGGCCTGGACCAACTCGATCAGCACGTCGTCCGGACCCTCTATATAGGCTAATTTGATACCCTGGGGAGTAACGGTCAGGGGCAACACGACGCGGATGCCCTCGGCTTCCAGACGGGTCATCTCCGCTTCCAGGTCCTCCACGTGGAAGCCGAAGTGCTCCAATCCCAGTTGGTTGAGTCCGGCGGAGGCCCTTTTGGGGGAGGACCCCTCCGGCTGGGAGGAGATGTTCAGCCGCGTGGGGCCGCCCACCTGCATGCCGATGGTGATGGTGCCGGGCATGACCTCGCGCTCCGAAACGATCTTGGCATTGAAGATCTTCTCATACCAGGAAGCCGACGCCCGCGGGTCGGCGGCCCTGATGTGGACGTGGTTGATGGCGTATTCCATGGCGATGCTCCTAAGTTGAACTGATCAAGGCCTTCGGCCCTATGAATGGCCGTTTGGCTTCACACGTCGGAATGTTAGCGTCGGCGGGCAACCCTTGTCCACCACCGGCCTCGCTTTTGGCGTCACGGTGATTGCTTTCCAGGCTCGATGTTGATTGGCAAGTCAATTCTGAAGTCTGTATACTCGGCAAAAGTCCACACGAGGGAATACATGGCACGGACCTTTCGCCTGGCGCTGGCGCAGATCAACCTCACGGTGGGGGACATCCCCGGGAACACCGTCAAAATTTTGGACTACCTGGAACGCGCCCGCGAGGCCCAGGCCGACCTCGTCGCCTTCCCCGAGATGGCCATCACCGGTTACCCTCCGGAAGACCTCCTCTTCAAGAAATCCTTCCTGACCGAAAACGTGGCCGCCACGGAAAAGGTGGCCGCGGCCGCCAAAGGCATCGCCGTGGTCTTGGGCTACGTGAGTGTAACGTCCTTGGAACGGCAGTCAGAAGAACTGGGCCCGCGGATCACCAACGCCGCCGCCCTGTGCTATGACGGCGGTATAGTGGACACCTACCACAAGATATTCCTGCCAAATTACGGCGTTTTCGACGAACAGCGTTACTTCCAGAAGGGCACGGTCTGCCCGGTCTACCGGATCGGCGGGGTGACCGTCGGCGTCAATATCTGCGAGGACATCTGGTTTCCGGTGGGCCCAACCACGGTCCAATGCCAAGCCGGGGCCGAGTTGATCGTCAACATCAATGCGTCCCCCTTCCACGCCGGCAAACGGGCCTTCCGGGAAGAGATGATCGCCCAGCGGGCCTTGGAACACGGCGCCACCGTCGCCTACGTGAACACGGTGGGCGGACAGGACGAACTGGTCTTCGACGGCGGCAGCATCGTCTGTGACGCCACCGGAGAGCTGCTCGCGCGCGGCCCCGCCTTCCAGGAGTTTCTGTTGATAACCGACCTGGAATTCCCAGACACACCAGCCGAACCGAAACAAGGCCCGGAAGGCGCCACCGCTGCCGCTCTGGAGACCGTGGGCGCGCCCAAGACCCTTTCTGTGTCAAGCGCGGCATCCGGAAGCAAAAAACCGCTGGCCGCCCAGCCAATGGCAGACCAGATGAAGGGGCCCGAAGAGGTTTACCGGGCCTTGGTCATGGGCACCGGCGACTACCTCCGCAAGTCGGGTTTCACCAAGGCGCTGATCGGCCTGTCAGGCGGGGTGGACTCGGCGTTGACGGCAACGGTGGCCGTCGACGCCCTGGGCAAGGATAATGTGGTGGGGATCACCATGCCGTCCCGCTATTCATCCGAGGGCAGCATCAGCGACTCGAAGAAGCTGGCCGGGAACCTTGGCCTGGACCTGTGGGAGGTGCCGATCGAGCCGGCCCACCGGGCCTTCACCGACATGCTGGAAGAGCGTTTCAGGGGCACCGAAGCCAACGTGGCCGAGGAGAACGTTCAGGCACGGATCCGGGGCAACGTGTTGATGACGGTGTCCAATAAGTTCGGCTGGATCGTGCTCACCACCGGCAACAAGTCGGAGATGGCCATGGGCTACGCCACCCTGTACGGCGACATGGCCGGCGGGTTCGCGGTGCTCAAAGATGTGCCCAAGACCACGGTCTACGAACTATGCC
>JADFNR010000172.1 GCA_022563275.1 Chloroflexota bacterium | reverse complement strand
GAGATCGAGATTACTGAAATCGCTGAAATAACCGGTAAATAACTGGTCGATCTCCTGCTCAAGGTCCGTCATTCTTTACCTCTTTGACCGCGATCGGTGCAGCCTCATTGGTCTGGCCGCCGCGCATCAGGAAGCTAGCTGACTCTTTCAATAAGGCTAGCCAATCCTATCTGCGAGACCGGCCAGCGCCGCGGTTTCCTGAGAGTCTGGGTCGGCATCTTGCCATCCGCCCCGGGCTTGTTGAACGCTGATCTCCGCCGCCTCGCGGTTCCCGTCCGCTTCTTGGGCCCTGGCCAGCCAGAACAGGTCCCTGGGCGATTCACGCCGCTTGAGACGCTGGCCGAGCAGGGCTTCGGCCTTATCAAACTGACCGGCCCGGAGATAAGCCTCGGTCAAGGTGTCCTCGAAGACCTCCCTCTGGGCGTGGCTGCCGCCGATGCGGGCAAGCTGGTCATAGCGCGCGTCCTGGCCGAACAGGGGTTCCATCAGGCGCACCGCCTCCGTGTAGTCCTGGTGAACGAAGGCGGAGATGCCCTGCACCAGCGGCAGCGTAACCTCGCCGGCCAGTTTGTCTCCCTTATCCGCCGCGGCCCTAAGACCGTCCATCATGCGGGTCATTGACTGGTCATCGGCAGTGACGGCGAAGGCCAGAGCGGCGTGGGAGTCCCGGAACGCGGGTCCCATGCGCTCGGCGGCCGGGGCAGCTTGGGTGGAAAGCTCTCCCATCAGGCCGGGGGGAGCGGCGGCGCCGTACATCTGCAAGCGCCACATCAGGGAGGCGCTATCGTTCAATGACAGGGCGCTTTTGGCAACCACCGACGGGCGGATGCCGGTGTCATATATCTCCAGCGCCCTTTCGTAGTGGCCCAGGGCCAGCTCGAACAAAGCCAGGTGCCACGAAAGGTGCACGTGGTAGGTAGCGCGGTCGTCGAAGCCGGGCAGCCAGTTACCCAAGAAATCGTTGCCACCGGAGGCGTCGCCACGCTCAAAGTATACGTGGGCTATGGAATGGGAGGCCACGGCGTTGGTGGGCCGCTGCGCCAGCGACCCCTCCGCCAGCTTTAGGGCTTCATCCAGCAGGCCGTTTTCGTGGTGGGCAAATGCGTACTGGCCCTGGAACGCCCAGTCATCTCCGTACTCCGGCGCCACGCTCTTCATCAGGGCAAAAAGCTCCTGGGGATAATTGGCGACGGCTGCGCCAACACTGCTGCATCCCAAGACATACAACCGCTGGGCAACCCTAACCATCAGCATGTCTCTGGGAAATTCGGCAAGGTGTTGGTGGATGATGGCGAGGGCTTCCGGACCTTTGCCGTTGGTCCAAAGGGCTATAGCTTCTATCTGCTGCTGTTCACGCCGGGATATCCCCGCTGTCAAAGACTGGGCGCGCTGGGCGGCGTCGCGGGCCTCGCCGACTTTGGCGGCCGCCATGTAAACATAGGCCAATCCGGCGTGGGCCAGAGCGAAACCTTCGTCGGCTTCTACGGCCTGCTGAAATCTCTGCTCCGCTCCGAAGTTCTGCTCCAAAAACAGATCTAAGCCCTCCACCATATTCTCGGCGGCGGTGATGGAATTAGTGCTGATGGGAAGCCCATAGCGGTCTTTGGCCCGATTTCCTTCTTGCACCTTCCTGCTCCTTTATCAGTTGAATCGCGGCTTGGTCATTCGTCCATGAGGTTCGGCCCAGAATAGGCGCCAGGCCCAGGCAGGCCCGTGAAATCCTGCTCCCACACGGCCCGGTAGTACGGCTCCAGGTTGCCGGTCAGGACCGATCCATGGTGGCAGGCGATGGTCTTGATGTCCAGGCCTTTCATCTTGTCCAAAGCGGCCCGGATATGGCCCATGGAAGGCATCAGCCCGATCCGTTTATAGAGGTCCACCATCTGCTCGGAAAGGTCTTCGTCGGTAGATGCCTTCCCGTGGCCCGGCTGGATGAAAAGGTCGGAACTGAAGAGGGTGCCCTGGGTCTCCTCCACGGCCAACAGGCTATCCCAGGCGTGAACGTAGGGCGTCAAGAAGAAGCGCAGCTTTTTCGAGCCGGTGGTCAACACCTCTCCATCGGAGATCACCACCGGTTCTTTCCCCGTGAAGTCGCGGACCGAGCTGGACCCGATGGGGCTGCAAACAGCAACGGCGTTGGGAGCAGCGGCCAGGAATTTGTTCAGTCCTCCGCACTCATCACCCTCGAAATGAGGCACGACGATCCGCTCGATCTTCTTCAGGTCCACTACCGATTCCACGGCCACTTTCACCTCGTCGAAGACGGCAGCGAAACTGGTTTCGATAAGCGTGGGGCTGTCGTCGTCCACCAGGAACAAACTATAGGAAACGGGCCGGTCCGGCAGCACCACGTTGATCCGGTAAACACCGCTTGCTATCTCGGTCACGGTAGCCACAAAGTACCTCCAATCTAGCCATCTTCATAAGATAACCCGGAAGGCCGCGGCAGGCATGCTTGGGCCTACCAAGCATCCCGCAACACAGACATGATGGGCCCGGCGTCGTGGACCGGCTTGGGGTTGGTGGCCAGGCCCCGGTCGTGTAACGTCGCGGCGGCGATCAACTCCAACCCGTCCTCGGGGACTCCCACATCCCGGAGCCGCTCAGGCAATCCCAGGGAGCGGCAAAGCCCGGCCACTCCGTCGGCCGCGTGCAGGCCCGCTTCGTGGTCAGTCATTCCCGAGGTGTCGATACCCATGGCTTCAGCGATCAGGACCTGCCGGTCGGCGCAGGCGTCTAGGTTGAAACGCATGGTGTGGGGCAGCAGTATGGAATTGGCCTCGCCATGGGGCACGTCATACAGCCCGCCAACGTGGTGGGCGGTGGCGGTGTTCAATCCCAGGCCAGGGCGCGCCAGCATGACCATGCAGGCCGCCGTTTTGGCTTGCAGCAAGTATTCGATATCCCGGCCGGAGCAGCGCGGCAGATAATCCACCAGCATCTTGATGGTGTGCAGCGCCAGTGCGTCTCCGATGGGCTGGTGGTCTTTGGAATAAATGCTCTCCACCGCGATTCGGAACTGGCCCATGCCGGTGGACAGCAGGATATTCATCGGAGTGGTGGCCAGGGCGGCGCCATCGATGATGACCACTCTGGGGGTGGTGCCCTCGCCGGAGATCAATAGCTTGCGGCCCAAGGACCTGCTGGTGAACCCTCCGCCGCCGCGGCTTAACTCAGCCGCTCCGAAGGTCGTGGGCACGGCGATGATGGGTATTTTTTCGTGGGGAGTTTCCGGGACAAACACACGGTCCGGCGGCTCAAAGCGTATCTCGTAGTCGAGGATGTCCCCACCCTCGGCCAGCAGTACGGCGATGCCCTTGCAGGTGTCGCTGGTGCTGCCGCCGCCGACGGCCACCAGGGCGTCGGGTTGCAGCTCCCGTGCCATGGCCACCGCTTCTTCCAGCATCTCCACCGGCGAGTGGGGCGCCACCCCGGAATACAAGCCGATACACCGGTCCCCCAAAGCCCGCCGCACTCTCTGGACTACGTCGGCATGCTTGAGGATGGTTGGACCGCACACCACCAGCGCCCTAGAGACGCCCAATCGTTCCAGCGAGTCAGCCATGCCGGAGATGGCGTCGGGGGCGCAGATAATGTCGTGGTCAACCGTGCTGACCCGGTATTCCAAGGGATTAATCCCAGGCCCGGTTGTCCACTACTTGTTCATAGGTGGAGCCTGACTCGATCAAATCAGGATAGCCCAGCATCCACGCGTAGGTATCCTCGAACCGTTCCCGGGTGTAGGGCACAGGCGGGCCATAGAGCAAGCGCCAGCCTTGTAACTCATGGGGTTCCAAAAGACCTTGGACTTCGGAAAGGAAGTAGTGAGCATATTTGTTCGGATCGGCATTGATCATTCCGGCAGCTACTGCTTCGGCGCGGAACATGGCAGCCAGGGTAGGCCCGTCCAACTCCTCGCTGGCCGCCTCGCTGCGGGTTGAGTGGCTTTCCATGAGAATCCTGAACCCTTGCTTTTGCGCAACGCTGATCCATGGCTCATAAAAATTCCCGGCGGCCACTTCCCCCTTC
>JADFNR010000068.1:13406-18376 GCA_022563275.1 Chloroflexota bacterium | reverse complement strand
CTGAACCAAGGAGTTGAATATGACTATCGCGGCACAAGACTTGGAACTGATCAAACGGGAGTTGTCCGGGATCCGGGAGTTCTACGACGCCCGGATAGACAAAGAGATTCCTCCGCTGAAGGAGGAGATGGACCGCATCTCGGCCCAGCTGAACAAGGTGCAGGAGATGTGGCGGGACGGAGAGAAAAGGGCCATTCTCTCGCGTAACGGCGGCGACGGCCGGTCCAGAGTGGGCTTCGGCAAATACGCCGGGCTGGACCACCTGGACATGGCCTGTGTCCGCAGCCTGCTCACGGCCCAGATGCGCGAGCCGTCCGGGGTCAATCCCCGGATGTTGGAGGACTGGCAGTCGAACCTGAAAGCCGCCATGGACTCCACCACCCCGGGCACCGGCGATGAATTGGTGGACACCCAAGAGGCGCGGGCTCTCTGGGACGACGTCAATCTGGAGACCTCGGTGGCGCCCCTTTTCAACACGGTGCAGATGCCCAGCAATCCGTTCCAGATCCCGCTGCAACTGGGTGACGTGAATTGGTACCCAGGAACGGAGAACGTGGCCACCAAGAGCACCGGTCTGAACACCGCCCGCCAGACCCTAACCGCCTACGAACTGGTGGCCGAAGTCCCTTGGTCTTACGACCTGGATGAGGACTCGGTGATCGCCATGATGGAGGAACTGCGGCGCAGCCTGATGCGGAACGCCCGGGAGGTCATCGACGACGTGATCCTGAACGGGGACACCACGGCCACCAACAACATCAACGCCGACGGCACAACCATCGCCAGCACCGATGCCGGCAAGGGCCAGTGGCTCCTGGGGTTCGACGGCTTGCTCCACCTGCCATTGGTGGATAACACCGGGCAGGCCACCGACCACAACGCCGCCGTCACCGATGACATGTTCAATGAGGTCCGGTCCAAGCTGGGCCGGTACGGCGTGCGGCCTTCGGAGACCGCCTATATCACCGACGTGAACACCTTTATCAGGTCACTCAGCGTGTCCAATTTCCGCACGCTGGACAAGTTCGGGCCCCAGGCGACTTTACTAACCGGGCAACTGGGCGCGGTGGAAGGCATCCCGGTGATCGTTTCGGAGCAGATGGTTCTGGCCGACACCGACGGAAAGGTGACCGACGCCGGTAACGGCACCAGCACCGGGCGCCTGCTCCTCGTGAACCGCTCACAGTGGCGGGTCGGCTTCAAGCGCGAACTGACCATCGAGACCGTGCGGGACGCCCAGAAACGGCAGAACATCATGGTGATCAGCTTCAGGATCGGACTGCAAGAACGCACCGGCAGCCGGTCGACCGCCACCCACACCGCCCTCCACTACAACATAACCGGCGTCTAGGCGGCACAGCCGCGTTTCCCGCGTTTCCATGGGGCCATGGTCTTGATTCGAGCATGGCCCACGGACCGCAACTTGCTCAATTCATTCCGAATCCGGACACATCACCGTCCGGAAAACAGAGAGGACATATGACAACCATCAGCCAAAAAGACCCGGTACCCGAGGCCGTTAAGAACATGATTCCGCCCGACCAGAGTGGCATCGTCTACGTCGCCAAACGCTACATCGTGGAAGCCCTGGCCGCCGGCAACGCCAACGCCTTCGCCTTTGCTGTCCAGAACCCGGAAGGGGTCGATTGCATCGTGACCAACGTCATCGTGGACATCACCACGGCAGGCGGCACGGCCAGCTCGGTATTGGATGTGGACGTGGCCGCCGACGCCACCAGCACCGGCGACAGCATCATCGACGGCCTAGACCTCAACGCAACCGGCGTTGCCGACCGGCACGACGATGCCGGAACCAACGGAGGCGAAGCCCTCAAATGGGACAAGAACGGCGGGACCAACGACTACTTGACCGGCAAGATACTAGCCCAGAACGCCGCCAACTTGGTGGGTACAGTCATCATTGAGTACGTGCCTCTGTCGTAAGGGGTTCCTGGCCGTTCACTCAACGCTCAACGCAGATATTAGCCAAAGGGGCATCGATTCAATATGGGATATTCAGACGGGCGCCATGACAGCCCCGCAGACACCAAAGACCGGCTGACGCGGGTGGGGTCCAAGTACCGGGCCACACCCACCGGAGTGGCCGACGGGGACAACGTCTACCTGCTGGTCGACTCGGGGGGACGGTTGATCACCAGAGCCCAATACCGCGCCGCTACCTTCAAGGTCATCGACGCCGTGGCCATCACCGCCGGGACTCCGGCCACGGTCTGGACTCCGGCCAGCGGGAAAACCGTCCGGCTTCTCGGCTGGGCCCTTTCCAGCACCGCCGGGGCGGCCCTGGAATTCCAGGACAGCGGCACGCCGGGCACGGTTATCGCCCAGACGCCCCTTTTGGCGGCGGCCGGGGCGCACAACTCCCCGGATATCGGCGAGGGCGTGGCCCTGGCCGCCGCCGACAATACCCTGGAGTTGGATGTCACCGCCACCAGCACCGTGTCCGGCATGGTCTTTGGGGTTGAAGAGTAAGTTAAGCCCCGAGACCAAACACCGGCACGCAGAGCCCGAGTCTACTAGGAGTAAATACGTTGACCATCTTCAGGCTTCGCTCCCTGATCTCCCACATCGCCAACCCCCACGCGCCCAACCCGGCGGGAGCGCGGCCCAAGAACTGGCCCGCCAGGAATTGGGCTTTGGTGACCTTGGCCGGGATCCTGGCCATCGCCGGGTTGGAGGGTTATGCCCTCAGCCTGGGCATCGACGGCACTGCCCTCAGGGCGGCACTCACGTCAATCGGCGTCCTGGGCGGCGCTGGGTTCGGCCGGGTACTCAAGTGAGAAGCAAAACGCCCATCCGCCCCAGGCCACGGAGGTTCGCGCCCAAGCTGCGCGCCCATGACTCAAACACCAACACCAACAGGAACACCGTCCTGACACCCACCAAAGGCAAGCGAATACGGATCATCCGGGTCCGCGGCATCCAGGAACAAGCCGATGGGAGGCACCTCTACGAGCTCTATTTTGGGACCGGCGCCAATATCACCATCAACCCAGAAAAGGCCGTTGATACCCTGGATATCCTCGACCTGAACGACGACGAGACCCGCACCTACGAGCGCGGCGAGGGACCCCGAGGTTTGAGAAATGAAGTGCTGAGCGGCCGCTGGAAGACCGCCACTACCACCGTCCATAAGATCATGGTCGAATACGACGAGGAATCTTGACCGGTAAGCGAATCGCCCCTGGGCGGCCGGAGAACCACAATGTGGTCCTGCGCCAGCGGCCCTACAAGCTCCTGGTCACTGAGGTGGCCGGTCCAACCGGCACCGGCCGGGCCACGGTCCTAACCCCAAGACCCGGCTACAGGATCCGTTTGGTGCGCCTACGCATGCTCCAGACCGCCGGAGAAGGGCGGTTCCTGGTGGAGGTCTATTTTGGGACCGCCCCCAACCTGATCACCGTCCCATCCCAGGGGATAGACATCCTGGCCGTCCCCAACATCGGCAGCGACAGCACCAGGACTTTCGCCAGGCGCGAGGGGCCCCGTGGACTAAGAGACGAACCCATCAGCGTAAGACACCGCGGGATCGCCCCCTCAACGCCACTGCGAATCTTCATCGACTACACCGAGGAGCCCTGACCCATGGCCAGAGAAGCATACCGCTCACTCTACGGCGACCTGACTAAACTGAAAGATGACAGCCTGCTCAAGGACCCAGCCGGCGGCACGGGCGACGATGACGAGTTGTTTCAACTATTATTGTCCGTGTCCGATTGGGTGGACCACTATTGCAACCGGCACTTCTACCCCCGGACCGAAACCCTGGTCTTCGACGGCGGAGGAACGGCGCAATTACTGGTGCCTGACCTGATCTCCGTGACGTCATTAAAAGAAGACAACAACGGCGACCTTTCCTTCAATGAGGTCTGGGCCACCAGCGATTACTGGCTACAGCCCTATAACGCCGCCCCCTCCCAGCATTGGGGCGGCCCATACACCGCGGTGAAGGCCAGGTCCGCCGGCAACAAGGCCGACGGCTTCGCAGCCGGCGAGCGGAATTTCCAGATATCCGGCGTCTGGGGCTACGCTCAGTTCTCCGAAGACAGCGGGACCGACCTTGACGACGCCTCCATGACCACCACCAAGACCACGGTGGCGGTGGATGACGGGACTCAGTTCCATATCGGCGAAACCGTTTTGATCGGCACGGAACAGATGCTGGTCACTGGAATCTCAGGGAACAACCTAACCGTGAGCAGGGGCTTGAACGGCTCCATTGCCGCGGCCCACGCCGACAATTCTGATATCAATATCCTCCGCTGGCCGGCCTCGGTCGAAAGGGCCGCGCTGGTGCAGACGGCGAGGATCTGGACCAGGTCCGCCGATTTCGAGCCCTTCTTCGTCGATGCTGATATAGACACCGATGTCCGCTTGATGTTGGAGCCGTACCGCAAGACCGCCGCATAACTCCATCCCCCAGGCCCACCGGGCACACGCCGAAGCCGGATGCGCCGGGTTTCTTGGCCATTGGTAAACTACGGTGGCCATCGATCGGAACAGACGGTATTTGGCCCGGAACCGGTTGCCGCCATCGCTTTGGGTTCGTATCTGGGCGATTGTGCAAATTGGCTTGACTTGCGATTCTATCTGGGCTAAACTGGCGCGAATCTGCGAACGAAATAAATAGTATTCTGTTTTACAATTGTGTTCCGCAGGTCTCAAAACCGGCTTTGTCAGGTAAGACGCCGAAGCCCCATAAGCAGGGCGGACGGTGTCATTTCCTGCGAGTGGACCCCAGATGACTAATGGAGGAAGCTACATGTCGAGGCACCGACTACTCAACGTAAGGACCCTACTGCTAACAGTGACGGCGGTCTTGTTGATTGTCGCCGTTGCGTGCGGATCGTCGGCTACGGCCACGCCGCGGGCAGCAGCGCCGACATCGGCGCCATCAGTAGGTAACACGCCAGTGCCTACGGCAATGGCTGCGACCGAAGCACCGCCAGCGA
>JADFNR010000068.1:0-13310 GCA_022563275.1 Chloroflexota bacterium | reverse complement strand
CGACCGGCGGCGACGCGAAATACGGCGGCGTGGCCCGGATGTCGGCCTACGCCGATACGAAAGACTGGGACCCGAAAGGATCATCCTCTCTTTCCAGCATCCAAGCCGTCTCCCAGTTGTACAACCAGATCGTGCAGATGGACACTACCGACACCGCTTTGGTGGTGTGCGACCTGTGCGACAGTTGGGAAGTCAGCAACGCCGGAGAAACATTCACGTTCAAGATTCGCGATGGAATCAAATGGATCGACGGTAGCGACCTTACCGCCGAGGATGTGCTCTTCTCCATGAGGCGATACGGAGACCTTGATGGCCCAACCGGCCGGTCTGGTCTCTGGCGCAACTACACCCAGGTAGCAAACGCAGGTGGCGTTAACCTGATTGATGACTTGACCATTGAGTTCAATCTGCAGTTCGCCTCCGGGGCATTCATCAAGTTCTTGGCGGTGGACTACGTCAAGGTCCTGCCCAAGAAGCTCTTGGAATCCGGCATCGACATGAACCAGGCGGAAAGCATCATGGAGAACAAGTCAGGTTCTGGTCCCTTTATCCTTGAAGAATACCAGCGCGGCAACTTCTATAAGGTATCCAAGAACGAAAATTACTTCAAAGAGGGCCGCCCGTTCTTCGACGGTATCGATCACTTTATAATCACCGACACCGGCACGCTGATCGCCCAGTTCAAGGCAGACCAGCTTGATATGTCCAACGGTGGTTTCACCAACCTTTCCCCGACCCAGGCTTTTGAGCTCGAGGCAGATACCAACGGCGCGATTCGTCCCGTCGCTGTCTCTCCTTCGGCTGACTGGGGCCTGATGATGAACGTCAAGAAAGAGCCTTTCAATGATCCCAGGGTCAGAGAGGCCATTCAACTGGCCATCGACTACCAACAATGGAATTCCTTGGTTTTCGACGACACTTCCGGCGTGGGTTGCCCGCTCATGGGACTGGCCCACACCTTCGAAGAGTGCTTGAAGTGGCCCGGCCTCCGTCCCAAGGACGGCCCCGGTGGAGCTGAAGACATAGCGAAGGCCAAGCAGTTGATGATCGACGCTGGATTCCCAGACGGATTCAAGACCAGGTATGATGTCCGTCAGGTCGGCACCTACCCCGATCAGTGTGCGGTGGTAAAAGAACAGCTAAAGAAGGTCTTGGGCATCACAGGTGATATCACCTCCTACCCCAGCGCTGCTGGTTACAGTGTCTTTGGCACCTCCCGAGCGGCTGACTCGGACGGTGACTGGGAACTGGCCTGTCAGGGAGAGGGTCAAGTGGTCCTCGACGTTGACGGGATAATGGGCGGCGTCTACCTGAAGGGAGCGACCCGGAACTACACCGACTGGTCCAACCCCCAGGTTGATGCCTGGTTTGAACAACAGAAGTCCGAGCCCGACCCCGCCAAGCGCAGGGAGATCAACAAGGAAATGGAGACCTTCCTGTTCAGCCAGCAGGACAACCACTGGATCACCCTGGGATGGGGCATACTGCAATGGATGATCGGTGAAGACATCCGTGGCTTCAATGCTCCTGAGACGGTCCAGACTCACTTCAAGCATGAAGACTTGTGGCTCGACCGCTAACCGGTCAGATAAAGTCTAAACTGGCAGGTTAACAAGATGGCCTGCTCCGTATAACCGGGGCAGGCCATCAGCAATTTGGGCGGGACGCAGGTGATCCGTCCGGGGTATCGAAACGTAGTATTATCATTGTGACAGCACGGGACCGGATACTTCACACAATAGGACCGGACAGATGCAACAGTACGCGTTAAAACGGATAGCGTTATTTTTCCCAACGATTTTGTTGGTCACCGTCATTATATTCGTGGTGATGCGGCTGATTCCCGGGGATGCTTGCCTCGCCATCCTGAGCGATGGCGAGGCGACCTACACCCAAGAAGAACTTCACGAGTGCCGGGTCGAGCTCAACCTGGATAACCCGTTGGTGATTCAGTACTTCGATTGGATCGGCAACGCGGTACAAGGGGATTTCGGCGATTCCCTGTGGTACAAAGCTCCAGTGATGGAGGAATTGGGCGAGCGGATCCCGGTCACCGTGGAGTTGACCATCGTGGCGATGCTTATCGCCGTGGTATTCGCAGTCCCTTTGGGCATCATCTCGGCCCTCAAGCCAGAAAGTTGGATCGACTACGCGGCCAGGATCTTCACTTTGGCGGGCATCTCCATGCCTACGTTCCTGATTGCGATCCTGATGATTTTGTTCCTAGTCCATGTCTTCGACTGGCTGCCACCCCTGGGTTATAAACCTATTTGGGAAGACCCTGGGGCAAACCTGCAGCAGATGATCTTCCCGGCCTTGGCCCTGGCCTTCTATGAGATGGCCTTCGTGGCCCGGGTGACGCGCTCCGCGATGATGGAGATCATCCGTGAAGATTACATGCGGACCGCCCGTTCCAAGGGCCTGAGCGAAAGCGTGGTGGTGTTCCGGCACGGTCTCAAGAACGCCCTCCTGCCCGTCTTGACCACCTCCGGCTGGATCTTTGCCCGGTTGTTCGGAGGAACCGTGATCATCGAAACTATCTTCTTGGTGCCGGGCATGGGAAGGATCCTCATTGAGGCGATCTTCCAAAGGGACTATACGATGATTCAAGCGGAGATCGTGATCATTGCGTTATTTATCGTGACCATCAACCTGGTTGTCGATCTCCTGTATGGGTTGTTGGACCCCAGGATCAGGTATGCGTAAGAGACATGGGCCCGTGGTTAACGGCTTATCACGGTCCCGAAATTTGTAATCAAGGCGGCAAGCCGGACTGACAGAGGATATTCGACATGCGAGCATTTAGCGTTAACGCGGTGGAACAAGCTGATCTTGCAACCCAACTTAGGGTTAAACCCACGGGGGTCGCCGCCGTTTGGTCCTGGCTATGGAATTTTACCCGTAGAAAGCCGATAGCCGCCGCTGGTGGAGTGGTCTTGGTGTTGGCTATCCTCGTGGCGATTTTTGCGCCGGTCCTCGCCCCCCATGCTGCTACCGATATAGGTGTGGCGCCAAAATTCGCTGGACCAGGGGCCGAGGGCACCCTCCTGGGCACCGACCAGTTGGGCCGTGACATATTCAGCCGTTTGATCTATGGCGCCCGGGTCTCCATGTACGTGGGGGTTGTGAGCGTTTTGATCGGCATCACATTCGGCACGTTAGTCGGAGTTACGAGCGCTTATGCCGGCGGCTGGGTCGACATTATTCTTCAAAGGCTGGTTGACGCTTTGATGGGCTTCCCTCCCATCATTTTGGCTCTGGGCCTGATGGCGGCCTTGGGGGCCTCCACCAATAACGTGGTTATCGCGCTGGTGGTGATTCTGGTGCCGGGGGCAACCCGGGTGATCCGGTCCCAGGCCCTGAGTATCAAGGAGTTGGATTATACGTTGGCGGCCAGGTCCATCGGCGCCAGTTCGACCCGCATCATCTTCAGGCACATGCTCCCCAACGTCGCCGCCACCTACATAGTGTTGATCACCCTCACCTTGGGCTTCGCCATCGTTGTGGAGGCGGCCCTGAGCTTCCTGGGTGTTGGGATTCCGCCGGATGTGGCCACCTGGGGCAGCATGCTCGAGTTAGGCCGGGAGCACATCGACAAGCAGGGTTGGATGGTGGTATTCCCAGGTATCGTTATCGCTCTGGTCGTATTCTCGGTGAACTTCCTGGGAGACGGGCTCCGGGATGTCATGGACCCCAAACTGCGGGGCCGCTGACCGCTAAAAGCGGTTCACTGATTCGATTGAATCCAACGGCGGGCATCTTGCCCGCCGTTATTTTTTGCTCCCGCTGATGCGGTGATGACACCCAACTGGCTTCGGTTTATACTGGCTTAGCTAGCTAAACACGCCTGCCCGCTACCATCAAAACAGGATAACGAAAACAGGCGAAACAGGACACTGAGGCTTTGAACGACCACATCCTTCTCGACTCCACGGCCCCCGTGGCGACGGTAACTTTCAACCGGCCCAAGCAACGGAACGCCATCAGCTTCGCCATGTGGCGTGATTTTTCCAACATCATGCGGAAGCTGGACGCCGACCGCGATGTTCGGGCCGTCGTCATCACCGGCGCGGGGGAAGAGGCCTTTTCGGCGGGGGCGGACATTCAAGATTTCGAAGAACACCGCTCCAATTCCACCAAGGGCCGGGTCTACAACGACGTCGTGAACGGGGCGCTCCAGACCCTTTCCGACATGGCCACGCCCACCATCTCGATGATTCGAGGGTTCGCCGTGGGCGGCGGCTGCGAATTGGCGGTGGCAACGGACCTGCGCATCGCCAGCGACGACAGCCGGATGGGTATCCCGGTGGGCAAGCTGGGCATCAGCATCGGCCACCGGGAGATGCGGGGACTGGTCGATCTGGTCGGCAAGGGCAATGCCCTCTATATCCTGCTTTCGGCCCGCCTGCTGGACGCTCAAGAATCCCTCCGTATCGGGCTGGTCAACCAGGTGGTCAGACCCGAAGAACTTCACGATTACACCTACAAGCTGGCCAACGACATCGCGTCCCTTGCGCCCCTCTCCCATGCCGTGAACAAGCTCACCATGCGTCAAGTGGAGAACAAGCCGTCCCTGGAGGACCTCACCAAGGAAGAGGCCGACCTGCCACTGACCCAGTTCGACACCAAAGACTACCAGGAGGGCTACAAAGCCTTCTTGGAGAAGCGGCGCCCCAATTTCGTTGGGGAATGACGTTTCCAACATCGTTGCTAAATGGGATAGGACCGTTTGACAGCACGTCCAGCTAAAATCCGGGCCGACCGCCTGCTGTTCGAAAGGGGCTTGGCCGATTCCCGGGAACAGGCCCAGGCGCTGATCATGGAAGGGGTGGTCTACACTCCGGCCGGCCGCGTTTTGAAGGCGGGGTCCACCCTGCCCGGAGACGTGGAACTTGAGGTGAAGGGCCGTCTGCCCTTTGTGAGCCGGGGCGGCGTCAAACTGGCCCATGCCCTCGACCAATTCCAGATGGACGTTACCGGGATGACAGTCCTGGACGTGGGGGCGTCCACCGGCGGGTTCACCGACTGTCTGCTCCAGCGTGGCGCCCAGCGGGTCTATGCGGTGGACGTGGGCCACGGACAGATGGATTACGGCCTGCGTCAGGACGAGCGGGTGATGGTGATGGAGAAGACCAACGCCCGTCACCCATTTGACCTCCCAGAGCCGGTGGACCTGGTGACCATGGACGTATCGTTCATCTCACTGACCATGGTGGTCCCGGAGGCCGTCCGGCACCTGAAACCGGGCCGGTACATCACGGCGTTGGTCAAGCCCCAGTTCGAAGCCCCCAAAGGCCAGGTGGGCCGGGGCGGCGTGATCAAAGACCCCAAGGTCCATGCCGAAGTGCTGGGGAAGATGGTCAATTGGGCTGTCGGGCAAGGGCTGCGGGTCAGGAACATGTGCCGCTCGCCGATACAGGGCGACGCCGGCAACCGTGAATTTTTCATCTTGCTGCAAAAACCGCCCGGTTAAATGCCGGTAATCACGGCGTCAAGATTCGATAGGAGTGCTCCAATGGAAGTAAAAGAGATCGCGGAGATCCTCACCTCCCGGCAGAAGACTGTTTCGGTGGCCGAGGCCGATACCGCCGGTCTGATCGGCTACATGCTGGGCTCGATTCCCGGCAGCTCCAAGTATTTCCCCGGTGGCGTGATCGCCTACACCGGCGGCCTGAAAGAGAAGGTCTTGGGTGTGCCCGATGACGTTGCCCCCACCCATGGCACCGTGAGCAGCGAGATGGCCAAGGGGATGGCCAGAGGTGTGCGCGAACTGTGCGGGACCGACTATGCCGTCTCCACCACCGGCGTCACCGGCCCCGCCGCCGGGCGCGCCGGTCTGCCCATCGGCACATTCTGGATCGGCCTTTCGGTTAAAGACGGCGAGGACACGGCCATCGAGATTCACCTGGACGGGGACAGGGACGCCTGCAAGCGGGGCGCGGCGCAAGCCGCCCTGGACCTGCTGGGCAAGGAACTTAGCTCTTAACCGGGACCATTAATCGGGGTTCAGCGTCTGTTCAGTTTCGCACGATGCCTTTATGCGGTCCCAGTCGTAGCCCATGGGAATCATCTTGACCCGCCGCCAGGTCTCGGACTGGTCGGCGTAATGGCTGCTGCCGGGATGTCCGGAACTGCCCAACGGCACCACCCAGAGGGAATTCTCCCAGTTGGCTGGGTCGTAGGAGTAGCGGGCCACCGATAGGCTGGTGACGGTAGCCGGGTCCGCCGGGGAGTAGCCGCCCTGGAGCGGGGTGTCGCCGTCGCCGCTGGTGGGTATGGCGGGTGGGTCAAGCAGGTCCGCCAACTCGGGGAACGCCGCCGAGAGGTTATGCTTGGGACGCGCCTGGTGCACCCTCTCCCATCGCCACTGGTCCATATCCTCACCCAACCGCTCGGACAGCGTGCCGACGGCCTTGGACAACGCCCTGGCCACCGCCGTGGGCCAGGTGTCGCCCTTGGGCAGCAACGACCGGTCGTCCTGGCCGATCATCGCCACCAACCGGGCCTTCAACCGGTTGGAGAACGAGCCCAAGCCGCGGTCCGCCGGGTGCCAAGCCTCATCCGCCAGCTTTTCGGTCAGGTTGGTCTCCAAGACCTCTTTAAGCAGGGCATCCCGCATGGCGCTATAGATGGTTGGTTGCACCAGCCCCGCATCCATCTCCCCGTTCCAATTCAGAAGCCGGTCTTTGGCGGCCTTGCTGGCTTCGTTCAGAGGTTCCACCTGATTGACCACATCCAGATACGCCAACGCCGGTATGGAGACGCGCTGGGCGTGCACCTGGGCCATGTCCTCAGCCGTGGGACGGTGCAATGACTTCAGGCCCTCGGTGACCCGCTTCACCCTGAACTCGGGGGTGAAGTCGATGGCGATGTAATGGGGATAATCGTCGCCCACGGGACGGTTGTTGGCGGTGGCGATGTAGCCCTCGGGTGGGTTGATGGACACGGGCAGCTCATCGAATGGTATGTCCCCTTCCCACTCGTGCTCCCCCGTCCAACCTGGGACCGGCAGCCACCCGTTGACCCGGGACCGTATGGGGATGCGCCCGCGGCAGAGATAACCCATGTCTCCGTGGATGTCGGCGAAGAGCAGGTTGTTGCAAGGGTCCACCCATCCCCGCATGGATTCCACCAACTCCTGATTGTTCTCGGCCCGCAGCATCTTCCAGAGTATCTCCGGCCAGGTGGAAGGCTTCTCGGTGGCGGTGTACTTGAAGGCCAACCCAGATCCCTTGGCCGGGTCGCCGGCGATGACCGGGCCATGCTGGGTCACGGTCACCGTGGTATGGACGTCCCTTCCTTCCCTGACTCTGATCGTCTCGTCGTGCTTCTCAGCGTCCAGCCACTGGTCTTGATACAGGTACTTGCCGGGCTCTCCTTCCTTGAACCGCTCCACATAGAGGTCCTGGTAATCGGCGGCGGTGTGGGTGACGCTCCAAGAGACCCGTCCGTTGTGGCCGAAGTGGGGGAATCCGGGCACTCCGGGGAAAGACAGGCCCACCACGTCGAACTCAGGGCAGGCCAACTGGTTCTGGTAGTAGGCGCTGGGCGTGTCCAGAGCGCGGTGGGAGTCGCCGGCCAAGATGGGCTTGCCGGTGGCCGTCTCAGCCCCGCAGAGGACCCAACTGTTGCTCCCCGCGTCCATCTCGTTCAGGTAATTGAGTCCGGCCGCGCCCTCGGCCAGTTCCTTCAGCCCTTCATCCAAGGGACCTGGGGAGGTCGAGCCGGGAGGCAGGATCATCAGGTAACCAGGTTCGACACCGGGGAACAACTTCCCCGCGGCTTCAGGTCCCATCTCACGGACCATCCGCGCCCGCCAGACCTTGGACTCGAACACGCCCATGAAGATATGGCGCACCTTGTAGACGATCAGGCCGTCCCAGGGCTGCCAGGGTTCTGGCTCCAGTCCGGTGATCCGGTATTCCACCGGCAGGGAGTCCCCGCTATGGATGAAGGCGTTCACGCCGGCGGCGTAGGCGTCAAAGACATACTTGGTGTGGGTGTCCATGACCTGGTAGTCGGCTTTGGCGCTGGCCTCCAACCGGAACCGGCGCATCATGATGTCCTGGGTCACCGCCTGCCCGCCCACGGCCTCCGCCCAGCGGCCCGATCCCCGGCGGCGGTCGTATTCCATGTGCCACAGCCGGTCCTGGGCCGTCACGAACCCCTGGGCGAAAAAGGCGTCTATCTCTGACCCGGCCTTGATCCGGGGGATGCCGTAATCATCCCTGTAGACCTTGACCGTTCCTTCCAGTCCCTTGAGGCGAAGATTGCCGGTCAGGTCAGGGATGGCTGACTTCAAGTCTTGCCTGGTTATCATTTCGGAGATCATGTCTGCCTTTGAGCGTGCGAAGAGTCCATGCGGCGAATGGAGAAATCCCCCGGATATTACCATAAGGGCAGTCTGGGGATTGACGCCGCTCAGGCGCGGAGCTACCATCCCACCTACCCAACGGGCCAAGCTTAAAAGCTCAGAAAGGAATATGACGGGGCGAGGACCGGCCGATGCAGATCACCGAGCACATCTACGCCACCCATATCGAAGAAGACCCTGGTAGTTTCGGGGCCATGCACCCCGGCGGCACCCACATCTATTTCGTGGGCGACCCCAAGGACCATATGGTGGTGGTGGATTCAGGCGAGCCCTACCGCTCCTGGACGAAACAGATCCTGGACTTTCACGCTGAACTGGGAAAGCCCCGCATCTCCGCCATCTTGATCACCCATGGCCACGGCGACCACATCGGCGGCCTGGACCGGCTCCAAGAGGAGTTTGGCTGTGTCGTGCGCTGCCACCCCAAGCTGGAGCCGGCGCTCACCCACCGGCTGGGTCAGGGCAAGGTGGTCAAGCTGCGCTCCCGTGAATCGGTTCCCACCGGCGGCGGCGTGAAGCTCCGGGCCTACTTCACCCCCGGCCATGAGGTAGACCACGTCTCATACTATATGGCGGCGGACAAAGTGGTTTTCAGCGGCGACACCATCCTGGGCAACTCCTCCTCCAGCGTGCGCAACCTGAAGCAGTACATGGCCTCCCTGGAAACCCTGGCCGGGTTGAAGCCCAAGATACTCTGCCCCGGCCACGGTCAGGTGATCAACAACGGAATGGCCCGGGTCCAGTGGTATATCCGCCACCGGACCGAACGGGAGGAACAGGTGCTGGCGGCCCTGGCGTCTGGAGTGGATTCGGTGGACGAGATCGTGACCGCCGTCTACCCAAGGAACCTGCGCCGCAACCTGCGCGGGGCCGCCGCCCGCAACGTCCGCACCCACCTGGACAAATTGACCGAAGAGGGACGGGTCACGGAGTCTGAGGCCACCTTTTCGGTGGCCAAGACCTAAAGCGGATGCAGTTCAGGATGGGCAGGATGGGCATGGGCAACGCCGGACCCAGAGCTGGGATCGGCTGCGGCGGCCTGGTGGCTGTCTTAGGCCTGATTCTAGTCTCGCCGGTGGGGGAATGGCTGATCAAAGCGATCGGCGTGATGCTCTTGCTGTTGGGCGGGTTCATCGTGATCACTGGCTTCTACTACTGGCTGAGGGGCCCTCGCCGGGGCGGATATCTGTAGATAGAAAAATCGGTGATGACGCCAACGACTCGTAGGGGCATCCCGGTTTATCGGGATGCCCTTTTACTTGCGCCGATGTGGCGTCGAAACGGAACAATCACGGATGAGAGGCAGGTTGGTCCGCTAAATTTCAGGCGGGCATAAGCGCGGTTTAGGAGTGCCAGTGCGGGTTGGAAACCCGCCCCTACGGACGTCGGAACAAAAACAAAAAAGGCCGGCGTGATCTGCGCCGACCCCTTCTGTGGCGTTGGATTATTGCTAGTCGCTGCGCTCGAGCAGCTCTATCCGGACGTCACCAGGGGCGCGGACGAAGGCGATGCGCAGTCCCGGCCGCAGGTCCTTGGGCTCCATGGAGAACTCGGCGCCCTTGGACTTGAGGTCGGCGGCGGCCGCGTCCAGGTCATCCACCCTGAACCCGAAGTGGTCCAGGCCCAGATGGGGGTCAACGGGCCCGGCGGGGGTGGTGTCATCGGCCTTGGCGATGAAGATGATCAGTCCGTTCACGTCGATATCGACCCTGGGCTGGCCGTCGGACTGGACGCTCTCTTTTATCTCGGCCCCGAACATCTTGTTGAAGTACCGGGCCGTCTCCATGGGTTCCCGGCTGCGCAGGTGTATGTGGTCGTAACTGTAGGTAACCATGGTTCACTCCATTTATTGATGGCGGCGGCTATCTGGCGATCCCGGAGGCCACTGCTTGGACCTCATTGTCCTGGTCTTCCCGCATCCGTTGCGACAGGGCCATGAGCAAAGAACCCATGGCGGTCTCCGACCAGAACCAATCGTGAATCTCGCGGTCCGCGCCGTCGGGCCGCTGGACCATCCGCGCCTCGTAATAGAAGGCTTTAATGTCGTCCACACAGTAACGGATGAATTGGGGAACGGTGAAATCGGCAGGCCGTTCTTTCATGTCGGACACTTCACCCCTGACGTAGCCCTCGATGAACCGGACCACCCCCCGGAAACGCCGCTGCGGGATGGTGCTCAACCCCACAGACGTGCGGCCGCCGTGGGCCTTGACCCATTGCTCATAGTAAGCTCTCATAGCCGTGACTTCGTCGGCGGCGTTCAAGCCCTTCTCCTCCGACGCGTTGGTGGTTTCAGACCCCTGCATCAGGATGTCGGGAATCATGTCGCTGGGCAGTTGTTCCAATACCGGCCCCTGGTCCCGGTCCAAGAGGTCAAAGGTGTGCTGCAGGACCCGGTGTTGGTAGGCAGGGTCGTCGGCCTCGCCCAGGGCGTTGCCAAAAAAGAAGGGCACGGCCAGCATCCGGGGAGGTTTCACCCTCTGGGCATGCTCCTCGATCAGGACGATGCCGGTGGTGGTCATCCCGGCCTCTTCGAAGATGCGCGCCAACACGCTTACAGCGTGGGAGCAGAGGGGTCAAGTGGGGGTGAGCAGCACCACTTCCACGCCCTCGGCCTTGAGCCGCCGCGCGACTTCGGGGCCTGACTCCTCAATTATCCCGGTCACGTCCCGCAGGGCCCCCATGAACGAGTAGTAATCGTCGGAAAGCGACCCGATCTTCTTCTGGTCAACCAACTCCTGGAGACGGTCGATCGGAAAGGTGACGTTGATATCCCGGTAGATGCCGGTATGGTCGAAGCCGATGCTGGTGTGGCTCTGGAGGATGTCGCCGGCGGCCGCGCTGCGGGGGATGACCCGGAAGGAGGTGTCGCCGCCCTCGTGGGCGGAGATGAAGGGCTTGTCGGTCCGCAGGTGCAGACCGGCTGAGGTGACCAGGGCCAATCTGCTTTCCGACAACGGTTTGGCCATGGGTGTCCACGGCGTATCGTCGTGCTCCACGCACGGGAACATCTGCATGGACTTTCGTTGAATCTCGCTCAAGACCGATAGCTTGGGCATGGCATCTCCCTCTTTCCGGTATGGCTGGTAAGGCTGCCTCAGATTCACCTAAAAGTAGGCCCTCGGTCAGGCGATGTCAAGCTGATCAGCTCACGTCCAGGCTCGGCTCCCTGCGCTTTCGGTGGACGGCAGTTATAATGAGCGCCAGATAACTCATCCGGACCCCGGAAACCGGACCCCAGAGAACAAGGAACACTGGATGGCCGCAACCATCGTAATAGCGGGAGTGCGCAGCGGGGTGGGCAAGACCACCATCGCCACCGGCATCATGGGAGCGTTGACCCGCCGCGGCCTGAAGGTGCAGCCGTTCAAGGCCGGCCCCGACTATATCGACCCTTCCTACCATAAAGTGGCCTGCGGCGTGCCCAGCCGCAACCTGGACACCTGGCTCTGTGAACACTCGACCGTACTCGAACTGTTCCAACGGGCCGGCGCCGGACGCGATATTTCCGTGGTGGAAGGCGTCATGGGGGTGTTCGACGGACACTCCAGCCTGACCGAAGAGGGCTCAACCGCCCAGTTGGCCAAGCTGCTGGGCGCTCCCGTGATCCTCATCGCCGACGCCGCCAAGGTCGCCCGCAGCGTGGCGGCCGAGGTCCTGGGCTTCCAGAAGTTCGACCCGGACCTGAACGTGGCCGGGGTGATCCTGAACGGAGTGGGCAGCGACCGCCACCTGGAATTCTGCAAGCCTCAGATAGAGGCCACCACCGGCATCCCTGTCCTCGGATACCTGCCCAGGAAAGATGAGTTCATCCAGCCGGAACGCCACCTGGGTCTGATCCCGACGGTGGAAGGCACCGTGGCCCAACAGTGGTACGACAGCGTGATCAATCAGGTTGAAGCGACCATGGACGTGGATGCTATCTTAAAACTGGCCCAGACGGCCAAGACGCCCCAGGCGGCCCCTGGTATCTACCCGGAATCGCCGTTGCCCGCCCGCACCACCATCGCGGTGGCCCAAGATAAGGCCTTCAGCTTCTATTACCAGGACTCACTGGACCTCCTATCCGCCTGGGGCGCGGAACTGGCCCCATTCAGCCCCTTGGACGACAGCAAGCTGCCTCCCGATGTCGGCGGGATCTACCTGGGCGGCGGGTTTCCGGAACTGTTCGCCTCCCAACTCTCGGAGAATGCGCCGATGCACGAGGCCATACGCCAAGCGGTCGCCAAAGGTGTGCCGGTTTACGCGGAATGCGGCGGCCTGATGTACCTGGGGAAAAGCCTTTCGGACCTGGAAGGCGTGACCCACCCGATGATCGGCGTTATTCCCGCCGAGTCGGCCATGTCCCAGACCCGGTTGACCCTGGGATACCGCGAGGTAGAGGCATGCGCCGACAGTCCGGTGCTTCTTAAAGGACAGCGGGTCCGGGGCCACGAGTTCCACTGGTCCACCCTGGCCCAGCAACCGGCGGCCGAGGAATCGGTCTATAAAGTAGTTGACCAGGACAACCGGCCCGACGGGTTCCGCACGGCCAACGTTTGGGCGTCATACGTCCACATACACCTGGGCAGCCGCCCGGGACTGGCGTCACGGTTCGTGGAGACCTGCGCCAGGGTGTCAGCCTAAGAAGACCGGCTTTCAGATCCAACGCCAGCGCCGGTCAGGATATAAAGTGCCGGCACCGCCGTTTTTGAGGATAGACCATGAGCACAGATACACCAGCGGACAAGGAAACCGAAGCAGAACCGGGCCCCCAGTCGGTCACGGGGCCGCGGATCAATAAGGGCCTGGTGATCGTCAACACCGGCAAAGGAAAGGGCAAGACGACCGCGGCCATGGGCGTGGTGTTAAGGGCCTGGGGCCGGGGCATGAAGGTGATCATGCTCCAGTTCATCAAACACTCCACCGCCAACTTCGGCGAGCAGCGCGCGGCCGA
>JADFNR010000171.1 GCA_022563275.1 Chloroflexota bacterium | reverse complement strand
GGCCGATAAGGTCTTCGACCTGTCCCTGGGCAACCCGGTCTTGGAGCCGCCCCAGGAGTTCCACGACGAGCTGCGCCGCCTGGCCAACGCCCCGGTCTCGGGGATGCACCGCTACATGCCCAACCCCGGCTACATGGAGACCCGCCAGGCCGTGGCCGACACCCTGAAGAAAGATTCCGGCCTGGACTTCTCCGCCGCGGACGTGATCATGACCTGCGGGGCCGCCGCCGCCGCCAACGTGGTCTTAAAGACCATCCTGAACGAGGGCGACGAAGTGATCATCCTGTCGCCCTACTTCTGGGAATACCTCTACTACATCGACAACCACGGCGGGGTGGCCGTGGTGGCGGCCTGCGACGACCGGTTCCAACTCGACCTGGCCAAGATCGAAGCCGCGATGACCGCCAAGACGCGGGCCATCATGATCAACTCGCCCAACAATCCCACGGGCGCCGTCTATTCCGAAGAGAGCCTCAAGGGACTGGCGGCTTTGTTGGAGCGGAAGCAGGCCGAGCACGGGACCGAGATCTTTATCATCAGCGACGAACCCTACCGCCGAATCATCTTCGACGGCATCAGCTTCCCCCAAGTCCTGCCCCATTACGACAACAGCTTGATGGTCACCTCCCACGCCAAGGACCTGGCCCTGCCGGGAGAGCGCATCGGCTACATCGCGGTGAACCCCAATCACCAGGGTAAAGAGGAGTTGTCGGCCGGGCTTTCTTTCTGCAACCGGACGCTGGGGTTCGTCAACGCGCCAGCCCTGATGCAGCACATCGTCCGCAACCTGCAGGGCGTGAGCGTGGACGCGGGGTATTACGAGAAGAAACGGGACTATCTCTGCCAGCATTTGGGGGAACTGGGGTATGAGGTGGTCCGGCCTCAGGGGGCCTTCTATCTGTACCCCAAGGCGCCAATCGAGGACGACGTGGCCTTCTGCCGGACGCTTCTGAACAGCAACGTGCTGGTGGTGCCGGGGCGTGGCTTCGGCACGCCGGGTTACTTCCGCATCTCCTACTGCGTCGAGGACTGGGTGTTGGAGGGGGCCGTCAAGGGCTTCGCCAAAGCGATCAATGAGCCCGGAAGCTAGTCCTGCCTTATCCCAAGGCCCTGCTCCTGGTAAGCCCGCACCCGGGCCGGCGTTCTGGGGTTGGGTATCAACAGATAGAGCAGGGCCGCCAGACAGTAGATGACCACCAGGGGGATCAGGGCCCACTGGTAGCTGCCGGTCCGCTCGAATATTATCCCCATCCAGAGCGGTGTGCTCATGGACATGAACTGGTCGGGCAGGTGCTGCCAGCCCCGCAGCGTGGCGTAACTGCGCCGGCCGAAGTAATCTCCCAAGATTGCCCAGGCCAGGGGGTTGGCCGTCTCCGAAAAGGCCAAGAGGACCACGAACGCCACCACCTGCCAGATATTCCCATTGCCGTTCACCAGGACCAGCATGGACAATGCCCCGCCGATCATGCAGAGGGAACTCAGCTTATTCTTTGACCACCGGTCGCCCAGCCAGCCGATGATGGGAATCATCAACAACAGACTGAAGGACATCACGCCGATGAACGCCACCGCGATGGGTTGAGCGCCGTCCTCGCTGCGCCCCGAACCCATCAGGAACCAGACCACCAGGGGCACCATCAGGAACGTAACCCCGGAATGGACGGTGTTCCGCAGGCCCACGGCCAACACGAATATCCAGAACGTGGGCGTTCTCATGGCTTCGGAAGCGGTGAAATCAGGCTCTCCGGCGTGGAGTATGGCGGCCCCGTGCCGCTCCATCGCGGGGACCTCCTCTCCCGGCGCCGCCGCCGAGACGATGTTGACCTCGTTCTCCGGGATCGGGTCTCCGTCCGGCCTCAGCCCCATGCTCTCCGGGTCACGGCGGATCAATAACGACATCGGGATCACCACCGCCAGGATGATCACACCGGAGACGAAGGCCGCCGGACGCCAACCGGCGCCCAGCACCAAGAACCCCATGAGCGGGGCGATCAGCGTGCCCCCGATGGCCGTGCCGGTCCCGGCGATTCCCATGGCCAGGCCCCGGTGCCGCCGGAACCACTGGTTGATGGCCGGCATGGTGGCGTTGTTGTACCCGGCCCGGAACCCCAGCGACAGAAGCCCCACAAAGATGATCACGAAATAAAGGTAGTTCTGGGTGAAGGAGAGCAGGATGAAGCCGAGACCGGAGGTGAGGCCGCCGAACATCAGGATGACGCGGGGGCCGAAGCGGTCGGTGGCCCAGCCCATGAGCGGGCCCTGCAGCCCTCCTTCCATGCGGCCCAGAAACTCGGCGAACGCGATGGCGGCGACGCCGATGCCCAATTCGTTGCGCAGGGGAATTATGTAGGAGGTGAAACCCTTGTTGAAGGTGCCGTGTTTCAGCGAATCCACGCTGGCGGATATGATCGCGATCCACCAGCCGTAGAACATATTCCGAGGCAACCGCATCTTCTGTGTGATTCGTTCTTTGATCAAAAGGGTTTCCCGGGTCTGATACGGGCGGAAGCCGCAGGGACATCGATCGATGGGCGAGCAGCCGTCCTGCCGCGCCCGGTTTAGTATACAGCCTGTTTTGGCACCCAGACCCTGCTCAACCGGGCCCCGGTCCCAAAATGCAACCGGCCCGGCCGCCATTGGCCGGGCCGGTGATCGGCGCGCGTTTTATCGCGAAGTCAACTGGTTTAAAGGTTGATGACGATGTTGTCCGGACCCCGAGACAGGATCGCTTCCGCCGGTTCGTCGTACGGATTTCCCTCGATATGATTGAAGTTGGCCGGCACGAAGATAAAATCCCCCGGACCGGCTTCAACGAACTCTTTATAGTCTTCGCCGAAGTAGACCCGGATATGTCCCTTGATGACGTAGGCGGCGGTCTCCGCCTCTCCGTGATGATGCGGCGGTCCCATGGTATTGGGCACGCATTCCACCTTGCCCAGCCAGATCTTCTTGGCGCCGGCGGTGTTGCTGTCTATGCCGGGCATCCGAATCATGCCGGGCGTCTGGGGCGTGGTATCGGGAGACGCCGTTCCCTTAACGACCTGTAGTTCCCGTCCGCTGATTGAAGTGCTCATATAACCTCCGTTGGTACCGGATTGGTTGTGTCAGGGCCAGGGTGCTCACCTGGCCGCCAATGATACTCCGCCGCCACCAGAGCGGCAAGGGTAATCGCGAGTGCAAACCGTCCACCTTGAGGCACGTTTAGCCGCATTTCCGTCACAGTTATCCAAACAAGCCGGCCCCTTTATCCCCGTTTGAAAATAAGTTGTCCACCAGCAGGATTCTAAGCCGTGGATAAGTCGTGAATTGAAAACGCGTCTGGGCCGCCTGCCCGGCGATTTGCCTGGGTGAGTCAAGCGTGCTTTACTGATTCAACAAAGACCGGTCCAAAGGATCGCGGGAGAACCAACTTGGAAGTCACCAAAAAGATCGCCGAATACGTCGTCAAAACCAGTCTGGAAGACTTTCCGCCCGAGGCGATCGTCGCCGCCAAGGCTGCCATAATCGACTGTCTGGGCTGCGCCCTGGCCGGGTCCAAAGAACCCCTGGCCGACATCTTGGCCGATTACCTGACCGGCCTGGGCGGCAAGCCCGCCGCCACCGTCATCGGGCGCGGCTTCAAGACCAGCGCACCGGAAGCGGGGCTGATCAACGGGGCCATGTCCCACGCTCTGGACTACGACGACATCACCTTTATAACCAAGACCCACCCCAGCGCGGTATTGATACCGGCCGCGCTGCCCGTGGCTGAGGAAGTGGGCGCATCGGGCCGGGACATGCTCCTCGCCTACCTGGTGGGGTTTGAAGTGGCCTGCGCCGTGGGCGACGCCATCAGCCCGGCCTACTACGACGACCTTGGCTGGCACCCGACGGGGCCGCTGGGCGCGCTGGGCGCCGCCGCCGCCGCGTCACGACTGCTGGGACTTGATGCGGAACAAACGGCCATGGCCATCTCTCTGGGAGCGTCCCAAGCTTCGGGCCTGCGGCAGAATTTCGGCACCATGACTAAACCGTTCCACGCCGGTCACGCCTGCAAGTCGGGCATCACCGCCGCCAAACTGGTGCAGGGCGGCTTCACGGCGGGGACCGACGCCCTGGAAGGACGCTTCGGGTTCATGCGCGCCTTCTCCGGCGGCA